>NZ_JBALBW010000001.1:0-11395 GCF_036919895.1 Nostoc sp.
GTGAAACGCTGTTGCGGCAACGATAGTTTAGGGGTAGCCCTACGCAAAAATAGCTCGATGCCAGGCATACTAATACAAACTAAAAGCCTCCTCATTTTCAATATGAGGAGGCTTTTAGTTTGTATTATTTTTTTGGACTTTCACTCTTTCATTTAGTTATCCCTCTTCTATCACTTTCCGAAATAAGCAAGTAGTAAGCTGCTACGCAGCTAAATTTAATAAACAGCGTTACATTCCTTTGCTAAGTTGTAAAGCGGAATAGGAATTCGAAGAGAGCACAAAGAAGAGCTATGTACGTACTAATTGGTGGAGCAGGCTTAGTAGGCTTAAGTTTGGCGCAAAAGCTGGTAGAACTAGGACATACTGTTGCTGTAATTGATATTGATCTTATTGCTTGCCGCTACGCCCGTGAACAAGTGGGAGCAATGGCTTTTGAAGGCAGTGCTGTGAGTACAGAAGTATTGTTAGAAGCTGGGATTCGCAAAGCCGGTTCCTTGGCAGCGGTTCTGAGAAGTGATGCCTTAAACTTGGCAATGGTAACTCTTGCTAAACACTACGGTGTAACCCATATTTTAAGCCGGATGCGCCACCCTGATTTTGCCGAACCACTGCGGATAGCTGGAGCCAACCATATTATCAGTACTGTTGAACTCTCAGTTTCAACAATGGTGAATGCCATTGAGTATCCACAAGTGGAATCAATGATGCATTTTGAGCAGGGACAGATTGAGGTTCTGAAGCTTTCCATCCCCAACAATTGCTATGTTGCGGGTCGTAGCGTTGCCGAAATCGCTCAAGATTCACGATTTCCTAGTGGTTCGCTAATTATTGGCTACCAAGCCCATCCCCACGAAGATTTGATGATTCCTAACGGCAGTACAATGCTGGAACCTCATTCAACTGTACTGATTGTAACTAAACCAGGATGTTTGCATCAAGTCATTGATTTTATTCAACAAAGATGTTGAGCGCAGTCCCTACCTAAATTTTTTATTATGTGTGGTTAGCTATACACTGATGAAAAATGGGTGTAAATAGTTTTGATGAAGCCGTATCTACATATTTATTTAGCGCTCGCTGTTATTTTTCTGGCATCTTGTCAATCAGCTAATATTCCATCCAAGTCACAACCCGATGCTACTCAAGCTACCCCAGTTCAAAAAGTAGTGACGCTGGATAATAATTTTAAGATAGCTAGCGGTCAAACTATTTATGTACCTGTCTATTCACATATCTATCATCACAATCGACAGGAGATTTTTGAGTTAGCAGTTACGCTCAGTATTCGGAATACAGATTTGACCAATCCCATCATCATTACTGCTGTGCGCTACTATAACTCAGAGGGGAGATTAGTGAAACAGTATTTGGAGCAACCTATTCAACTTGAGGCACTAGCTTCTACAACTTTTTTTGTGAATAGAAATGACACCAGTGGAGGTTTAGGAGCAAATTTTATTGTCGAGTGGGTAGCTCAAACAGAAATATCTGAGCCTGTAGTGGAAGCAGTGATGATTGGTACTGACTTTCAGCAAGGAATTTCTTTTATCAGTCCTGGTAGGGTGATTAAAAATAAGCGATCGCCTTTAAAATATAAATCTTAAAAAAGTGCATTTTGTTATAGGTAGAATTGTAATTATCATCGAAACGGACATGAAATTTTTCAGACATATTTGCAATAAGTTCTCGCCAAATTTATACATCTGAATGGGGAAGCCAGGGAATAAAAATATCTCTTTTTATGCACCATACCCCATACTCAACAACTACTTAATCATCTTCTAGTTTCAGCAATTGTTCATCAAGAGTTTGTATCCGTCCGTGCACAATTTCTTCAGAGAGAATTCGCTTCCGCATTGCCTCATTGAGCGCTCCTTTTTCTGCCAGCAGTAAACGTCGGCGAATGGCATCAAGTTTAGCACTATTGCGACTTTTGCCGTCCAACTCGTCAGGACGACGATTATAAAGTTCTCGCAGTATCTTTTCTGCACCTGCAATTCGTACCTGATAAGCTGAACGCATCTCTTCATAAACGGCTTTTGGCAACACCCCTGATTTCAACAAGCTATCTAATTCATCTTGTGCTGCTTTACCTGTTATCAACTGGGCTTGCAATTCTTCAACCTGTTGTTGAATTTCTGAAAATTTAGATAATTTCAAACGTTTTACTACCCAAGGTAAACTTAAACCCTGTCCGACTAACGACACCAGCACACTACCGAAAACTATAGCTATGAGGACTTCTCGCCCTGGTAATGTAGTGGGTAAGCTCAATGCCAGAGCCATTGAGAGTGAGCCTTTAATATTACCTAAAAACAGTAAATGTTGCCAGCGGAGAGGAATTGGGCGGTCAATCCAACGAATCCCTGCTAGCAAAGGATAGACTGTAAGAACTCGCCCGACTTGATAGGCCAAAACTGCAAGTATAATTGCTGGTAAACTCCTCAAGAGCGTTACCAAGTCTATTTCTACACCAATCAATAGAAAAATAAAGGTGTTGACAGTAAAACTGGCATATTCCCAGAAACTCAACAAGGTAATGCGACTAGAAGCAGAAGTATTGCCAGAAAGAGCAAAATTCCCGAAAATTAATCCAGCTACAACTACGGCCACAGCACCTGATACATCTAGAAAATCTCCAATCTGAAAAGTGCCTAATGCAACTGCTACCGTCAGCAATAAACTGCTAAGGGGATCGTCCAAACGGGCGAATACAGGTATGCTCAAGTAGCCTAAGACTAATCCTACGAGGCAGCCTCCTAGAGAGATAAATAGCGGTTGTTCGATTCCTTGTAGTAACGTGAGTGAACCTGTCGAATATACTTGCAAAACTAGGTTGAACATAACGAGGGCAGCAGCATCGTTAAATAGGGTTTCACCTTCAACGATGGTGGAAAGCCTAGAGGGTACTGGTATCTCCTTGAAGACGGCAATCATAGAAACTGTATCAGTGTTTGCCAGAATTACTCCTACAAATAAGGCAGGTATCCAACTCAGTCCCAATCCAAATTTCAACAGGACGGCAATAATACCACTGGAAAGCACAGCCCCTGGCCCAGCTAGAAGGGCAATTGGTTTAAAGGTACTGCGTAGGCGACTGACATCTGTATTGATTCCAGCTTCAAACAGGAGAATTGGCAGGAAAAGATTTAAAACAAGAGTTGGATTTAAACCAATCGGACGAGATAATAGCTCAGTGATGGGCAAACCTGCTAATACTAAACCCACAACATAAGGGATTCGCAACTGTCGCGACAGCAGAGCTACACCTGTAGCAACGATCAAAAGAATAATTGAAACTTTGACTAATTCTGTAACGTCCACTATTACGTTTTGGAAAGTTATTTTAACTTGACTAATAGATTCTCTCCTCATTCATGTCAAATTAGCAAATTCAGCGTGTGGTTTAGAGCAACAGCGTGATTAGTTAATTTCAGAGTAGGCTAAAGCCTACAATTAGTCTTCATCCCCGACCTAAGAGACGTTCACCCCTCAAAACCTAAAGTGGAGTGGCTTGTCATCAGACATTACAGTTACTGCTAAACTACCAGAGATTTTAATCTCAATTTTGGCGTAGCCACTGATCACAAAATCGGAAAGGATTTCCGATTTAACTCTAGTGAGGGTAATTAAAGATTTTCTTTAATGGGATTTCCAAGGAATAAATTATTCCAAAAAACGAACCACAGAGACGCAGAGAACACAGAGAGAGGAGAGATTAAGAGGATTTTTGCGTCAGTTTTAGAATATTTTTTTATTTGGAAGTCCCTAATTACGAATTACGTTAGCGACGTAGGAGCGTCGGAACGAGCGTCATTACGAATTATTTTAATCCCCTTGCGGATGTTCATCCCACAACGTTGTTAGCTCCCTTATACTCTGATGATTGCCATTACCCAAAATCAGATGATCTAGTACTGGAATCCCCAGAAGCTGCGCTCCTGCTAATAACTGGCGCGTTAATTCTATATCTTCTTGGCTAGGTTCAAGGTTCCCAGAAGGGTGATTGTGGGCAACTATTACCCGCGTTGCGCCTTGACGAATAACTTCCCGAAAAATATCACGAGGAGAAGCTAGGGTTTCGGTTGCTGTGCCAATGGTGATTACTTGTGTACCCAGCAAGCGATTTTTAACATCTAATAGCACCACTGCAAAACGTTCTTGTGTCTGCCACATCAAATCTTGACTGAGGGTAGCAGCAGCAGCAAGTGGGCTATCAATTAATGTGCCATCGTTGGGCCGAGATTGAAAAGCACGTTTACCCAATTCAATTGCTGCTAAGATACTTGTCGCCTTCGCCGGGCCAACACCAGAGATTTGCATCAACTCTGCGGGGCTAACTTCTCGCAAAACTGCCAAAGGATCGCGTTGGTGTTTGCCTAATTCACTCAAAATAAATTGTCCCAAACCCACAGCAGACAGTTTCCCTGGCCCTTGACCAGTGCCTAGAAGAATTGCGATTAACTCTGCTGTAGCTAAAATTTTGGCACCATGCGTCATTAACCGCTCGCGTGGACGCTCATTTGTAGGTAGGTCGGCAATTCTGAGGCAATAGGTCATAAACTAAGAAAATCGTCACCACACATCTAACTATCCTTATTTATCCCTTGTTTGCTCTCCAAATTATATTTAATTGAGAAAATCTTTAGTTTTAGAAAATTTTCTCTCTTTCTGTACATCTTGCTCTCATGAGAATCATGATCCCTATTCTATTTACTTGAAAGTAAGTTGCAATACTCTGTACTTTATCGTACCAAGTGTCCATCGTTGATGAAGATTGTCTGCGTGATGATATTTTACATGCTTAAGCTACTCCATAACCTGTATACAGAGTTCCTTGGATTGACTCCTCTGAAGAAGAAATGTTGGATTTGATGACAGATTACTACAACGCAATTGTTGATTATTACCAAAGTACTGTCAGGTAGCAAAAGGCTCTCTTAGTTTACCTGACATAACTTTTGTAATACCTTAGTAATCAATTGCTGCGGCTGAAAAATACAGCAGCGACAATAATTAAACCTAAAAGCGCGAGAGGAACCCAGAGATTAGGGATATCTGACAAACTCATATTTAATTACAAATTACAAATTACGTTGGCGTGGCGGTAGCGACTGTGCGTAGCGTCATTACGAATTATCCTAAGCCGATGCCTGCTTTAGCAAATTCTTCAACAGTTGTTTGTGAAAATTCATGAGTTGCGATCGCCTGCAACATTCCCAATGGTAAAGTCAAATGATCCGCCCCGGCTTGCAATGAAGCGGCTGCTTCTTCAGGAGATTTGATACTAGCTGCCAAGATTTCCGTATCACTGCCTTTGAGGACGCTAGCCATATCCCGTACTAAGGCTATACCATCACCCAACAACCTGGTAGCACGATTTACATAAGCTATGGCAATTTTCGCTCCCGCCTCCCGTGCAACTGCTGCTTGGGCTGCACTGTAAATTGCTGTCACCGAACAAGTAATTTCTGATGAGAGACTTGCTACCACTTCAAAGCCTAACGGTGTTGCGGGAATCTTTAAAATTGTTTGTGAACCAATAATCTCAAAAGCTTTTCTACCTTCAGCTAGCATCCCAGCTTTATCGGATGCCACAAGTTGATAGTATAAAGGGCCAGAAGTCAAGGCAACCAAATTTTTGAGTGTGATTTCTGGTGGGGTATCGCTTTGAGACAACAGCGTGGGATTGGTTGTAATGCCTTTCACCCATCCCCAAAGCTTAACAACTTCAGCTTCAGATGCGATCGCTGAGTCTAGATAAATTGCCATAGTTCACCCCCGCTCAATTCTCAGATATTAATCCATAACAGCCGCACAAAGATATTTTGACATTCTTTCAGAGGATAATTTCTTTGATAGCGGTTATTGTTTCGATGTAATACTCGGTAGAATAGCATATTTGTGCGCTTTTACTGTATTCCACCGAATTGAAAACAGTTATACATAATAGCCTACACGGAGAATTTAATCCGATCGGCAAAGACTTATGATACAAGCCCCTAAATTTATTTATGGGGATTATTGATTTTGAATTTTGAATTCGGAGCAAAGCGACGTGACATCTCCAGAAATGGTTACATGGCTACAAGAACGCACCTCTTTAGGAATTCTCTCGCCTGAAGTGTTAAATGCGATCGCTCAAGTCATTGAAGAACAAGTTTTACCAGCACAAGTAAACCTTGTGGATGAAGGTACTTCCCCAGAAGCACTTTACATTCTCATAGATGGTCAACTTGAATGCGACAATACTAATCACAGCAACTCAGCTTTAGTTCGTGGATTCCTTCCCGGAGAAGTCATTCACCTCCAGGAGTTGCTATTGGATGAGTTAGCCACATTCACAATTGTTACCCTCACAGAATGTCATTTGTGGGTTGTATCTGCTGAAAAATTTCGGGAATTAGTCACCCAATACCCGGAAATTGCTCAGGCTTTATCTCGCCAATTGGCTCAAGAATTAGCTCAAGCCACATCTGCACTCGGCTATGAACAAGAACGTTCCGTAGCTTTGCGGCCATATTTAGTTACCAAAGCGCAACGGGGAATTGTTGGTACGAGTCGTTATGCTGTGCGGCTACGCGAACAAATTCGAGAAGCTGCTGCTGACCGCAAATCAGTGGATATTTTCGGGGAACCAGGGTTAGAAAAGGACAATATAGCAGCCCTGATCCACTTTGGTTCTCCAAAACGGCGAGAACCTATAATTAAAGTCAATTGCGGTATTCTGCAAACTAGCGGCGCAGACTTATTCGGTCGCGCTGGCGGTAAACCAGGACTGCTGGAATGGTTAGGAGAGGGTACTTTAGTTCTCAACAACATCCAAGAATTGCCCGAAGAATTATTACCTTCCGTGACGCAGTTGCTTAAAACTGGCACATATACCCCTGTAAACCGTTCGGGAGAAACAGCACCTCAACCTCGCCCCAGTAAAGCTAGAATTCTGATTGTTTCTGAAAAAACTCTACCGACCATTGAACGTTTTGTTGGTCACATTATTAAAGTACCACCGCTACGGGTGCGGAAAGCTGATGTTCAAGCACAGGTTGAATATTATACTAGTCTCTACATTCGGGCTAGAGGCGTTCCGAAACCGCACATTACCCCAGAAGCTTTACGTCGCCTCCAGTCTTATGATTTTCCTGGGAACCTTAAGGAATTAAAAAATCTGGTTGAAAGAGCGATCGTCCAAGCGGAGGGTGCTAACGAATTAACAGAAGAAATTTTCTGGCCAGCCGAAGCGAAGAAAAAACGATTTCGGGTGAATCTGTTAAATGCCTATCCTCGTTTGCGGCGGTTTTTAAGGAGTCCTTGGTGGCCCGATCGCATTAATTATGGTTTTACTGCAACAGCTTTTGCAATCATCCTTGCAATATTATTTATTGGGCCGCAAACCCGCGATCGCAATTTCGTATTAAATTTCTTTTGGGCTTGGTGGTGGCCGTTCTTCTTATTTCTCTTTCCCTTTTTAGGACGGATCTGGTGTTCCGTTTGTCCCTTCATGATTTACGGGGAAATTACCCAAAAGTTATCTCTCTGGCTGTGGCCGCGAAAACTCAAACGCTGGCCGAGACAGGAAGCTGAGAAATGGGGCGGATGGTTCATGTTTGGTTTGTTCACCCTAATTTTTTTATGGGAAGAACTCTGGCATTTAGAAAATACTGCTTACCTCAGCGCTTGTTTGCTGCTGTTAATTACCGCAGGAGCGATGATTTTCTCCGCCCTTTTTGAGCGGCGGTTTTGGTGTCGATATCTCTGTCCCATCGGTGGGATGAATGGTTTATTTGCCAAACTCTCAATGACGGAACTCCGCGCCCAGCAAGGAATATGTTCTGCCAGTTGCACGACGTATCAATGTTATAAAGGTGGGCCGCAAAAGGGCGAAGGGCTGGAAACCAATGGATGTCCTTTATACTCGCATCCCGCGCAGTTAGAAGATAACAGAGATTGCGTACTGTGTATGACTTGCCTAAAAGCTTGTCCCCATCGTTCCGTTGAGTTCAACTTGCGTCCCCCTGGAATTGAACTGTGGACAACTCATGTACCCCGCACTTATGAAGTAGCATTATTGTTTTTGCTGTTGGGTGGGATATATCTGCATCGTTTGCCAGAATTACAATCTTGGTTGGGGTTAAAACTCGATTTAACTCAGTTTTGGCAGCACTTCGGATTATCGCTGCTAGTGTTAATTATCCCAGCGATCTTTACCTTTGGGGTTTATGGTTTGCTGAAACTGTTGAACTTTAATCGGAAGCCAAAATCATTTGTAGAACTTGCTTATGGCTACCTACCATTGGTGTTAGGGGGAAACTTGGCTCATTATCTGCGTTTGGGCTTAGGCGAAGGCGGGCGGATTTTACCTGTTACCTTTGCTACTTTTGGTTTTAGTGGAGAACAATTACCAATATTGGTTGCTCACCCGGCTGTGATTGCCTTTTTGCAAGGTGCAACGATAATTTTCTCAGTGTTGATGACTATGTTATTGACGCAAAAGATTGCAAAACAATCAGTGCGATCGCTCCTTGGGCAACATTTAGCTGCGATCGCTTTGGCAGCTAGTATGTGGGCGATTATTGTGTTGTAAAACATTCCCTTTTCAGAGGAAGAATATTGCTACTCTAATGTACTGAACCAGACTTCTAAATCTGCGATCGCCTGAAAATCTAACAATGCTTCACCAAGATTTTCTAATTGTTCTAAAGAGAGAGTTTCAATCTGCGATCGCACCTCTTGGGGTAATTCTCCCACCCGTCGAGTCAGTTGACGGAGAATGAGCAATTGCCCTTCTGTTTTTCGTCCTTCTTCTCGTCCTCGTTGTTCGCCTTCAGCGAGAATTTCTTGATAAATTACTGACTCGCGCATCATACCCTCCCGAAATAATTGTCGAATCAAATCCTGATTGTATTTTAACCCCGCTAAGATTTGGGTGTAAGCAGAAATTTCTGGTCGTTGTCTTGGCTCAAGTTGATTGACTTTTTCCACAACTCGTTGTAATAAGCCTTGGGGTTGCGTGGTTGCTGCCAGTGGTGCTAATGGTAATAAAGCTGGGTCATTGAGGAATGATTCGGGATTTTCTAACCACATTTGAATCACGCGATATTCATGGCGAGTAGTTTCGACTGAAAAGACAGTTTCAATTACCGTTCCTGGTGCAGGGGGAAGCAATAATACGACAACTTGGGTTATGGGTAGACGATACAAACGATACAAGCGCACCCAATAATCTAGCATCCGCAAGGGTAGTGGCGGTGTCGATTCTAGTTTGGTTTGAAATTCCAGGTGGAGAATGCGTCCTTCTAGCTGTAAGAACGTAACGTAATCAGCGCGAATCGGTTAAATACTCAATTCGGTTTTGAGAACTTTGACGGAAGTTTGCTCTGTACCCAAAACCCAACTAGCAAAACGTTCGGGATGTTTTTCGGAAAGTAGTTTGCAGAGGTTATCAAAGGACATTGACGATCGCCAACAATTTAATGAGACATTGCTATTATCTCGTGTAGCAGCATTTAGCTGCGATCGCTCTGAGAGCTAGTATGCAGACGATGATCTCTCTCCAAAAAGGCTAATCACTTAGGCTAGGTGCAAAAAGTGAGTTAAAAACATTCTTCTTCCCTACGAACGTGATAGAAAATACTTATATGATTTATGATTTTTGACTCATAGTGTAAGGATTACAGATAATGCATGTTCTCAAAAGATCCATCAAACCAGCACCTTATATATCATTTCTCCACATCTACCAAACGACTTGGGGGACGGCTGGTGATATTTGTTTAATCCGTGAAGCTGTAGCTGAGGAGAGTACAGCGAAGTTTGTCGGGCATAAAATCCAAATAGCAATTCCCAAAGGGTTGGAGCGCGATCGCATCGCCAACTGTCCCATAATCAAAGTTGCAGGTAATGTCGGCGACGGACATCCGAAAGAGCATCCCTTGGAATGGGAGGCTTATGAAGGTGTAAATACAGAACTAGCTGAAGCGGCTCTCAAACCTTGGGGCTTCAAGTTAATTGAACTCTAATGTAGCGAGTTGATTCAGTTCAACTGCCAGGACGTAGCGCATTACCAATTGGCTTCAAACATGTCTAAGCATCTACTTAAAAAGCGATCGTCGCCCTTTTTCATTTTTCCCTTTACCCTGCTGTTGACTCTCCTGCTCGCCCTGCCTTGGGTAAGCGCGAAAGAACCGCCTAAGCCTAAGCCAGAAGCGTGGCAGATTAACGGTATCGTTGCTGCCCTTGATGATGGATATGACGGAGTAAAAAGACAAGCTCTTAACAAATTCAATAGATATGATCTAAAAAATTTAAAATTGGTGGTTCAGAAACCAGAGGATATTGCTCAGAAACTTTTCAACATCCTCAAGAATAAAACCGTTGACTCATTTGTTCGTTCAGGTGCAGCATCAGCATTGGGAAATCTGGGGGAAGTTGCCAAACCCTACGTCAAAGAAATCGCTGACATCCTCAACGATAAATCTGTTGACTCATCTGTTCGTTCCGGTGCAGCTTATGCATTGGGAAATATGGGGGAGGCTGCCAAACCCTACGTCAAAGACATCGCTGACATCCTCAACGATAAATCTGTTGACTCATCTGTTCGTTCCGGTGCAGCTTATGCATTGGGAAATATGGGGGAGGCTGCCAAACCCTACGTCAAAGACATCGCTGACATCCTCAACGATAAATCTGTTGACTCATCTGTTCGTTCCGGTGCAGCAGAGGCATTGGGAAATCTGGGAGAGGCTGCTAAACCCTATGTCAAAGAAATCGCTGACATCCTCAAGGATAAATCTGTTGACTCATCTGTTCGTTCCGGTGCAGCAGAGGCATTGGGAAATATGGGGGAGGCTGCCAAACCCTACGTCAAAGACATCTTCGACTTCCTCAAGGATAAAACTGTTGACTCAGGTGTTCGTTTCGGTGCAGCATCAGCATTGGGAAATCTGGGGGAAGTTGCCAAACCCTACGTCAAAGAAATCTTCGACTTCCTCAAGGATAAAACTGTTGACTCATTTGTTCGTTCAGGTGCAGCATCAGCATTGGGAAATCTGGGGGAAGTTGCCAAACCCTACGTCAAAGAAATCGCTGACATCCTCAACGATAAATCCCTTGACAAATATATTCGTTCAGGTGCAGCAGAGGCATTGGGAAATCTGGGGGAGGCTGCCAAACCCTACGTCAAAGAAATCGCTGACATCCTCAACGATAAATCCCTTGACCCCTTTCTTCGTTCGGGTGCAGCATCAGCATTGGGAAATCTGGGAGAGGCTGCTAAACCCTATGTCAAAGAAATCGCTGACATCCAGCAATTCTCATTTTGAAATAAATAGAGTATTAACCCCATTTTGAAAATCAAAATGTAGTACAAAATAACTATTTTTTTAGAGAAAGGAGA
>NZ_JBALBW010000002.1:0-20966 GCF_036919895.1 Nostoc sp.
TCACTAGGAGTCCTCTTATGCTCAAGCAAGCAACTCCAAAACTATTTTTCTCACTGCTGCTACTGTACTAGTTAGTCACGCAAAGTGCTGTATTTAGCATGTATATATATTGAATCTAAAATTTAATTTTTATGTAGCGGAGAAAAATATTAAAGTTAAGGCTAAGTTTTCATGTAGTATTCATTTAAATTGCATTTTCAAAGTCTTAGGAGAGGATTTGCATGAAAACTACTTACAATCCAAGGCAATATTGGGAGCAACGACTAAATAATAATTTTACACTCAAAGGTGTAGGCCATATAGGATTTAGTGAGTCTTATAACAGTTGGCTTTACCGCAGAAAAGCTCTGTGTATAGAATCTTGTCTAAGTGGAACAACCTTACAAGGGAAGAATGTACTTGATATTGGCTGTGGTACAGGTTTTTTCGTAAATTGGTATGTCGAAAAAGGAGCAAATATCACTGGTATCGATATTACTGATGTGATCATCAAAAATCTTAAACAAAAGTATGAAGGTGAATTCTACACACAGGATATAACCGATCCTGATTTTAGTCTTTTTTACAAAAAATTTGACATAATCAACATCTGGGATGTGGTGTACCATATTGTTGATTCTAAGCTTTTTAACCAGGCTTTCGACAACATTGCTAAAAGCATTAAAGATGGCGGGCTGTTGCTTTTGACAGATTGGTTTGGCTCTTCTTCTGATAAGCAGATAGGTAGTCATGTCAAAGCGAGATGTCTTGATACCTACAATCAGATTCTTCCCAAGAAAGGATTTGAGCTAGTAGGAATTTATCCTTTGTATTACCACCTGAATAATGTTCATGTGAGAATATTAGATAACTATCTCGGTAAGTTCTACTTTGAGCTTGATAACCGCAATCAAAAAATACCTAAGAACAATTTATCGTTAGGTCTATGGCGTTATAATCAAAACAATAATTAGTCTTAGTGGCAGATTATGATCCTAACTTATAGCATAGTCTAGCTTTCTATACGACTATCGATATCCCATCGGACATTGACTGAGGAAATATTGTCAATTAAGCGTGAAATGGATTCTTTTGGTCTATTGCCATGAGCCAACAATCTGAGTATTTTTGTTCATACAGTTCATTCGCGGGCAATAGCTTTATCTTCACAAAAACACATTTCTCATAGCAGCGAATAGCGCGAGAATTGTCAACGTGCGGGTCTATATAATTTCCTTTTTTTGGAATTAAAGAAGTAAATAATCATCTTTTTGGCTCAATAAAGCAAATTTTAAATTAGCGATGCAATGATATTAATACTCATAGCTAAAATTGTGGTATTGAAAAAGAAAGATAATATGCTATGTAACAAAGTCAAGCGCCTCATAGCAGGTGATGTCGTCTCCACATCTGAAACTTGACTAGTCATGCCAATTACAAATGAATAATATAAAAACTCCCAATAGTCTGGATAGTCGTTATTAGGAAAATCTAAACCTTTGGTGATTTCTTCACTATTACTATGATTAATATATTTGTAATAGCTGTGTGCATACTGCACTGCAAACATCGTATGCACTAGTAGCCAGGAACCGACAATAGTCATAATTGCAAGTACGACATGTAGGGTAAGCAGAATTATTGACAACCCTTTTTTATCAGTTAGCAAAAACCCGATCGCTAAAACACTAGCACAAGCCGCAGCTATCACCAGCAGGAATATAGCTAAATGTCCTTCATATTCATTCTCAGCATAACGGCGAATTTTTTCTGGGGTAGCTTTGATCATCTTCCACCAGGTTACGGCTAAGAAAAAGTCAACACCAAAGTTCCAAGCGCAGAGAATGCGAGTCGGTAAATGCAGCCAAGACGGAAGAATTATTGAAACTAATCCAGCGAGTCCAACAGCAATTATCAGTCTGGGGCGGGGGTCAAAGTTTTTAAATAAGTTAATTTTCACAAATATTGCGATCGCAGATATTATCCAGTCAGATTTAATTCATAATTCGTAATCACGCTCTCTATAAAATGCTCATACTAGCTAGCTTCTCTGTAAGAGTACGAAACTCACTACCGCTACACTAGTGTAATTGTAAAATTGGTAGTATTTGAGTTAATCATTATTCAGATTGCCTATGCTAAATACTCAACTAATTACGAATTACGAATTACGAATTATTTCAACTTGGCTCTAATCGTCTCTATTCGTTGACGATTCACACCTAGATCGCTTTGACCTAAGCGTGAAGCTGAACGCACTTGGATCGCCTTAGCATTCCGGTCTAGATAGAATTCTACGTCATCCACAAATCCTAGTAAAGCACTTTTAAATTCTGCATATAAATAATCTTTATTTTCGGTAATAATTTTAGTTCTTGGTAAAGACCGAATAATTTGTTCAAGATTATTAATTGCTTCTTCTGGGGTAGATGTAAAAGTCAACGGTGCAATTTTGTGGGCTGCATCTGCACTCTGACTAGAAACGCAGTTAGGGGAATTAGGGCAGGATGCTAATTTACCGTTGCTAATACCTAAATTATTTGGTCGTTTGCCAGCAAAAACCATAATTACATCTCCGGCTAAGTGAATAAGTATACTCTCACATATTTACTTGAATTACTGTAATGCTTTGCAGCGATCGCATCTTCTGGCAAATGACAGATTCACTAAAACATCGGTGATGCGATCGCTCTATGATCCGGTAAGTATGGTCTAAGCAAACACAGATTATGACGCAAACAATTTCAATCAACGACTCTGGACGGTTGCAACTCACACCGCTAGAAATCCCATCCCGCCTACTATTGGGGCCTGGGCCATCGAATGCCCATCCCACAGTTCTCCAAGCGATGAATACCTCACCAGTTGGGCATCTTGATCCTACTTTTCTCGCCCTCATGGATGAAATTCAGTCATTGCTACGCTACGTATGGCAAACAGAAAACCCACTCACCATTGCAGTCAGTGGTACGGGAACAGCCGCAATGGAAGCAACGATCGCTAATGCTGTTGAACCTGGTAATGTAGTTTTGATTGGTGTAGCTGGTTATTTTGGTAATCGCCTCGTAGATATGGCTGGACGTTATGGTGCTGATGTCCGAAGCATTACCAAACCTTGGGGACAAGTCTTCAATCTAGATGAACTCAAGACTGCCTTAGAAACTCATCGTCCGGCTATTTTAGCTCTAGTTCATGCCGAAACTTCCACCGGCGCACGGCAACCGTTAGAAGGAGTTGCTGATTTGTGTCGTGAATTTGGCACTTTGCTGCTGGTGGATACTGTGACAAGTTTGGGTGGTGTCCCCATATTTTTGGATGCTTGGGGAGTTGACTTAGCCTATAGTTGTAGCCAAAAAGGGTTGGGTTGTCCGCCTGGTGCTTCGCCTTTTACCATGAGTGCGCGTGCAGTTGAGAAATTGCAACAGCGCCCAACAAAGGTTGCAAACTGGTATTTGGATATGTTGTTACTGGGTAAGTATTGGGGCGCTGAACGCACCTATCACCACACAGCACCGATTAATTTATATTACGCATTGCGGGAAGCATTACGTTTGCTCTCAGAAGAGGGGTTAGCAAATTCTTGGCAAAGGCATCAAAAAAACGTAGAGTATCTCTGGGAAGGGTTGGAGAATTTAGGATTGAGTATGCACGTTAAACAAGAATATAGACTACCAACCCTTACCACTGTTTGCATTCCAGCAGGAGTAGATGGGAAAGCGATCGCACAACAGTTACTCAGTGAATATAATATTGAGATTGGTGGTGGTCTTGGCGAACTCGCTGGTAAAGTCTGGCGCGTGGGATTAATGGGCTTTAATAGTCGTAAGGAAAGTGTTGACCAACTTTTAGCAGCACTGCGGCAGGTTTTACCTAAGTAGCTTTTCGGTGAAATAAGTGCGTTAGCGGTAGTTTAACGCACTCGATTTGACACTACAATTATCATTAGTTTCAACGAAGAGGCAGAGGGAAGGGGGCTATTAGCTGGGGGAAATGACCCCTTCTCCTTGCTAGCTACTGGCAAACTGGCTACATTCTCTAACTATTATCGAGTTATAAAACTTTCAATCCGCTACAACAGAAAAAACCCTCTGCTAAACCTGTGAAAAAAAGAGTAACACTCACCTTCCCGAAACGCGCTGTGCAAATGCCAGTCACTTATGTACTGGCCAAGGAGTTCAACGTTGCTGCCAATATTATCCGCGCCCAAGTTGCCCCAAATCAAATTGGCAAACTGGTAGTGGAACTAGCTGGAGATATCGATCAATTAGATGCCGCTATCGAATGGATGCGATCGCGGCATGTTAACGTTTCTTATACTTTAGGCGAAATTGCGATCGATGAGGATGTGTGTGTCCATTGCGGCTTGTGTACTGGGGTTTGTCCTACTGAAGCCCTGACTCTCCACCCTGAGACCTATAAACTGACATTCACGCGCTCGCGTTGTATCGTTTGCGAACAGTGTATCCCCACTTGTCCCGTACAAGCAATCTCTACTAACCTTTAAAAATCCAAAATTGATCCTATTCCAGCTTAAACACATCTGCTACTACACCACCATCACCCACCAAAATCCGGTTTTGATAAACACCTATTCATTCAATATCAAAACCGTTATCTTTTCCTGGAATTAATGCTTTGATAAGCAAGCCTAAATCAGTATCAACTAAAGATAGACGTTCAATAGTTGAGGTTTCATCTGACCCTAACCATAAATATTCTGATGTGTTAGCAGCACTGCTGATAAGTCTTCTCTATGTTCTTTAAAATTATCTACAAAAGTCAATAAAACTTGATTACAGCCACTCGTACAGAAAACATTGCTGAATTCTGACTCCTGACTCCTGAATTCTGTTTGATAAAAACTTTCAAGTTTCATGGACGAAAAAATATAACAATTAGATGAGAGACAAACTTTGAACTAATGTTACTATGCAATAACCTCACGAGGTATGTCATTAAGATAAATTATGAAATTAGCTACACAACCCACGGTAAAAACTCTAGGGGATTACGCTTACCAAGCGATTCAAAAACACGTTAAGAAAACCTGGAAGTGGGAAAAATCAGTAAAGAAAGATGAAGATCCAGAAGCACTGCATCAAATGCGAGTGGGGATGCGTCGCTTACGAACAGCTGTAACTAGGTTTGAGCTAGCGTTAGATTTGTCGAAACCAGTCAGCGATAAAAATATTGGTAAAATAGCCCGTCGTCTTGGTAATCTCCGAGATTTAGATGTACTCAAAGAAAGTTTGGAAAACAATTACAAACCAAATTTACCCCGCAAAGAACAAGAATCTCTACAAATAGCTTTCACGGCTTTAGCTAAACAACGTGAAGATGTCCTATCGAGTGTGCAGAAAATGTTAAAGGATGAATCTTACAAGTCTTTAAAGGAGGCATTAGATAAGTGGTTGGATAAACCAAGGTATCTACCTTTGGCATCTATTACTATTCAGCAAGTACTACCAGATTTACTTTTACCAGAAGTGAGTAATTTTTTACTACATCCAGGTTGGTTAGTTGGCACTCAATTTGTCGATTCAGAACTGAAGATACAGAAAAACTGGGAACCAGAAAATATCGAAAAACAATTGACAACAGAAGGCGAAATTCTTCATAGTTTGCGAAAAGAAGCTAAACGTATCCGCTACCAGATGGAGTTATTTACTGACTTATATGGCGAGTCTTACGCAGCTTATCTTACAGAAGTGAAAAGTATCCAAGAAATTTTGGGTACTATGCAAGATAGTGCAGTCTTAACTGACTGGCTTGCAAATGTATTCAAATCAGAAATTCAGACCGAGTTGCCTACTCTTGCTACATTGCTAACTGAAAATCGTTACCAGTCGTGGCAGCAGTGGCAGCCTTTGCAAGAACGGTATCTGAAAGCTGAAACTAGGCATAGCTTGCATTTAACAATACTGCACCCGCTTTCAGGAGTAATCAATTAAAAGAATAGACCTCTTAGTTCAGAACTTAGACCAGTTCCTATCAGTCTCAGAGTCAATTCTGAGGCTGATATAGCGGTTCTCAGTTGAGTGAGTTACAGGAACCCCACCCTCAACCCCCTCCCCGCAAGCGATGAGAGGGCTATGATGTACCTTGTATGATTAGGAAACGCTATAGCTAAGTTTAATTTATATACGGGATTGTGACTTACCCCGAAGGATAAAAAACGAACCGCAAAGGACACATAGACGCGGAGCGGCTTCCCGCAGGGTAGGACACAAAGGGAAGAGGATTGAAAAGGGTTTTTGAATCACTCCCGTATATTTTTGCCAAACTGGGATGATTCCCTGAACCTATCCCACTATTCTAAAATTCCCTAGTTCTTTTTGTAAAATCGATGTTTATAAAGAATCTGGCAATAAATAAAGACGGGTTGCAGCCCGTCTAAATAGCTTGAAAGTGCAAATACACCTTGTATTAGGACTGAAGATAACACGGTTGATTTTTTTAGAGTTGCCAATTTGCCAAATCATAAAAAGAACAAATTTTAGAACTGTCGCAAAAATCCTGATATTTCCGACTAAATCATTCAGCCATGCATGTTTGAGGATTTGCGGGAATTGCGATGTCTGAAGACAAGCCCGGAGTTTCAGAGTCCTCCCCAATCTAAAAGCAGTAATAATTCTCCTCAAGAAGTATTGCTTTGTCTAAATAAGTCATAGTAGAGGTTATAGCTACTGGATACAGAAGCTTCTCTAATATGCTGTCAGGCTGGTTCACCTTTACATGAACTTAGCCAGCAACGATAATTAAGGTTTATAAGCATCAAATATGAATGTTCTACTTCTATATCCCCGTTTTCCAAAAAGTTTTTGGTCTTTTGAAAAAACACTCGCTTTATTAGACCGTAAAGCAATGCTACCGCCTTTAGGCTTGGTGACTGTAGCCGCGATATTACCTCAAGAATGGGAGTATAAATTAGTAGATCGAAATGTTCGCGACTGTACAGAGGCAGAGTGGGCTTGGGCAGATTTGGTGATTATGTCGGCGATGATTGTGCAAAAAGAAGATTTGCTTTGTCAGATATTAGAAGCAAAACGCAGAGGTAAACGGGTTGCTGTGGGTGGGCCATTTCCGACAGCGTTACCAGATGAAATGACATCCGCCGGGGCAGATTACTTGATATTAGATGAAGGGGAAATTACCCTACCTTTATTTGTAGCAGCGATCGCACGCGGCGATCGCACAGGTATCTTTCGCTCTGGCGGTGAAAAACCAGATGTTACCAACACTCCTACCCCTCGCTTTGACTTGCTAGAGTTTGAAGCTTATGCGGAAATGTCGGTGCAATTTTCTCGTGGATGTCCCTTTCAGTGTGAATTCTGCGACATTATTGTGCTGTACGGACGCAAACCCCGCACCAAAAACCCAGAACAACTATTAGCAGAACTAGATTATCTCTACAAACTGGGTTGGCGGCGCAGTATTTTTATGGTGGATGACAACTTTATCGGTAATAAGCGGAATGTCAAATTATTTCTGAAGTCTCTTCTGCCGTGGATGGTAGAACATAACTATCCTTTTTCTTTTGCTACAGAAGCCTCAGTTGATTTAGCCCAAGATCAAGAACTGATGGACTTGATGGTAGTGTGTAATTTTGGAGCCGTTTTTCTGGGAATTGAAACCCCCGACGAAGAAAGTCTCACTTTCACTCAGAAATACCAGAATACCAGAGACTCACTCAGTGATGCGGTGAATAAGATTACCCGCTCAGGGTTACGAGTCATGGCAGGGTTTATTATTGGGTTTGATGGCGAGAAAGTAGGAGCCGGCGCACGGATTGTCAAGTTTGTTGAGCAAACAGCAATTCCCACGGCTTTATTTAGTATGTTGCAAGCACTTCCAGATACAGCCCTCTGGCATCGATTAGAAAAGGAAGGACGACTCCGCAATAAATCGGCCAACATCAACCAAACCACGTTGATGAATTTTGTCCCAACTCGACCTTTAGAAGACATCGCTCGTGAATATGTGCAGGCGTTCTGTGATTTGTATGAGCCAGAGCGGTTTTTGGAGCGTACATACAAACACTTCCGGCTTTTGGGTGAAGCAACCTATCCAAAAAAGGGCAAAGCTGCCAAGAAACCATTGAACTGGAAAGTCCTCCGAGCATTGTTAGTAATTTGTTGGCGACAAGGTGCACGTCGTCAGACGCGGTGGCAATTCTGGCGTTACTTATTGAGTATGTATCGGCATAATCCGGGTGGAGTGAGTAGCTATTTAGCCGTTTGTGCCCAAATTGAGCATTTCTTAGAGTATCGCCAAATTGTCCGAGATGAAATTGAGGCTCAGGTGGCTGAATTTTTGGAAGCAGAAGCGAGGGTAAAACCTGAAGTAGAAGTAATGGAAGTGTTAGGAATTTTAAAATAATAACTTATATCACAATACCCTTGGATTAAGACAAATTGTTGGGTGTGTTAGGAAAAGCAACCTCTTTGCGTCATGACACTACCCCGCAGTTTGTTGCAGCGCCTTGTTAGGCTCAGTGGCCGGACAATGGAGGTGGACAGATTTCCATAGTTTGAATCAAGCCATGCTCAATGGTATAACGATGACCAACGTGCTGATCGGAAAGAACTGTCCCAGCTAGGTCGCGCACGACCTGATGCACATCGACTAGAATACGCCCGGAATCCTCTCGGTGAAAGGAAATCGGCTCAACGTGCGGATTGATGCCAGACCATTGCCTCGTCCAGTAAGCGCGGACTGCTTGATGTCCATCGACATAACCGCCTTCAAACGCTTTTGGCCAAGCCACGTCAGGAGTCGTTGTGGCGAGGGCGGCATCAATATCTCGCGCGTTGAAGGCAGCGTAAGCCGCGCGTATCAGTTCAATTTCTGGTGCAGATTTATCTGGCATAATATCTGTGGTGAAGGACATCCAGCAGGGCTTAACATACTAGTTAAGATATTTTTTGAGTCTACCAGACAAGGACATTATTACAAGAAAATCACCTACGCCCTTTGGTGTTGGTGAATCAAAATATGAATTAGGCGTAGCCCGTCCTAGACATCGGTTCAAGCTTAACGCCCGTAGCGCCACAGAACTACGAATGTGATCTGATGCACATCTTGGATATTTCATAGCGATCGCTCTAACTCATATTTCTATTCTGCAATGCCAATGCATCTCGATGCAATGTGAATGCGTCCCTTTGCAATGGTAATGCATCTCAATACAATGTTAATGCGTCCCTCTGCAATGCCAATGCATCTCGATACAATGTTAATACGTCCCTCTGCAATGCCAATGCATCTCGATACAATGTTAATGCGTCCCTTTGCATTAAAACGCTACGCTTTTACGTAAAATTGTATTAAGTGACCATGCCATCGGATAATTTGGAGATTAATGAAGCGATCGCAGCACAGTTTGCTCAATTAGTGCTGGATTGTATCGGGCGGGAGTATCCCAACAGTAATCTGTATTGGGCTGATAGCGATGAGGATATCAAACCACCGCGTAAATTGACTCCTGCTTTTTATGGCTGCTTAGATTGGCATTCAGCCGTACATGGTCACTGGTTGCTGGTACGTCTGTTGCGTCATTTCCCCAAAGCTTTATTCAATGCAGTATCAAAGCAAGCACTTGGCCAGAGTTTAACACCTGAGAAGATTCAAGGAGAAATTGCCCATTTCCAACGGCTACCCTTTTATGAATTTCCTTATGGTGTAGCGTGGTTTCTGCAACTAGCTGCGGAACTTCACGAGTGGAATCATCCTCAAGGGAAAGAATGGCGGGTTGTATTGGAACCGCTAGAAAAGTTAATTGCGGGTAACTTACAGCGCTGGATTGACAAACTGAAACTTCCAAATCGTACAGGAATGCATAGCCAAACAGCTTTTGCACTTGGTTTGATGCTAGATTGGGCAAGGATTACCGAAAATGCTGATTTCACTCAGTTAGTGGAGAATAAAGCACGGCAATTCTATCTTAGCGATCGCAACTACTCCTTACAATTTGAACCCCTTGGCTACGATTTTCTCTCTCCCGGACTTGCTGAAGCAGACTTAATGCGGCGAGTCCTCCCAACAACAGACTTTACCGACTGGCTGACTGATTTTCTGCCACAAATACCCATTGATAATTCAGCAAATTGGTTAGAACCTGCCACAGTAGACAATCCCCAAGATTATATGCAAGCCCACTTCTACGGTCTTAACCTTAGTCGGGCGTGGATGCTTGAGGGTATCATCTCTAGATTAGCAAATAGCGATCGCCGCATAGAAACACTCCGCTCTGCTGCCCTTCAACATCGTCAGCATGGACTAACAGATGTTGTAATTGAACATTATGCAGCTAGTCACTGGCTAGGAACTTTTGCTATTTATCTTTTAACGAATCGCGGGTTGCAAGGGTAAGTTATTTGAACAGTCTGGGCGATCTAATACAAATTCCCCATGAAGATGCACATAATATTTATTAAACGAACCGCAAAGTCCGCAAAGAAAGAAATTGGTTGAGGAATTAATCATTAAGTGCAAGTAGTTTACAGAGAATTGGTATAACAACCTATCGAGACTTTTTCAATGGGGTTTTCCCAATCCCCAATCCCCAATCCCCAATCCCCAATCCCTAATCCCCCAATGCCCCAATCCTTAAAAGATGCCAAGTAAATATGCCTTAACTTGCTGATACTGTCAGGATCAAAGAGTAAAGAGTAAAAGGCAATCTATTTTGACTTTTAACTTTCTCCTTTTGTTCAACTTCCACCACAACGGGAGGCTTAATCTTGACTAAATTGAAAGTTGGTATCAATGGCTTCGGTCGAATCGGGCGACTCGTGCTTCGCGCTGGCATCGATAATCCCAACATCGAGTTTGTGGGCATTAACGACCTAGTACCACCAGATAACCTTGCTTACCTCTTAAAGTACGACTCAACCCACGGTAGATTAAAGCACAATATTGAAGCCAAGGAAGACGGCATCCTCATTGACGGACATTTCATTCCTTGTGTGTCGGTGAGGAATCCCGCAGAGTTACCTTGGGGAAAATTAGGTGCAGATTATGTAGTGGAATCTACAGGACTCTTCACTGACCACGAAGGAGCCGCAAACCACCTGAAAGCAGGTGCAAAGCGCGTCATAATTTCCGCTCCCACTAAAGATCCAGATAGAGTTCCTACCCTGCTAATGGGTGTCAATCATCACCTATTTGACCCCAGAAAAGATATCATTGTCTCCAATGCTAGCTGCACTACAAACTGTCTAGCTCCTATAGCTAAAGTCATCAATGACAACTTTGGGTTGACTGAAGGATTGATGACCACAGTTCATGCCATGACTGCCACTCAGCCAACTGTAGACGGCCCCAGTAAGAAAGATTGGCGGGGTGGTCGAGGTGCAAGCCAGAATATTATTCCCTCGTCCACAGGCGCAGCTAAAGCCGTAGCACTGGTTTTACCAGAATTGAAGGGTAGATTGACTGGTATGGCATTACGAGTTCCAACTCCTGATGTCTCTGTAGTTGATTTAACTTTCAAAACTGCCAAAGCCACCAGTTATAAAGAAATCTGTGCTGCCATGAAGGAGGCTGCCGCAGGTTCACTAGCGGGTATTTTGGGATACACAGATGAAGAAGTAGTTTCCACAGATTTTCAAGGCGATACCCATTCTAGTATCTTCGACGCAGGTGCTGGGATTGAGTTGAATTCCAACTTCTTTAAGGTAATTGCCTGGTATGACAACGAGTGGGGCTACTCCAATCGTGTGATTGACCTGATGTTGTCTATGTCACAAAAGGAAAAACTCGCTCCTACATCTGTTGTGGTTTAATTATTGGGCATTGGGCATTGGGAATGGGTCATGGGGTATTAGTAATTAAGTTTTTTCCCAGTCCCTAGTCCCCAATCCCCAGTCCCCAGTCCCCATTTGGGATTTGGGTGAAATGGTAAATACTCCGAAAATAAAACGTAATTTAGTATCTTTACTTAGCAAGCCAGTGATATGAAGCACGTGTGATTTTGGATGGCTGGGCGATGTCTACGACGGGCGTAGCTGCGGCACAAACTATCCAAATTTGCAGGTTACTCCTTAACCCCTAAATCCCTATGCGTCGAACCAAAATCATTTGTACTGTTGGGCCGGCTACATCTGCACCCGAAAATCTGCGAGGCTTGGTAGAAGCTGGAATGAATGTAGCACGGTTGAATTTTTCCCACGGGGCTTATGAATTCCACGCTCAAACTGCTCACTATCTCAGACAAATTAGCACTGAGCAGCAAAAGCCGATCGCAATTATGCAAGACTTGTGTGGCCCCAAGATTCGTTTGGGAATCTTACCACCGGAAGGGTTAAATTTAGAAGCTGGTACTGAAGTCACCTTTGTTTTGCAAGAAAAAGGTGAGAGTATCGACGAAATACCTTTACCACTGCCGACTTTGTTCGCAATGGTGCGACCAGGTGAACCAATTTTAATTAATGATGGTCGCGTTAAGTTAATTGTTAGCGATCGCGATGCCGATCGCATTCGCGCCCAAGTGAAAACTGGCGGGTTAATTTCTACACATAAAGGAGTTAACTTACCACAAACTCCTTTACCTGTTAGTTCCATCACCGAAAAAGACTTGCTGGATCTACGCTTTGGGATTCAGTTAGGTGTAGACTGGGTAGCGGTGTCCTTTGTCCAATCGCCACAAGACTTAGAACCCGCCAAGCGAATGATTGAAGCTGCTGGCGCTTCCATCCGCTTAATTGCCAAAATCGAAAGAGCAGAGGCAGTAGAGAATTTTGATTCCATTCTGAAAGTTGCCGACGCAATTATGATTGCTCGTGGCGATTTAGGGGTGGAAGTCCCAATTCAGGAAGTACCCCTGATTCAAAAAGATATTATTCGCCGTTGCAATCGGGCTGGCAAACCGGTGATTACAGCCACCCAAATGCTAGAGTCGATGATTAGCGCCCCCGATCCCACCCGCGCCGAAGCAACCGATGTTGCCAACTCAATTTTAGATGGTACGGATGCAGTAATGCTTTCTGGTGAAACGGCTGTCGGGCAATATCCCGTCGCTGCTGTCCAGATGATGCACAACATCGCTGTGCGGACAGAACAGGCTCTAGATGAAGGTAGCAGACATGCCTGGTGTCATGAAGCAGGGAGTCTAAGCGTTACCGAATCTGTGGCAGAATCTGTGTGTCGCATCGCCTATGAAACAGGCTCACGAGCAATTCTCTGTAACACTTCATCAGGGAGTACGGCGAGAATGGTGTCTAAATATCGGCCTACTTCTCCCATTATTGCCCTAACCCCTGACATCACCACTTATCGCCAACTAGCCCTTTCTTGGGGTGTGGAAGCTTTGCTAATCCCACCAGTCCACAATGCTGAAGAGATGTTTACCAACGTGGTAAACACAGTTGTGGATATGGGTCTAGCGAATAAGGGCGATAAAGTAGTGATTACCTCTGGCGTTCCAATTGGTAAATCGGGCACAACTAGTTTAATCAAAGTGCATTCCATTGGACAGCCAATATCGTCATAAGGCATCTAGAATAGGGCTGTGGCTCTAGATAGTAAAGCAAAATTAGGCAATCATTAAGAAAAATTGCCAGAATCAGAATTGAAGGGACTGGAGACTGGGGACTGGTGATTGGGGACTAGGGACTGGGGACTAGGGACTGGGATGGGGAGACAAGGAGCAGAATAATAACTCTTAACTCCTAATTCTTAACTCCTAACTCCTAACTCTAACCCAGCACTCAGCACTCGCTAGGGAATAAGTCAATCCTGTAACATTCATCACGGAGTCTTTTATGTCTAAGAATTTACTAGAACAATTGCGAGAATTCACTGTTGTGGTTGCGGATACGGGGGATATCCAGGCAATTGAAAAGTTCAAACCCCGAGATGCCACCACTAATCCTTCTCTGATTACTGCTGCGGCACAAATGCCAGAATATCAGGGAATTGTCGATCAAACTTTACTCCAAGCGAAGAAAGATGCTGGAGCCGGAGCCACCCAAGCACAGATAGTTTCTCTAGCTTTTGACCGTTTGGCAGTTGCTTTTGGATTAAAGATTTTACAAATTATTCCCGGTCGTGTGTCTACAGAAGTAGATGCTCGCTTGTCTTACGATACCGAAGCTACTCTGACTAAAGCACGGGATTTAATTGCTCAGTATAAAGCTGCTGGAATTGGCCGCGATCGCGTTTTAATTAAAATTGCCACCACTTGGGAAGGCATTCGCGCTGCGGAAATTCTCGAAAAAGAAGGTATTCACTGTAACCTTACCTTGTTGTTTGGTCTTCACCAAGCGATCGCTTGTGCAGAAGCCGGCGTTACCCTAATTTCTCCCTTCGTCGGTCGGATTCTCGACTGGTACAAAAAAGATACCGGACGCGATAGCTACCCAGCAACCGAAGATCCAGGAGTTTTGTCAGTCACCAAAATCTACAATTACTACAAGAAATTCGGCCATAAAACCGAAGTTATGGGAGCTAGCTTCCGTAACCTTGGTGAAATTACTGAACTTGCAGGTAGTGATTTACTGACTATTTCTCCATCACTTTTGGCTGAATTGCAGTCAACTGTTGCAGAACTACCCCGCAAACTTGACCCCGCCAAGGCAGCAAAATTGTCAATCGAAAAGATATCCATTGACAAAGCTAGCTATGACAAAATGCACGCAGATGACCGTATGGCAACTGATAAACTAGACGAGGGCATCAAAGGTTTCACCAAAGCATTAGAAGACCTGGAAAAACTTTTGGCAGACCGACTAGTTCGCCTTGAAGGAGAAGTAGTAGCAAGTCATTAGAAGATAACAATTGTTAATGGTTAGTGGTGGTTAACCACTAACCATTAGTTAGCTGTATTAGCCGTTATTAATAACGACCTCGAATAATGTTGTATCGTCCGTAGGGCTGCTGCCGTTGTCTGAACTCCTGCCGTTGTCTAAACTCCTGCCGTTGTCGGATATTTTGGTATCGTTCGGGCTGCCGTCGTCTAAACTCCTGTCGTTGTCTGAACTCCTGCCGTTGTCTAAACTCCTGCCGTCGTCGGATCGTTCGGTATCGTTCTGTCCCTCGTTGAGCAATTAAAAGCTCTCCAGTTTTATTCCCAACTAGGTTAGCCTCTGGTGCAACACTCTGTTCATTGCGAGCATTACTTAAAGAAATATCCTTTGCTTCAGCTAATGAGGGCGGATACACAAAGGCACATAGCAATAGTGCTATTGAGGATAACTTCCTGAAACCTTTCATGTTTTTGCTTCTACTAGACTTTCGTTAATAACTTTATTAAAACATCTGAAAGTAGACAAATTATCGCTCGTAGAGTTTTTTTAAACTTAATTTGGTATGAAATATTGTATTTAAATTTCACCCTTATGGATCATTGTAATTTTTTTATCCCTGTGTATATAAATAGTCAATATCTATAAAAATGTAATTTTTTCACATAAAAGAATATAGTATTTCTGCATAAAATACACTACGTTTTTTCTTATAATTTGGGACAAAAAGCCTTCTCTAGTAGGGAGATATGCCCTCGGAGTTTGATTTATGGAAGCCCTTAGCGCAGACTTTTTTACACCCTACAAGATGTATATAAACTGTATTGAATGCAAACAATAACTGCTAAATATTCTGAGTTAAACTTTGAATAATAAGCTGCTACCATAGGGAACATCCCAAATTCTTAAAAATATATGGGATTGGCGCAAAAACCCTTTACAATCTTCTTCCCTTCGCGTCCTTTGCGGTTCGTTTTTCTCCTCCAGCACAACACTAAAAATTTCCAAAAATACTAGAGTTTTTTTATACCACGAATTATCAGCCAAGCTCCTCCAGAAGAAATCAACAACAAGGGTGTTAACCAATCACCCCAACGCACATATAAAGTTTGTGTCTGTCGCCGATAAATTGTTTCAGCATGAGTTTCGTAAGTATTATATCCAGACATCCACAAAGTTCTACCATGAGGATCTACAAAGGCTGAATATCCGGTATTAGTTGCCCGTGCTGACCATCGATCGGTTTCAATTGCCCGCATGATATCCTGTGCATGGTGCTGGAATGGCATCGATGCAGTGTAATGGGCATCGTTAGAAGAACTGAGAATAAATTGCCCACCCGCCGCAGCTTGGCGACGAAATTGTTCAGGAAAAGCAGATTCGTAACATATACTAGCGATCGCACGACCAAAAGGAGTGTCAAATATCTGATTTGCTGAACCAGGAACTTGGTGTGCCTCCAAAGGCGACAACCGTTGAACTAGTCCGCCTAAAATTCCTTCAAAGGGAATATATTCTCCCAAAGGTACTAATTTAGATTTATCGTAACGGCTGACAATTTCACCCTTACTATTGAAAGTAAACAAGCTAATTGTATAACTGTCTCCCCGTTCACCAAAAGCGCCAATCCAAGCAACCACACCTTTTTCCTTCACTGCTGCGACTAAGGCAGTTTGCATCAAGTTGCGCTGAAAAATAGGCAAGGCTCCTTCTGGGGTGAGGACTGCATCTACACCTTGGTCTGCTAAAGTTAGATATCCAGTGGTGTAATTTTCTTGGGCACGACGAAACCCTTCGGAACTTCGTAAAAGTCGGTTCGGAATATTACCCTGAATAATCCCCACTTTTAACGCTGCTTCTGGTGGTTGGGCGATAGGACGGCTATATAAGATAAAACCAATAAGGTGTAGTGTAATTAATAATCCTGTGGCGATTACCCAGTATTTATTAACGAACCGCAGAGGCGCAGAGGACACAGAGGAAATTCTCTCTGTGCCCTCTGTGTCTCTGCGGTTCATCCATCCTTCTGCAATCAAGCCATTCACAGCAACTATTGCTGCTGTCACAGTATTAGGCCCAGAGAGTTGACCCAGATGTACAATTACGAGATTATGCGGGCTTTGTGTGTAAGCAAGGGAACTCCACCACAAAGGCCCAGCACTCCACAGACTTTCTAAGGCGCACCAGACGGCTGTACCAATAAGTACACGCAACCAAGGTTTTTGTTCCCCCAGGCGAACCATTACAGCCGCCCAAATACTAAGGAATATCCCTCCCAAGACACTGATAAATCCCCAACAAAAAAGTGTGATTGCCAAACTCGGCAACCAGGGAACTCCCAACCATGTCATCGGGTGAATTCCAGTAATCCAGAATAGGGCGACACCGTGAAAACCAATACCCCAGAGGAAGGCAGGGGGGTATTGGTTTTTACCTTTAGCTGAATTGACAACTAGTACCCATAAGGGAACTAGGGCAATCCAAGCCAAAAACCATGCATTGACTGGGGCTACAGTTAGCCCCATTAAAACGCCGCTAGCTAAGGCGATTAACCAAGGGAGCAAAGAGATAAATCTCTCCCCCTGCCTCCCCTGCCTCCCCTGCTCCCCCTGCTTCTTACTCTGCTTCTTCTGCATCGGCAGCATCAGGTGGAACTATTGCTACTCCGGTAATAGCATCATCTTCATCTAAGCGCTGCACTCTGACTCCAGTTGCCGATCGCGATTGGATAGAAATTGCATTTACGGCTTGACGGATGATAATACCGCGATTTGTCACCATCATGATTTCATCATCATCATTGTTGACAATGCGTAAGGTTGCCAGCTTGTCTTTGGTTTTGCGGTTTTTGAACTTCGTTGCCATTAAACCCTGACCAGCACGATTTTGTAGGCGGAACTGGGCAACGGGTACGCGCTTACCATATCCTCCCATTGTAATTACCAACACCCAAGGGCCAACAATGCCACTACTAGGCACTTCTATGGACTCTTCACTAGTTTCGGTAATTTCGATGTCTTCTGTTTCGATAGTTTCGATAGTTTCGATTGCTTCGATAGTTTCGATAGTTTCGATAGTTTCGATTGCTTCGATATCTTCTGTTTCGGCTTCTGTAACTATATCCAAAGTTTCCAGAATTGCTGCGGGTAGAATATCCATACCCACCAGTTCATCTTTATTTTTAAGTTTCATGGCTTTCACCCCACGAGTTGCCCTACTTAAAGGACGCAGTTGTTCGTGGTTGCACCGGAAGTTAATCGCCATCCCGTTACGAGAACCAATGATTACACTGTCCTCTACTCTAGCGCGTCGCACCCACCGCAGTTGGTCGCCTTCTTCTAAGGAAATGGCAATCAAACCGTTGGCGCGAATGTGACTAAAGGCTGCCAATTCGGTTTTCTTGATATTCCCGCCCTTAGTGAGCATGACCAAGTATTCTTCGCTGCTAAACTCGTCAACCGGTACAATCGAGGTAATTTTTTCCTCTTTGGGAATGGGTAGCATTTGGACGATTGGTGTCCCGCGACTGGTACGCGAACTCGCTGGAATTTGATACGCTCTCAGGCAATAAACAACACCACGCTCACTAAAGAATAAAATACTATCGTGATCGCAGCAAGTTAAGAAATGCTCAATGGTATCATCATCTTTAACTTTGGCTGCGGCTTTGCCTCTAGTAGCACGGCTTTGGGCTTCAAAGGTGTTAACCGGCATCCGCTTGATGTAGCCTTGTTCTGTCACCAGAATTATTGCTTTTTCATTGGCAATGAGGTCGCGATCGTCTAATTCCCCTTCCCCTGGTAAAATTACTGTGCGGCGGGGTGTGGCAAAGCTAGTTTTGAGTTGCGCGACTTCGGTTTCGATGATTTCTAGCACTCTCTCACGACGTGCCAAAATATCTTGCAAGTCGGTAATTTTTACTTGTAATTCGTCGTGTTCTAAACGAATTTTGTCTGCTTCTAAGGCAGTCAACCGCCGCAATTGCATTTGCAAAATCGCATCTGCTTGCACTTCCGAGAGTCCGTAAGTTGTGATTAACTCGCCTTTGGCTGTGGGTGCATCGGGCGCATGGCGAATCAAGACGATAATTGGATCTAACTGAGATAGGGCAATTAATAACCCTTGCAGGAGATGGTCGCGTTCTTCGGCTTTCCGCAGTTCGTAACGGGTGCGTCTGGCAATAGATTCGATGCGGAAATCTAAGAAGACGCTTAAAAACTGCTTGAGGGTGAGTACCTGGGGTTCGCTATTTACCAACGCCAGCATATTCGCGCCGAAGTTGGCTTGTAGTGGCGTTTGCTTGTAGAGGTTGTTGAGAACGACGCGGGGATAAGCATCACGCTTGAGTTCGATGACAATTCGCATCCCGTCGCGATCGCTTTCATCCCGGATATCTGCGATGCCCTCTAGCCGCTTTTCGTTCACCATTTCAGCGATTTTTTCAATCAGCGCCGCTTTATTGGTTTGATAGGGCAATTCAGTGATGATAATTGCTTCTCTATCTGGTCGTCCCCGTTGTTCAACAGTTTCAATGTTAGCGACACCACGCATTGTAATGGAGCCACGTCCAGTAGTGTAAGCTTCTCGAATGGCAGATGTCCCCAAAATTTGCGCCCCAGTCGGAAAGTCTGGGCCATGGACATACTGCATTAATTCCAGATCGGTGATTTCGGGATTGTGGATTACAGCCACCAAAGCATCAATCAATTCGCCTAAATTGTGCGGCGGAATGTTAGTTGCCATGCCCACGGCAATCCCAGAGGAACCGTTGAGCAACAATTGGGGAATCCGTGCCGGTAAGACTGTGGGTTCTTGCTGGGAACCGTCGAAGTTATCGGCAAAATCTACAGTTTCTAATTCAATGTCGTGGAGTAGCCCAGCGCTAGTTAAAGCTTGTAAGCGACATTCTGTGTATCGCATTGCGGCTGGCGGATCGTTGTCTACCGAACCGAAGTTACCATGTCCGTTAACTAGAGGCGATCGCATGGAGAAATCCTGCGCCATCCGCACCAAGGCATCATATACTGCCGTGTCACCGTGGGGGTGATATTTACCCAACACTTCCCCCACTACACGGGCACATTTCTTAAAAGGGCGATCGTGGAGTAGACCTAGCTCGTGCATTGCGTAGAGAATGCGACGATGCACAGGTTTTAGACCATCCCTGGCATCTGGCAACGCCCGACCCACTATCACGCTCATGGCGTATTCCAGATAAGACTGCGACATTTCGGTTCGCAAGTCTATCGGGATAATCCTCTCCTGTGAGGTTGTCATAACCTAAAAATCTCCAAAAATCGTAGATTTTAGCTTTTTTACTCGGCAAGGCGCAAAATTATTCTAAATTGCTCTTGAATAATTGCTATATTTTGATACAATCTTAGCATATATTGCTTTCTTTTGCCTGGGCAGCTAACTCAAGTGTCTAGCAAATAAATAGTATAAGCAATTACAATCAAAATGTTCTTAATTAGTTAACGATAATAATGCAAATTAGCTTTATAAGCTTTTGATTTTATAACCGTAATTAACTAAAAATTACGGCGTTACTAAATTCAGCTATTAAAATAATTTTGGGTGATTTCAAAAATTTTTAGCCACGTTGTACTGCAACGTCTCTATAGTTGCTAATAATAGAGACAAATGTCCAGATTACTAGTTTGGAAGTTTTACCTTCACTGGGGAAACTACAATCCCCTCCCCGCAAGCGATGAGAGGGGACTATTGATGTACCTGATATAGGAATCATATTTGATTTTTGAACAAAATTAGGTATTGTAGGGGAGCCAGTGCGTTGCGGTGAATCCAGCGCTGTAGGCGGGTTTCCCGCCGTAGGCGACTGGTGTTAGCGCTGGCGGCAAGCGAGTCTTGCCTACGGCACGCCAAGGGCGAACGAGCGTCACCCGAAGGGAGGTTCCCGACGCTCAATAGCGTAGCGTAAAGCCTACGGCATAGCTGCGCTTAGAGCGACTGTGCGTAGCGTCTGACTCGCTTGCCGCCGGCGCTATCCGTTGTAGCAACTGGCGTTGTGTTAGAACGCAGTTCGTAACGCACCAAACCCTTGATGATCATGCGTTACGTTGTCGCTAACACACTCTACGTATCTTTTCAGAAATCAAATACTAGTCCTATATGATTAGGAAACACTCAGGGCTATTTCATTCTAAAAAGCTGCTTGAGTGTGTCTAGTCCAAAAGAACATAAACGTTGAGCTTGTGCCATGTTTTTAAACATATTGTCCCG
>NZ_JBALBW010000003.1:0-750 GCF_036919895.1 Nostoc sp.
CACACCTGGGTAATGTTGAACTATAGGATTTTTGCTTTTAACTTGCTATAAATCAAAGGTTATTTTACTTGACAGGAAATGCCGACTTCAATAATGAAATAGAGCCATCAGCAATAAACCGCACACCAATTGCTAAGATGAAAAAACCAAAAACTCTATTTAAGGCTCCCACACCGTTTTTTCCTAACCTATTAATCAGTGGTTCTCCTAAGACGAGGCACAGGTAAAGGCTAATCCCGATTAAAACAATCCCCGCTAGAGATTCTAGATACTCTACCCAATGATTAAAGCTAACAGATAAACTCGTTACCACACCAATTGCTCCAGGCCCACTGATTAATGGTACTGCCATTGGTGTAAAAGAAATATCCTCTTTGTCCATAGCCTCATCATTTTCTGATGGAGTTAGGCGTTGACGAACCGTTACCATTTCCCACGCTGTATGAGCAACAAGTAATCCACCTGCTAGCCGTAGCACCTGAAGTGAAATCCCAAAAAATTCTAGTATCCATCTGCCAGCTACTAAAAACACAGCTAAAACTAAAACTACATTCGTGGCAGTTTGTATTGCCTGCTGATGACGCTGTGATGATGTTTCCTTCGCTGTTAAACTATAAAAAACCGGAACTGCACCTATTGGATTGGCAATTGGAAAAAGAGCTACGAAAGTTGCTAATGTATTTGAAATTAACGACATTATCAATATTTGGATATCTTGGTTCCCTAAAAGCAGAGTTTAGCAGACAGCCG
>NZ_JBALBW010000004.1:0-133885 GCF_036919895.1 Nostoc sp.
CTATTAGGGATTGGGGATTGAGAATTCTTACCCAGTCCCCAGTCCCCAGTCCCCAGTCCCCGTTTACCCTTCATTTGAGCGGTCTTCAAATTGCTGGCGACGACGTTGTTGTTGACGGCGACGGGGTTCACGATCGCGATCGCGGGGATCTCGTTCGCGGTCGCGGCTTGCTGGTGGTAGGGGATCTGGTTCCTGTCCAGGAATAATTTCTCCTTTAAATACCCAAACCTTGATGCCCAAAATGCCGTAAACAGTTTTTGCTGTGCAATAAGAGTAGTCAATGTCAGCCCGCAAGGTATGTAAAGGTACTCTACCTTCACGAGTCCACTCTGTCCGGGCAATTTCTGCACCGTTGAGGCGGCCGCTGACTTGGATTTTAATCCCTTGAACACCAGCGCGTTGGGCCCGTTGAATTGATTGCCGCACTACCCGGCGAAAGGAAACCCGACGTTCCAATTGTTGAGCAATGTATTCAGCAATTAGGTAGGCATCAGCATCAACTCGTTGAACTTCAACTACGTTAATGCGAATTTGACGATTACTACCCAAGAGTCCTTGGAGTCCGGTACGCAAGGATTCGATACCTTGTCCGCCACGTCCTACTACTACACCGGGTCTAGCTGTGCGTACTTCTAAGTCGATTTGGTCGGCTTTGCGCTCAATCCGCACTTCGGAAATACCGGCGTTGTTTTGAGCCTGTCTACCCAGCTTTTGTTCTATATACTGACGGAGTTTGTAGTCTTCTTGTAAAAGTTCTGGATAACGGTCAGGAACAGCAAACCAACGGGATTGATGTTCATGTGTAATACCCAGGCGAAAACCAACTGGATGAATCTTCTGTCCCACGAATGCTTCCTCTAAAATTTCTTACTTTACGCAATTTATTCGTGTAAACGTGCTTATTTTTCTGGGGCGGCTCCAACAGCCACAGTAATATGACACGTCGGTTTGCGAATTTGGTAAGCTCGACCTTGCGCTCTTGGTTGGAACCGCTTCAACGGTGGACCTTGATCGGCGTAAGCTTGAGTAATCACTAGTTGAGTCCGATCTAACCCAGCGTTGTGTTCAGCATTGGCAGCGGCGCTTCTGAGAACCTTCAATATGGGATCAGTGGCGCGATAGGGCATGAATTCTAAGATGATTAACGCTTCTCGGTACGATCGCCCCCGGATTTGATCGAGTACCCGACGCACTTTGTAGGCCGAGATGCGGATAAAACGAGCGATCGCTTTTACTTCAGTAGTATTAGTAGCCATAATTTTCTCCAATTTTGTCATTTGTCATTTATCATTTGTCACTTGTCTTTAGCTAATGACTAATGACTAATAACTAATGACTACCTACCCGCTTTTTTGTCGCTTTTTCCATGACCCCTGTAGGTGCGTGTCGGGGCAAATTCACCCAACTTGTGTCCTACCATCTGTTCATTTACAAAAACTGGAACGTGTTGTCGTCCGTTGTGAACAGCTATGGTATGACCTACCATTAGGGGCAAAATTGTCGAAGCTCTTGACCAAGTTTTAATAACTTCTTTTCTGTTATTGTCGTTGAGCTTTTCAATTTTTTTTAAGAGATGATCCGCAACGAAAGGACCTTTTTTTAGAGAACGACCCATAGTTCAATTTTGGATTTAGGATTTAGAAATTAGTAGTGAGGAGTGAGGAATTAGAAGTTAGATTTTACTCTCAACTCATAACTCTTAACTCCTAACTCTTTAAGACTCACGACCACCGCGACCGCGTTTAGAGGACTTACGGCGACGACGCACAATGAATTTACTGCTAAGTTTCTTGCGATTGCGTGTCTTCGCGCCCAATGTGGGTTTACCCCAAGGTGTAACAGGCCCCGATCTACCGATAGGCGCTCTACCTTCACCACCACCATGTGGGTGATCCACTGGGTTCATGACGCTACCCCTAACCTTCGGACGGCGACCTTTCCAGCGATTTCGTCCGGCTTTACCTGCACTCAGGTTTCTCGCATCGGTGTTGCCTACTTGTCCAATGGTGGCGTAGCAATCACGCCGAATTAAGCGGACTTCTCCTGAAGGCAATTTGAGAGTTACATAATCACCTTCTTTTGCCACAACTTGAGCGCTAGCACCAGCAGCACGAACGATTTGACCACCTTTGCCAGGAGTCATTTCTACGTTGTGAACACTAGTACCCAAGGGAATCCTTGAGAGAGGTAAAGCATTACCATCTTCAAAGGGGGATTCAGGGCCAGAAATAATTATTGTTCCAACTTTCAACCCGTTGGGATGAAGGATATACCGTTTTTCGCCATCTTGGTAATACAAAAGGGCAATTCGGGCATTGCGGTTTGGATCGTATTCAATTGCTGCGACTTTGGCAGGAATATTATGTTTATCCCTTTTAAAATCGATGATCCGATAAAGTTGTTTGTGTCCGCCACCCCGGCGACGACTGGTAATCCGCCCGGTATTATTCCGACCTTTAGCGCGATGCTTCGAGGTAGTTAGGGATTTTTCTGGCTTGGTTTTTGTGATTTCCGCAAAGTCAGAAACTGTAACTTGGCGAGTGCTGGGGGTATAAGGGCGGTAAGAACGAGTACCCATAATCTATTTTGGATTTTGGATTTTGGATTTACTTAAATTTCGGATTTTGAATTTTGGATTTAATGAGTGTTTAACCAATTGCGACCATCTTTGGTGTTTATTCAGTCAACTCCTCAATCTAAAATCTAAAATCTAAAATTCCTAGACTTCTGGGAATAGAACTTGTCTAATCTTGTCTTCATCCCCAGGTGCGACTGTAACAATAGCTCGCTTGTATTGGGGCTTATAACCGATAAATTTACCAACGCGCCGCTTTTTACGTGGTGGTAAGGTGGTGTTGACTTTTACAACCTTGACCTGAAATAAGTCTTCGATCGCAGCCTTGATTTCTGGCTTAGATGCCTTTGGAATTACTTCAAAGGTGTACTTATTTTGCTCCATCAAGATAGTCGCCTTTTCAGTGACTATTGGGCGACGCACTAAGTCGGCAAGATCGCGGGGGTCAAAGCTAGGCACTGTAGACCTCCTGAATTTTTTCTAGGGCTGATGCCGTAACTACAATTTTGTCAGCGTGCAGTAAATCAAAAACATTTAACTGGTCGGCTGCAATTAGTTTTAAATTTTCAATGTTGCGGGCTGACAAATAAACGTTATCTGTATCCGCAATTTCAGACAAAATTAAGAGTGCCTTGCTTTCTGGCACTACTCCCCAACGGGCAAGTGCTGCTACTAAGTCTTTAGTCTTCGGGCGAGATAGCTCGGTGCTAAATTCTTCTACTACGATCAAGTCATCAATGCGACCGACAAATGCTGTCCGCAGTGCTAAACGTCGCTCTTTGCGGTTCAACTTCAGGTCGAAGTCTCTAGGTTTTGGCCCAAAGATCACACCACCACCACGCCACAATGGTGAACGAATAGACCCTGCACGAGCGCGACCAGTACCTTTTTGCCGCCAAGGTTTACGACCGCCACCTCTAACTTCAGCCCGAGTTTTTGTGCTGGCATTTCCTTGACGAGCATTAGTCAATTGCCGTACCAAGGCGCGATGCACAATATGAGACGCTGTTTCTTGCTTGGCAACGCGCAACTCGAAGGTCGTCTCGCCGACCTGTTCTCCTTGCCAATTTTTAACTACGCTTTCAACCATCTTTCTTATTTGTCCTTTGTCATCTGTCATCTGTCATTTGTCTTTTGCCATTTGTCCTTAGCCAATGACTTTTGACTAATGACTTTTGACTAATGACTTTTGACTATCCCACTACTTTTGCAGGTACAACACTTACTAGAGCGCCTGGTTTACCAGGAATGGCTCCCTTAATTAGTAATAAATTGCGTTCTGCATCAACTCGCACTATGGTCAGTTTACGGATTGTGATGCGTTTCCCACCTAAACGCCCTGCCATCCGCTTACCTGGATAGACACGGCCTGGTGTTGTACCAGCACCAATAGAACCTGGCGCTCTATGGTTTTTGGAACCATGTGACATAGGCCCACGGGCAAAGTTGTTGCGCTTCTGGTTTCCTGCAAAACCGCGACCGATGCTTGTGCCGACTACATCGACAATTTGACCTGCACTAAAAATATCTGCTTTAATCTGTTGACCTAAAGCATAATCACTAGAATTATCAGTGTGATATTCATTTAGGTGACGCAATGCTGGGGCAGATGATTTAGCCAAATGACCCAGTAGTGGTCTGTTGAGTGCCTTTGGTTTAACTTCGCGAAAACCAACTTGAATGGCAAAATAACCGTCGGTTTGTTTCGTTTTAACTTGTGTTACGGTGCATGGCCCTGCTTGAATGACAGTCACAGGAATGGCTACTCCTGCTTCGTCAAATATTTGGGTCATGCCCAGCTTGGTGCCGAGAATACCTACAGACACAGTAACTGGTTCTCCTTTCTACTTGCTGACCTTGGAATTGGACTCTAGAGGACACGCTTTGTACGCATCTGTTTAGGCTGGGTTAGCCTGCGAAATTTGGATTGGTTTACTAAAACCATTCCAAATACTTTTGGGACACAACAAACCGTGTCCGTACTGCTTGGTGAATCTGTTTAGCTTCACTCAATAGATCACCAGAACAGCTACAATTCTCTTCCTTTGGGAAGGAGTAACTTCTGGAATCAATGCAAGGCGCTACAGTTTAAAACTGTGTGCAGCAATGCTTTCGTCCAAGCAATTGCTCTGGCACTTCTGGAGGCAGCGCTGTCGGCGGGTTTTCCGATTTGTGTACGCCCGAAGGACGGTTTCCCGGAGGTTGGCTACTGCCGTGTTGCAGTTGGACTTAAGCGGTCTTTACCGCCCAGTATCCGTTAACTGAGACTGACGTAATGCCATGAAACCAACATTGCTGCTCAGTTTTACTTCCTTAAATACCTTAAACTATTGTTTAAGATTTCGCCGCTTTTTCAGAGGCACAGGATTAAATTGACTCTGGAGCTTAGGATTGGCTTTGATTGTTCATCCATAAGTTCCAATGTTGACCTGAAAGCTTTCTTAGTTTACCAGTCTACGAGCAATCTGAGTTAGATTATCCAATTTGGATTAAATCATCAGCTTTTAATGCTAACACTACCTCAGAATGACAGTAAAAAGTCTACCTAATTTGCGTGTTTGGTCACAATCTAATAGTATAAATGATTTATTTATGTTTGTCTAGTAATTTATAGATTTATTTTTGGGGAGACGCGATGAATCGCGTCTGTACAAGAGTGGGGGAGATGAAGGGGACAGGGGAGAATTATTAAATAAGTCTTTTCTCTATGCCCTATGCCGAAAAAAATGCTTTGAATCTATCGGTTCAAGGTAAATAATAGAGATATCTAAGTGGGATAACGACGAAAATCTATGGCACTAATTACCACTGGCAACGGTTTGATCCGCGATCTGGAAAAATTTGGCGCTCTTGGAGTGTATGTACCTCTGGAAGGGGGTTATGAAGGTCGATATCAGCGCCGACTACGTGCTGCTGGCTATACTACGCTCCACATTACTGCTAAGGGACTAGGTGATGTAGCTACGTATCTCACAAGAATTCATGGGGTCAGACCTCCTCATCTTGGTAAGAAAAGTACTGGTAGTGGTGCGGCTGTAGGTCATGTGTACTATCTGCCGCCAATTCTCAATTCTCATCTAGAACAGCTACCACCAAAATCAAAGGGGCTGGTCTTGTGGATTATTGAAGGGCATATTCTTTCTAATGAGGAACTTGAGTATTTAACGAATTTGCCTCAGTTAGAACCACGAGTAAGAGTAGTAATTGAGAGAGGTGGCGATCGCTCCTTCCGTTGGACTTCTCTAGAAAAAACTCTGTTAGCTAGTTAGTCCTTGGTCATTGGTCATTAGTCATTTGGTTAAAACTAATGACTAATGACTCAATTCAATTAGCATTTCAATCATGCTGAGTCGAAAACCACAAGATAAAAATAGCCGCAGTGAAGGTTCAGTTAAAGCACAGTTTGTAATGAAAGTTTTAATCTTGTTGATGAGCGAATTTATAACCACCCCACAGAGAAAGAGCGATCGCAATCACTAGCAAAATCGGTATGCTATACCAAGGAAATTGGGATAAGGGTAAATGGGCTGCTGCACGCAGTCCGATGCTGGCGTAGGTTAACGGTAACAGGTAAACTACGACTTTCAGGGCAGTCGGTAATGTACCAGGATCAAAGAAGGTTGCCCCCAAGAATGACATGGGGATAATTATAAAATTGTTGTAGAGTCCGACTGATTCGAGCGATCGCACACTCAACCCCACAATCACCCCTAATCCAGCAAATACCGAACAATTTAGCACTACCAACAGTAAAAATAGTGGGTTGAGAAAATTCCAGTTTCCAGTCAACAGCAGCGCTACCAAAATCACAGAACCGGATGTCATCAACCCCCGTACTACTCCCGCTAGCATTTTTCCGATATGCAACGCCAAGGGATGTATGGGAGTTAACAACAATTCCTCGAAGGTTTTGCTAAATAGCCTGTCTCCACAAATCGAAAATGTCGTTCCACCAAAGCTAATTGTCATTGACGATAGCGCTACCATCCCCGGTAATATAAATTCCAAATAGTTATTATAGTTACCACTAATCTCTGAGCCTGGTTTAATGGAACTACCCAAACCTAAACCAAAAGCTAAAATATATATCAGTGGGGATATTAAGCCTGATGCAGCAACTTGTACGATTCTTACACGTAAATCTAACCAATCTCCCCAAAAAATAGTCAGACTATCAGCTAGGAAAATTTGGAGTTGCGAAGTTTTGAACCTCTTGACCGAAAGTAGCGCTCTTTGAGATGTCACGTGCTTTCTATTACTTATCAAAATTTCATTAAGTATTAATTTACATTGTTTGACATATCAATTACTAGGGGGAACAAAAATATCCGATCCTAAAAATTTAAAATTAACAACAAAAGCCTGGTAATCAAAGCATTCTGACTGCATTAATTTTTAAAATTAAGACTGCCTGACAAAAATCAAAAATATGGTATAATTTATTCGCAAAATATAAAACCAATTAAGCAAGTCAAACAGCATCAAGAGTCATAACTAATAACAATTCGTTAACGATCTAATAAAGAAAACACTCACCAATTATTCAAGATGTAAACAATAGACGATAAGGTTTAAATTTTGGCAAAACAAGAATAAAATCAAGTATTTTCAGTAATGTAAAACTAAGTATTGGTTCTGACTAAGGGCTAGAACCGCTTATTAACAACCTTTCTTTACGGATACTAAGTTATCTAGACAATTTACTATTTTTCTCATTTAACAAGAATATCGCCCAGAAAATTGCAGGCAATTACAGTCAAGACTAGGCATACTGAAAATAGAGAGAAAACTTTAGACCACTCCCTCCAAAATCGACGTGAAGGTGATTAAGCAACAATGAGACGTAAACCCCCTGGTAGATCGGCTACTACTTCTAAACCCTCTATTTTCCAATCCCCTATGTTTAACCTCTTCACCATCGCAATTATGGGAGGGGTGTTGATTTTGGGAATTGGGATTGGCATTGCTTTTAGTTCTACAACCACCTTAGCCCCATCAAATGTAGCTTCTCGTGAATTCATTGATTTGAAAGCACCTAACCCTGAGATTTGCGTGCAGAACGGAGCCAGCGCTATGGTGATGGATGCTAGACTGTTCGTCACTCTCAATCCATTCAATGTTTATGTTTCGCAGCCGAGTATGCGTCCTGGATGTGTGATCCGACAAAATAATTGGGCAATTTTAGAGCAACGCAAGTTGGTGACATCGGATCAGGTAAATGAGTGCAAAAATCGCCTGAATACCTTTGGATTCACAGGTAGCTTGGACAGTGACAAACCTGATATTAGATGCATATATCAGAACGAAGCTGCTCAAAACTTCTTCACCGCTCAACCTGGAGCAGTTGGAACACCTCAAGAAACTGATAGATTTTAGATTTGGGCATGAGGCATGGGGCATTGAAGGAATTCTATGCTTATCCTGCCTTCTCTCCCCAGTCCGCAGCGATCGCATCTGCTCGCATTAGATCGTGGTTACTCATCGCGGATAATGGTTAAACCTAAAGCTTTGTAGGCACTCAGCATACTATTAGATACTGTAGGTGCTGTTACAAGGTAAGTCAGGGCATGAATGGACTCCACTAGATAAGGAGCAGCCGTGTCCAGTTTTTCTGCTGTTACTAATCCTACTACCTCAGCCGATCCAGCAATCATGGCTCGTTTAACGTGGGCTTCGTCTAGGTTAGGTACACTAATCCCAATCTCTGGATGTAAACTGCAAACGCCCAACATACACAAATCTGCACGAATCATCCGTAATGTCTCAATCGTGACAGTACCCACATTCACCAAGGCTTTTTTGTAAAGTTGTCCACCTAACATTACAACCTCTATATGAGGATGTTCTGCTAAAGCAACGGCAATTGGCGGACTATTTGTGATCACTGTCGCTTGCAAATCTAAGGGCAAATGTCGTGTCACTTGGAGAGTTGTCGTACCTCCATCTAAAATCACCACCTGTCCTTTACAAACTAATTTTGCTGCTGTCCGAGCGATCGCTTCCTTTTCTTTTGGCGCTTGCTTTTGGCGATCGGCATAACTAGCGGTGGCTGGGGATTTGAGGAGCGCTCCCCCATGAACGCGTTGCAATAGTCCAGTTTCTGCTAGTTCTCGCAAGTCCCGCCGAATCGTATCCTCAGAAACCTTCAGAACAGCACTAAGTTCTGTCGAAAGTACCTTTTTATCACGACGCAGAATTTCTAAGATGAATTGTCGTCGTTCAGCAGTTAGCATAATTAATTTTCCTGAAATTGCGTTTTTGAACTTGAAATTGCACGTTTGTGAGTTTATACTTATTGAGAAGCAGCAACTTCAATTGAATTCAATCACGTTCATGCATGGTTAAATGTATTGATTGTGGCATTTAATGAAACCAGATACTTCCAAGTACTTGGTTGACTTTAGTTTGAAAAATTCTTGGCTAATTGTTGCCCAATCTCGGTTTTAACAATTTTGTTGGGTAGTGCGCTCATCCGTGCTGTGTGTTCAAATAGCTTTTTATTCAGTAAATAAACCATGACTATTATTGATACCAAATTTCCAATCGATCTCGGTGCTTACCAATTTTTAGCGCTCAATCCAGCCAATTCAAGCCTCACCGATGAACAGCGAAAGACTTTAAAAGCAAATATTCAACTCTGCCGGGATGCGATCGTCTTTTTTACAGCAACTGGCGCTGCTAGCGGAGTGGGTGGTCATACTGGTGGGCCTTATGATACAGTGCCAGAGGTAACTATCCTCGATGCTTTCTTTCGGGGGGCATCGGAGCAATTTGTGCCGATTTTCTTTGATGAGGCAGGACATCGAGTTGCTACTCAATATTTGATGGCAACCTTGCATGGTGATTTACCTGCCGAGCAACTTTTACGTTATCGCCAAGCAAATTCCCATTTGCCAGGACACCCAGAACTAGGATTAACCCCTGGTGTGAAATTTAGTTCTGGCCGCCTGGGACATCTTTGGCCTTACATCAATGGTGTGGCGATCGCAAATCCAGGCAAAGCAGTTTTTTGTCTCGGTTCCGATGGCTCACAGCAAGAAGGCAACGATGCCGAAGCTGCTCGCTTGGCTGTTGCTCAACATCTCAACGTCAAGCTGATAATTGATGACAACGATGTAACGATCGCTGGACATCCTTCTAAATATTTACCTGGTTTCAGTGTCGCCAAAACCTTAGAAGGTCACGGTTTGAAAGTACTTCAGGGAGACGGAGAAGACTTAGACGATTTATACCGTCGCCTGTGTGAAGCTGTAAATACTCCCGGAGCGATCGCTATTATCAATAAACGCCCGATGTGTCCTGGTATTGAAGGTTTAGAAGGCTCTACTCATGGTCATGATGTAATTTCTGTAGATTTAGCAATTAAATATCTAGAATCTCGTGGACAAACTGCGGCGATCGAATACTTGAAGAGTATTGAAAAACCCAAGCAAACATACACATTTATCGGTTCCAGTGACAAATGGGGCGCTAACCGCAATGTGTTTGGTGAAGCAGTGGTATCTGTCCTCAGTCGCATGAGTGAGGGGGAGCGGAAAGAAAAAGTCAAGGTCATCGATAGCGATCTAGAAGGCTCCTGCGGGTTGAAGAAAATTCACGATACATACCCTGAAATATTTATTTCTTCAGGCATCATGGAACGGGGCAATTTCTCTGCTGCTGCTGGATTCGGGATGGAAAAGGGCAAGCAAGGTATTTTTGCGACTTTCAGCGCCTTCTTAGAAATGTGTATTTCAGAAATCACGATGGCACGGCTGAACTATTCCAATGTCCTGTGTCACTTTTCCCATGCGGGTATAGATGACATGGCAGATAACACCTGCCATTTTGGTTTGAACAATATGTTTGCCGACAATGGCTTGGATGATGGCTACGCAACACAGTTATATTTTCCAGCAGATATTAATCAAATGACAGCTTGTGTAGAAGCTGTGTTTCATGAGCCTGGATTGCGGTTTATTTTCTCCACCCGTTCCAAAGTGCCCAATATTCAAGACAGCAACGGCAATGATTTATTTGGAAGCGGCTACAAATTTGTTCCCGGTAAAGATGAGGTTGTCCGAGAGGGAACGCAAGGCTATATCATCAGCTTTGGTGATGCTCTCTACCGTGCCGTTGATGCTGTAGAGCGTCTTAAGCAAGAAGGGTTAGACGTTGGTTTAATTAACAAACCAACTTTAAACATCATTGATGAAGAAATGATTACCAAAATTGGTAATGCTCCTTTTGTCCTTGTAGTAGAAGCCTTCAATCGGCGGACAGGTTTAGGCAGCCGTTTCGGTTCTTGGCTGCTAGAACGCGGGTTGACTCCCAAATATGCCCATCTAGGAACTCATAAAGAAGGTTGCGGTGGTTTGTGGGAACAGTACCCATATCAAGGTATCGATCCAGTGAGCATCATCAACAAGGTGAAGGAATTAGTTGGAAAAAGGTAATAGTTGCTAACTGGACAAATATCTAAATTAGGGCATGGGGCATTGGTTTGATTTTCCATGCCCTATTTAGTTTTGGGTAAAGGTTGACCAAACTCAATAATCTGGGGATTGGAAACATTGGGGGTTGTTGGAACTGGAAATTCCGACACACCAGAAGGAGGAATGTTATTCAAGTTACCGAGTTGATTTGGGAAAGAAGGAGGGGGAAGAACCAAAGCAGGTTGTTGAGAGGATGTATTCGGAGTTAGGGCAGGTACAGTGACAAAAGGCTGTCCTGAGTTATTAGTAATTGTTGAGGGCAGATCGTTTGATATCGGCGGAATTGTGAGTAAGGGCGCTTGTAAATTAGTAGTAGTTACAGGTAAGTTACTAGGCGGCTGTGGTTTATACAGTGTTTGAGACTGTTTTTTAGATGAAGATGGGGAATTTCCTAGTTTCACGGCAGTAGTTTTACCAGAAAAAACCGGACGTAATACCCAGCGAGTGGAGTTTTTTCGGGAAACTGGTTGTAGTTGTACCTGTTTAGGATTAAAAGCAGTCCCTGGTGCTAAATCTAAGACAATGCGTGTGTCATTTGCATTCAATTGAGAAACGCGAATACTTTTGATTGCTCCAGAATAATTTTGTTGTGTGGAAACTTTGCCCAACTTAGTATTCGGTAGATCTACAACAAGCCGAGAGGGTTGGGCTAAGTAGAAATAATGAGGTGTTGTACCTGCCGAGAGAGTGATTTCGAGTTGCTGTGTTTTGGGTGAAAACCGCCAATTATCTAGCTTTGCTCCTGGTGTAGCAGCAGTAGTGCAAGTTTCGAGGGCGATCGCTACCCAAAAGCCTAATAGACTGATGTTAAATAGCTGCTTGCGCCATTGGCAAAATTGCCTAGTCTTTAGTCCCTGATTCATTCTTTTTATCTGCTCCATAAAACCCATACAATGCGCTCACATTGCTGTTTACTTCGCGCTTCCAATCCCGTAGACGCGATTCAATTAGCTTTTTCAGACACAGCAGTAAATTTTAGGGTTTGTGGAATGCCATTGACATTTAATTGACCTGTCAGATTACCTTTATCCACAAGTTGCATTTGAATTGTGACTGAGTTCAGAGGATCGTTTTGGGGGCGAGGAATATTACAAAGGATTGATTTGCCAACTTTCCCAGATAAATTTAATTGTTGATTTCTAAAGGTGCCTGCCAGAGAGTGCTTTTCGTCAGTATCTGCCTTAGCGTTTGCCGGTAATACAGAGGCATTTAAGTAAATACCCGACTGCTCAATGTTTAACGTCAGGGTATCCGATTTTTCACAGTTAGGCAAATTCTCTGACAAATTTAGACGATAGCGCCCGTTAACGTTCGGAGGAGCCTTAAGCTTGTTTTCCCCATAAACGCTGACAGTTTTAAACAACAGTAGTACTGAAATTATTGTTACTCCGTAAAAAGCCAAGGATTTGAACTTGAAATGATTCATAATTTCAATTCCTTAATGGTTGGCTCTTGACTACTAACTTCAGGAAGCATAGAGGCAAGGTGAGCGGTAACTTGACTGTAGCGGCGGGTAATCAGCAGCGAAGAACGACATTGGATAGCTAGTTGATCTGTATATCTTCCCAAAGTTTGGCGCTCAATACCCCAAGCGCGGCTGGTGCCAGCAATAGTTAAGTCAACACCTTCTGAAGCTTGAATTACGGCTTGGATTGGTTCTGGGGCTTCGATAATTTTGATTTCAATGCGATCGCGTACACTGGTGGGCAATTGCTCCATCATCGTGTGCAGTTCGTAACTCAATTCTTCCTTAGTATGATTTGCTGCTATCTGTAATATCTGCAACATACAAGTCTCACGATTAATTAGCAGCCTCAGAGCTAGTATTAGTGCTAAATCATCATGGATATTTGCAGAATAAGGTACGAGTAAACTTTCTAATTGCTCTTTGCCTTTATCTACAAATACTGCTACATCTACTGGTGCGGTGGTAAGTATTTGTCCGACTCGTCCACCTAAACGATTACTACTAAAAGCTGGTCGATGCCAGCCTACGAGAATTAAATCAACTTGTTCTAATGTGGCAATTTGTGATGTTTCGCGGGCAACATTGCTGGATATACGAACGATAGGATGCACACAAGAACGAGTTTCTGGCGGTTCGAGAGTATTAATCAATTCTTCTAGTTGGTGACGACGCTGGGCGATTAATCGGTCTGCTTCAACTGGGGTACTTCCAAAGGCATAGTCTTCTTGAAATTCAATCAGGCTGAGGGGGTTAACAATGGCAGGATATCGATAATTGAGAGCAATACCGACGGCGGGCTGCGCCAAGGCGACTGCTAACTGTACTAAACCTTTTTGCGTAGTGGGATTAGCCACTGGCACCAAAATTCGGAAAGGATGACGGGAAGTTTCACTTCCAGTAGAGGTGTCTATACCTGTTTCTGCTTCCAATTCCGGTTGCACCATATCTAACCTGATCAGCTTTTTCGGATATGTCCATTCCAGTAGTGGCGAGGTCATGAATGTAGTTACCAATGCCATAATTACCAGCATGGTAAATATTAAGGGCGAAATTACCCCTAACTCTAGACCAATATTTAGCACTATTAGTTCGGTTAAGCCGCGAGTATTCATTAACCAGCCGAGTGCCGAGGCTTCCCGTTTACTAATGCCACTGACACGGGCTGCGACATAAGTACCAACATATTTACCTGCGATCGCAACTCCTAAAACCAAGGCACACAAAAGCCACAATTCTGGACGGTTGAGCAAGCCAATCTGTGTTTTTAAGCCACTGTAGGCAAAAAATATTGGCAGCAAGAAAATTAGGACAAAATCTTCGGTTTTTACTGCTAATTCCCGCACTAAATCTTCATTTTTGGGCATGGCTGCTCCCAGTAAAAATGCCCCAAAAATTAAGTGAATACCAATTAGTTCGGTAATTAATGCCGACGCAACCACACCCATATAAATCCCAGCTAGCAGCAATTGGCTGAGTCGTCCCGCCCGCAGGTAGTGTTTGGCAAGGCGTTGCAGGAACCAACGTCCCGCCGTCAACATCAAGCCGATGTAGATGATGCTGGCGAGAATTGTGGGTATAGCACCAGCAAAGTCACCAGTTCTAGCCACTGCGATCGCTACTGCTAACAAACACCAAGCTGTCACATCATCCACGGCTGCACAAGTTAATGCCAAGGTTCCTAAACGTGTTCCTTGTAAATTGTTTTCAGTAATGATTCGCGCCAATACTGGAAAGGCAGTAATCGACATCGCGGCCCCTAAAAATAAAGCAAAAGCTGTGAAGGATACACTAGCATTGGAAACTAGAGGATAAAGGATTACCGCTAGCAATGTTCCTAAAGAAAACGGCACCAAAATGCTGACATGAGAAGTTAAAATAGCTACTTCCAATTGTCCGCCGAGGTATTTGGGATTTAGTTCTAGCCCAATCAGAAACATGAAAAATATTAGTCCCACCTGAGACAAAACATTTAGAAAAGGAATAGTTTCTGGTGGAAACAAGGTAACTGCGATGTGGGGAGCAACTAAACCAAATAAAGAAGGGCCGAGCATAATGCCGGCGACAATCTCACCAATTACCAAAGGCTGCTTAATGGAACGAAATGCTAGCCCTACTAGCCTTGAAAGTCCAATAACAATCAGCACCTCAACCAGAACAAGAATAACTATGTGCATGATTTTCTCACAATTAACTATCTGGTTTCTCTAAGATCAATCTTTAAAAGATCGAGAATTTTCAAGTTCGTTAGATACAACCAAGATTAATTTGCACTTAGTTGTAATGTCAATTACTGAGAGGAAGCATTTGCAGAGATGAAAAAGTAATTATAATGATTTTAATAGCTAAATGTAGAATAACTGCAAGTATGTAATTAATATTAGTAAATTTGGAATTATTTTCTATTTATATTTGCTTAAGCAGAAGATTTATCATAGCTTGTACCGTGCAATAAAAAGGCAATCAGTGGTGATGCCATCAGTGTAGTAATGACTGCCATGATAACCATTATAGTGAATAAAGTCGGGGTAATTATACCTTGCTCAAGACCGATATTGAGGATGATTAATTCCATCAAACCACGAGCATTCATTAGAGCGCCGATAGTTGCAGATTCACGCCAATTTTCTCCGGCTAATTTTGCAGCCAACATACAAGCAACACCTTTGCCAAGAATTGCGATCGCAATAATTAAGAGCGTAATTCCCCACAACGTAGGCGTGTTTACCAATCCAATTTGAGTGTTTAGTCCAGAGAAGACAAAAAATATCGGTAGTAAAAAAGAAGTAGTTAAAAACTCAGTATATTGGCGAATTTGTTGGGCGAATTCTCCGCGTGGTGTCACTGCTCCTAACACAAAAGCACCGAATATTGCATAGATACCTGTAACATCGGTAAACCATGCACAAAACATCAAAATTATCAACATCAAAGTTAGAATTTGTCTATTCACACCCGCATCGCGTTTTGTCATGCGTGTGAACACTCTCAATAGAGGTTGACCGAGAAAAATTGCAAATAACACGTAGCAAATGCCACCACCAATTGCTAATATGGCAATGCTCAGAGAATTTTTCACACTAGCAAGGACGATCGCTAGCAAACACCAAGCAACTGCATCATCTACCGATGCAGCACCTAAAGCCAATGTACCAAAGCGGGTTTGTGCAAGACCGCGTTCGTAAAGAATACGAGCTAACATCGGAAAAGCTGTAATTGTCATCGATGCACCTAGATACAAAGCGGCTGACCAAGATGTTACCTTTGGTTGAAAGAAATCGCCATTGTGATAAAACCAAAAAGATGCGATCGCTCCTAAAATAAAAGGAGTGATAATCCCAGCAGCAGACAGCAAACTTGCACTTTTGATATGATGTTTTAAGAGTTTGGTGTTAAACTCTAAACCAATTAAAAACATATAGATTACTAACCCAATCTGGCTAATAGCATATAAAATCGACATCGATGGATTGGGTATCTTAAGTCCTACAGCAGTGATGATTGGAAGCTTAGGAAAAAGCCATTGCTGAAAATCTGGTGCAATTAATCCCAAGAGTGATGGCCCTAGCATTACGCCTGCAATCATTTCGCAAACAACATCGGTTTGACCAAGATAACGCCGTCCTAAAATCGTCACGATGCGACAAGTAACTAAGATAACTGTGAGTTGCAAAAATAGCTGAATAACCAGATCAAAACTTGACATTGCACTTCCTTAATTTGCGTCTCTGCATTGAAAAATATCCTCAGCTTGTCCTGTTTTTCTCATAGATAACTACATCGGCACAAGTGCTAATTTAGAAATATTAAGATAGCTGCTTTTAATTTGATAGCAACTACCTTATTGTTCGTAAAAACAGATACAACTAACTGTACGTTAATACAACATATTGCATCTAAACTGAAACCGCCATATACAGCAGATTGCAACTTGGTAAGCTACAGATGATTTTCAGGTTACAGCAGTGCTGTACCCCTACCTATGTAGTTCATTTACTTGGAAAAGGCTGTATGAATTAATTTTTACAAACCGATTTATTTCATAACAATAACATTTACGCAATAAATCTCTAAAGCTCTTATTCCTTCTCTAAAAGACACTATGCAACTTACAACCACTCTCCACCCCGGAAACGCCAACGGAGGAAAATAATTCGCATCAGGCTTTGTGAACTAATAAAAACTGCTAGCCACACGACGCTATAGTGCAATAAAAAAACTGCTAAAGGTAATTCTTCTTTAGGTAAAGGTATTGGTAAAAAGCCAAACAGTTTTACTCCACAGAACACAAATGCTAATTCCCATATACCAGCTAAAAGTTGATAAGCTGCGGGCCAATCCCTATCCCATCGGGATTTCTGAAGATGGTTATAAACCACATCCCAACCTAAGCCAAAGACGGCGACATAGCCAAGTACCCAAAAATAAACCGAGTTAGCGACAGGGCCAATCAAACCTATTGCAAAAGGCAAAGATACAAGCACGCCTACTGTTGCGAGTAATAATAATCGAGTTTGCCAACGACCAAATAAAGTTGGTGTCATAAAAATGATGAGTTAGGAGTTAAGAGACACGATTAATTACTTCTGTAATGAAAAGAGAGAAATTGGAGTTTTATAGATTAATTATGAAAGGATGCTACATCTACTCTCATTCAAAAATTAGTTAAGATTGTGGTACTTTTTGCGAAGATAGCAAATATGAGAATATAGGCTAACTCAAAGCACCAACATATCTATATTATTAGGATGGTTTAAGATGATAATTAAATTCAGAATGGTAAGCTGCATTGGCAAAGTTTACTGAATGTATTGCATCCCAGTCGATCGCATCTTCTAACAAAGCTTGATAACCAAGTGTATTGGGATGAAGACCATCTTCACTCAGACGTTTAAGCCGCCAGTTTTCACCGCGTTTCATCCACTGCTCAAAAATATCCAAATAGGGAATCTGCCGTTTGCTGCAAGCAATTCGAGTTGCTTCTTTGTAGCGGTACTGATCGGCATGATTATAGTAAAAACAATCTAAAAATGGCATCTTGGCTTCATCTACTGGCACCATGCCCACAAATAACACAGGACAGAGTTGCTGTGCTAAATCTAAAAGAGTTGCAATTTCTTTTTCAAATAGGGTAAAATCTGTGTAACTTCGACCATCGGGACGCGCCAACCGCGCTGAGTCGTTCACGCCTACGGATAAAATAATCAAGTCGGGGACGCGATTTCGCAGTTCGCCCCGGTGGCGAAATTCAACTTCTAGCCTTTGGGCTACTTGTTGCGTGCGATCGCCTCTTACCCCTAAATTATAAAGAACATGACCGGCACTATCCGGCAACATCCACCATCGCCGTAGTTGCTCAATCCAGCCTCCTTTTTCTGGATCGCCGAATCCATAAATTAAGCTGTCTCCCAGTGCGACAATCTTCATTGGCTGAAAGTGATTTGGTGGTACAGACAGCTGCATTGAGGAAGAAGCTATAAATGTGTGCATTTAACAACTATATTTTATATTTTTACAAGATTCTATACATTTCTATACCATAGATGTCTATTTTTAGTGTCTAAGCTCTACTTTATCCATTTTTTGGCAAATTATTAGTCCTGAAGGTGGTCGACAACCATCGGGAGCGATCGCTCAAGAGATTAACCAAACTTTTAACTTTTGGCAGTTTTGATGCCTTTAAAAAGTAGTTTAACGCAGCAGGTGCGGCTCGCTTTGGTTTGGCTGGTACGCAATCCTCAAGTCTGCGTTAGCAACAATCCTAATAGTCTCCCATTGCATCTGTAGCTATGAACCCACGGCGCACCTTTATCAGTAGGGATGGGGTGCAAATATTACTTTAATTAAGAATGCGATCGCATTCTTTGAGGAATTTCCTAGAGGTGAAGAGAAGCTAATCAGAAAATGTAAAGTTATGTAAAACAAATTAACAAACATAACAATAATTTGTAATAAATAATGATACGGCAGCATTGTATAAAGAGAACTTGGAAGTAAAAAACAACATCTTAATCAGGTTTTCCAGTCATTCACAGAAGTTTTAAGTTTTTTAACAAAAGTTTTAATCTGAAAGCCTGGAGATCGTAAACTTATTTCTTGGATGTCTGTTTTAAACCTTTCGTAACTCGTCAGGCAGTGCTGACATCAAAAAAAAGGCAAAAAGCTGAACCATTCAGTTTTGAGTCCAATTATTCTTAACCGAGCAAAGTAGGAGATTTAACGCAATGGTTTTAGATGCATTTGCAAAAGTAGTTTCCCAAGCTGATACACGTGGGGAATACCTCTCCGATGCACAATTGGATGCATTGAGCGAACTAGTCAAAGATGGTAACAAGCGTGCAGATGCTGTTAACCGGATTACCAGCAATGCTTCCGCTCTAGTTGCTGCTGCGGCTCGTGATTTGTGGGCAGAACAGCCCCAATTGATCACTCCCGGTGGTAATGCTTACACCAGCCGTCGCGCTGCTGCTTGCATCAGAGACTTGGACATCATTCTTCGCTACATCACTTATGCAATCTTTGCTGGCGATTCTAGTGTTCTAGATGACCGTGCCCTCAATGGTTTGCGTGAAACCTACTTGGCATTGGGAACTCCCGGAGCTTCAGTTGCTGTTGGTATTCAAAAGCTGAAAGCAGCTTCCTTGGCAATTGTTAACGACACAAACAATATCACCAGAGGCGATTGCAGCGCTTTAGCATCTGAAATAGCTAGCTATTTTGACCGTGCTGCTTCAGCAGTAGCTTAAGGCAGATACTGCTGCTATTGACTGAGATAATTGTCCATTAGGACAAAACAAAATTTCAACCAAAAGTTTGTAAAAGGGAAATACCAAAATGACAAAAACACCTCTAACGGAAGCAATTGCATCAGCAGACTCTCAAGGTCGCTACCTCAGCAGCACCGAAATTCAAGTTGCTTTTGGTCGCTTCCGTCAAGCACCAGCTAGCTTACAAGCAGCAAAAGCATTGAGCGCTAATGCTCAACGCTTGACCGAAGGTGCTGCTCAAGCAGTATATAACAAGTTCCCTTACACCACTCAACAACAAGGCCCTAACTTCGCGTCTGATGCACGCGGTAAAGGCAAGTGTGTTCGTGATGTCGGCTACTACTTGCGGATGATCACTTATGCTTTAGTTGTTGGTGGCACAGGCCCCTTGGATGACTTCTTGATTTCTGGCTTGGCTGAAATCAACCGCACTTTTGACCTATCTCCTAGCTGGTACATTGAAGCTCTCAAGTACATCAAAGCTAACCACGGTCTAAGCGGCGACCCAGCTGTTGAAGCAAATTCATACATCGACTATGTAATCAATACTCTAAGCTAGAGTGTTTCTTTAGCCCGGAGAGGAAATCAGCTCTTATGACAAGTGAGTTCTATGAGTTGCTTACCTCTCCGGGCAGTTTTATTTTCAAAAGACTGTTAAAAAACTAGAAAAAAATTTTCTAAAAAGTTTTCAGTTTTGCAGTTAAAACTGAGGAGGTTTAAAGATGGCAGCTTTGGGACAAGCAGCAAGGTTAGGAATTGGAGCGTTTGAAAACTCAGCACCTGTAGAACTACGCCCCGATAGAACTGAAGCAGATGTGGCAGTGGTTATCCGGGCAGCTTACCGTCAGGTTTTGGGTAATGCATATCTCCTAGAAGGAGAGCGTTTGGAGAGTGCAGAATCACTTTTGCAACAAGGTTTAATCTCGGTTCGGGGATTTGTGCAAGCTATTGCTCAATCAGAACTCTATCGGGATAAGTATTTCCACTCCAATTCACAAACTCGGTTTATCGAGTTAAATTATAAGCATTTATTGGGGCGGGCCCCAGAAGATGAGTCAGAGATTTCATACCATGTTGAGCTTTACAACTCACAAGGTTACGAAGCTGAAATTAACTCTTACATTGACTCATTAGAATATCAAGAGAGTTTTGGCGAAAATGTTGTACCCTACTATCGAGGCTTTAAAAGTCAAGTAGGACAGAAAAATGTCGGGTATAGCCGACTGTTCCAACTGTATCGGGGTTATGCGAATAGCGATCGCGCCCAAGGACAAAAACAAGGACGGCTAACCTGGGAAGTAGCTAAAAATCTAGCTTCACCCATTTATCCAGTCTCTTCTGGAGCCTTAACGGGCCTCTCTACAGGTGGTCGTGGGGAAACATATCGCATCAGAGTGCTACAAGCAGCTTCCCCAAATTCAACTGTAGTGCGGCGTGGGACTGCGGAATTGATCGTACCCTACGAGCAACTTTCTAGTAAATTGCAGCAGTTGAATCGTAAGGGCAGTAGAGTTATTAGCATTACTGCCGTATAAATAGGACTGGGGACTGGGGACTGGGGGCTGGGGAGTGGCGGCTGGGGAGTGGGAAAGAGTTTTCTCAATACCTAGTAGCCTATCCCTAATCCCCAGTCCCCAATTAGTAATTACAAAAGGAAAATTCACCAATGGCTATTACAACAGCAGCGTCCCGTCTAGGAACGGAACCTTTTAGCGACCAATCTCCTGTAGAATTGCGTCCCAATGCAACTAAAGAAGATATAGAGAGAGTAATTGTTGCCGTCTATCGTCAGGTGTTGGGCAACAACTATATATTGGCATCTGATCGCCTCGAAAGTGCTGAATCTATCCTGCGCGATGGAAAAAATACAGTCCAAGAATTTGTGCGGCAAGTCGCCAAATCAGAACTGTACAAAACCAAGTTCTTTTACGACAATTTCCAAACTCGTGTTATCGAACTGAACTATAAACATTTGTTGGGTCGTGCCCCTTATGATGAGTCTGAAGTGGTTTATCACTTGGACTTGTACCAAAACAAAGGATATGAAGCCGACATCGATTCTTATATTGATTCGGCAGAGTATCAATCTAGCTTTGGTGAAAATATAGTTCCTTACTATCGTGGCTTTAACACCCAAACAGGACAAAAAACTGTCGGATTCAGCCGGATCTTCCAACTTTATCGCGGCTATGCCAGTAGCGATACTTCCCAACTCAAAGGCAAATCCTCTCGCCTTGCTGCCGAACTAGGTCGCAATAGTGCATCTGTTGTTGTTCCTCCATCTGGTGCTTCTTCAGGTTTTTCATACGTTGCTTCCGAAAAAGGCGTTACCCCCAACAGTACTTTTGGTGGTGCGGGAACATTTGGTAAAGAAGGCAGACTCTACCGCATTGAAGTAGCAGGTGTTTTTGGTGCCGGTTATCCTAGCACACGCCGTGTCAATCAAGCGGTGGTAATACCTTATGAAGAACTATCTAGTTACTTCCAGAGAGTGGTAAAACAAGGTGGTAAAATAGCTAGTGTGAAACCGCTTTAGTGTGATTTGTCAATAGTCATTAGTTATCAATTAATGACTATTGAAAACTTAAAATTTAAAATTTGGAAGTGATTTATGCTTGGACAAATTAGTGGTAGAACTAGTAGTCGTAATTTCCGGTATGAAGTAGTAGGTTTGCGCCAAAGCGAAGAAACCGAAAAAACCAACTATCCAATTCGTTCTAGTGGTAGTGTGTTTATCACAGTGCCTGAGAACCGGATGAATCAAGAGATGCAGCGAATTAATCGCTTGGGTGGCAAAATAGTCAGTATTCAACCATTGAACGCTGAGGCGAAAACAGATAGCGAACAAAGCGATCATCCTTCTTCCTAATGAATTCTAGTCCGCAGAAATTTGAAGATTTATCACCGACAGGTGACAATACCGACGGTGGATCTTTAACAGTAGAACAAGCGATCGCTAATCTTGAAAGTGCCGATTTAGGCTTGCGCTTTTATGCTGCTTGGTGGTTGGGTAGGTTTCGTATAAGTGAACCAGCTGCGGTTACAGGGCTGATTAAAGCTTTAGAGGATGAAGCCGACAGGACACCAGAAGGCGGATATCCTCTGCGACGGAACGCAGCTAGGGCTTTAGGAAAACTAAGCGATCGCCAAGCAGTATCACCTTTAATTGCGTGTTTAGATTGCTCAGATTTCTATGTGCGCGAAGCAGCAGCACAATCCTTAGAAATGTTAGGAGATGCGGTTTGTATTCCCGCCCTAATCAAGCTATTAACAGTAGGTTTGCAGAGAGAGCAGCTTGTCTCACAGCAACCTGATTTATCTCAACCCTACGAGGCCATTTTAGAAGCCTTGGGAACCTTGAGGGCGACTGAAGTTATCCCTTTGGTAAAACCATTTTTAGAGCATCCAATTGAATTGGTACAATATGCTGCCGCGCGAGCGATGTATAAGTTAACCCAAGAACCAGCTTATGGGGAAAGGTTAGTAAAAGCTTTGGCGGGTGAAAGATTGCAATTGCGTCGAGCAGTGTTAGCAGATTTGGGAGCTATTGGATATTTACCCGCAGCAGATGCGATCGCACAGACTCTGGCTGAAAATAGTCTCAAGCTGATTTCTCTCAAAGGATTACTAGAACATCAAGTCAATCACACTACACCAAGCACTTTGTCAGATGGTGCGATTAAAGTGATTAATTTGATGGACTCGCTATTGTAGTCATAAATTATAGAGAATAAGTTCTTATTAATACGTTACAAAAAATACTTTCTATACATAAACCCCCAACCCAACTGCAAAATCAGGGTTAGGGGTTTATGTATGATGTCACCTACGGATAACTTAAGCTACAATTAGCTGACGGCTAATTACTCATGAGAAATTGTTATGAATAACAGCGATCTTGCCCAAATACTGATCCGTGCTGTAGAAGAAGCAGACTCTTCAGAGCGCTTAGTAGATGCAGTTCAAGAGTTAGCAGCAGCACATATAGAGGAATCTGTTCCGACTCTAATTGCAGCTTTGGGCTACAACAATCCAGGGGCTGCGGTGGCGGCGGTAGATGGACTAATTGCGATCGGGGAAGCCGCAGTATCGCCACTATTGGAACTAATTGATGATTACAACTATGGCGCTAGAGCTTGGGCACTTCGCGCCTTAGCCGGAATTGGCGATGTTCGAGCGCTGGATACCTTATTCGAGGCAGCAAAAACCGATTTTTCCTTGAGTGTGAGGCGGGCAGCGGCAAGAGGATTAGGTACTTTACGCTGGCATCAATTACCACCGGAGAAAGTAGAATCTGTTCAGACTCAGGTATTAGAGGCGCTATTACTGATTTCTCAAGATCCAGAATGGGTAGTGCGCTATGCAGCAGTGACGAGTTTAGAAACATTGGCCATTGCAATAGCAGTCACTTTACCCGATGGAGCATCACGAATTACAAATCAACTTCAGCAAATGCTCGATACAGATGTTGATCTCGGAGTTCGTACCCGTGTCAAGTTTGCACAAGAAAAAATTCAGCAGCAACAGCATCAAGAAGTCTTTGCACCAAAAAGAAAACTACAAGAAACTGATGTTGAAGTGCCTCATCGTGGCGGTGGCAGACGTTAAGCAATTCAAAATTTATCCTAGAGAAGTCAATGGTGATGCATTACCCCTCTTCTGTCACTTTCCGGGAGGGCGATCGCTAGAAGCCTCATGAGGCAATCAATACATTATCTGCTTCAAAAAGAATAGCTTGACCTAATGCAACGACTGAATTTCTGCCTGTATATTGCCACGGGCGCAGGGTTCAGCGAACTCTGACATTAAAGGCGTAAAGTAGATATGCGATCGCAGTAAAAATCGTTCCAAAACCTGCTGACGACCTGTGATATAATCTTCTTCTGACAGCCAGCCATATTCCTGGCGAATGGCATGGGCGTATTCTTTATACTCCACTGAGTTAGCAGACAAAATCGCTAAATCTGCATCAAGTAGAACTTGGCTATCATAGTCATTCAGCGCAGCTTGGTGATCTTTAGTGTTTAAAATGAGACGGGTGACAGTAGTTATAATACTTTCTGGAGCACCTAAATTACTTAGCAATTCAAAAGCATAGTCTGCACTTCGTTCTTCATTATCTTGAGCTTTAGTATCATACACTACATCGTGAAGCCAGGTAGCTAGTTGAACAGTAGCTAGGTTATTGGTGTAGCCTTGCAAAATCTGAACTGTGCTGAGGACGCGATCGATGTGTTTGAGTGTATGGTAGTAGCGATCGGGGGTAGAATAAGCTACAACCAAGGAATTAAAGGCTTTTTCAGCCGCTATCTGGTCAACACCAAAGGGTTTGAGTGTGTGTTGCCAGTTAGAAAATAAAATATCCATAAAGTTTTCTGTAGGCATAGAGTGAGTATACCCATTCTTAGTATTGGAAAAAACAAGTACATCCTGTTAAAACAGCAGTAGAAGACTTGAGGTGCAACCTCACCTTCTGACTCTGTTGGTACAAAGAGGGGGAATTTTCCCTTCCCACAAGCGAAAAGTAGGGGTGCGATCGCGCAAATATATTTACAATTTATAAATCAATGAAACTTTGGACGCTCAATCAAAATCTGGACAACGGAAGATTCATTATACAAAAAGTCCTTGGTGGCGGTGGCTATGGTGTCACCTATAGCGCCATAGAACAGCCTACGGGTAAAGTAGTCGTTATCAAAACCCTCAACCATATTCAACAAAGTAAAGAGGACTTTCAGCAGCGACAGGTAAAATTTGTCAATGAAGCGCTGCGGTTAGCCAGATGTACTCATACCCATATTGTCCAAGTCTATGAAGTTATCCAAGAAGATGGACTCTGGGGCATGGTAATGGAATATATTGATGGGGAAGATTTAGGCGCTTATGTTGAGCAGCATGGCCAATTGTCGGAAGATGAAGCTTTACGCTTCATTGACCAAGTAGGTCAGGCTTTAGAATATGTCCACAAACAAGGATTTTTACATCGAGATATCAAACCCAATAATATTATATTGCGCGGTGGCAAATCAGAAGCAGTTTTAATTGATTTTGGTTTAGCAAGAGAATTTACAGTTGGACAAGTGGGGAGCATGACTAACGAGAGAACCAACGGCTATGCACCTATTGAACAGTATGAAAGACAGGGTAATTTTGGTCATTATACTGATGTTTATGCCTTAGCTGCAACCCTATATAGTTTGCTCACAAAAGAGATACCTTTTCCTGCAAATTTTAGAGATAAGGGCATACCTTTACCACCACCAAAACAATTTAATCCGCAAATTAGTGACAGGGTAAATGATGCAATTCTGAAAGCGATGGCATTGCAACCTCAAGAACGTCTACAGTCGGTGTTAGAGTTTCGAGAATTGCTGGGTATCGCTAGCACCCAATCATACCAACAGGAAGGACAAGAATTAATTTCAAATATCAAAGGTTTAGAATCACAATCCCAAGAGTTTCCGCAATTGGTGTCACCTAAACAATTCCTGGAAATAGATAAAGAAGAATCAGAAGAAACCATATTGTTAGTGTCGCCAAAGCAATTGAATCCTCAAATTAGCAATAGGCTAAAGGATGGAGTTATTAAAAACATAGCATTGCAATTTAAAAAAAGTTTACAATCGGTGTCAGAGTCTAGAGAAAAATCATCCGAGATTAAGTTAATTTCTGCTGTGAATATAGATTACACCCGACTGCAAGATTTACTAGCAGCCGGAGAGTGGAAAGAAGCAAATGAAGAGGCGACACGAGTGATGCTAGCAGTTCCTAAAAGAGAAAAGGAAGGCTGGTTTCGCCCTCAAGATATTGACAACTTTCCTTGTGAAGATATCCAGACCATTAACAAGTTGTGGGTAAAATACAGCAACGGACGTTTTGGTTTTTCGATACAAAAGCGCATTCATCAAAGTATGGGTGGAACTAGAAACTACGATAAAAAAATCTGGGAAGCTTTTGCCGATCGCGTCGGTTGGAAAAAAGATGGAGAATGGATACTATACTCCAGACACCTATGTACTTGGAATTTAAATGCACCTTATGGACACCTTCCCCTCCCTCATCACGGTTTTATGTGGGGTTGTGGGTGTTTTCTTTCCCATAAAGATTTGTAGAAGGTGGCAGGAGGGGCTACGCATGAGTCAGTATTGTTATATCTGATACAGGTAAGTTATGATCGTGGGCATTAATTTTCTATTTTTCAGATGCCAGATAAAATCATCCTCACCGTCATTCAGGGACAATTATTAGGACAGCAATATATTTTTGACTACCGCACTAGCTGCATCATCGGCAGAAGTCCAGATTGTAATCCGCAGTTACCAGATGATGAGAATCATCGGGGTATCTCCCGCTATCACTGTCTGCTGGATATCAACCCTCCTGATATTCGGGTGCGGGACTTTGGTAGTAAAAATGGCACTTATATTAATGGTAAAAACATCGGACAACGCCAAGCATATCAAACTGTCGAAGAAGCTGTAAATCTCCAGTTTCCAGAATATGACTTACAAACAGGCGACGAAATCAATTTAGGTCACACTGTCTTCAAAGTTAGTATGGAATCATATCAGGAAGAGAAAAATCCGTCGAACCTCATTCCTCGCAATGTTCCTGTCAACGATAACCCGGTACAACAGTCTTATTTCTTGGAAATCATCACCCACTTCCTGAAATTGGCTGAAGGTGGCGATCGCAATTTCAAAGCAATTAGTGGTTATAATCTTGTCAAACTCCTCAGCAGTAGTGAATTCGGAGAAGTTTATTTAGCACAGCATAATCAGTCTGGCAAGTTCATAGCCCTAAAGGTCATGTTACCAGCAGTGGCAGCAAATGAATTCGCTGTGCAGATGTTTCTCCGGGAGACGGAAAATACCAAGGCTTTGCAACATCCTCACGTAGTGCAACTGATGGATTGCGGCTACTCGGAAATCATCTTCTTTTTTACAATGGAGTATTGTGAGGGCGGTACTGTATGGGATTTCATGCAGCAACTAGGTGGGCGATTGTCTATTGATATTGCTATACCGATTATTCTCCAAATTTTAGACGCTTTGCAATATGCCCACAATGTTGAAATTCCTTATGTCAAACTGGCTGATGGGAAGTTTGGCAAAGGTAAGGGTATAGTCCACCGCGACCTCAAACCGAGTAATATCTTCCTTACTAATATTGATGGAAAACTGGTTGCTAAAATCGGTGATTACGGTTTATCTAAGGCATTTGATTTGGCTGGTTTAAGCGGTCAAACTTTGACTGGTACTCAAGCGGGTACTCCCGTTTTTATGCCCCGACAGCAGGTGCTTAACTTTAAATATGCCCAGCCAGAGGTAGATATTTGGGCAGTTGCGGCTTGTCTCTACAATATGCTAACAGGTAGTTTCCCCCGCAACTTCACAGGCGATCCCTTTCTGGCAGTTTTACAAAATGAACCTATACCAATTCGAGAACGAGATGCGACAATTAGGCAACCACTAGCACAGGTGATTGATTTAGCGTTGGTTGATAAGCCAGAAATTCACTTTAAGAGTGCAGCCGAGTTTAAGCAGGCGTTGTTAAGTGCGTTGTCATAATAGAGTTTAGGGACTTCCAAATAAAAAAATATCCAACTATTTATTGTGGGGTGGGCAACATGAGCGCCCCGAATCTAAGGCGCTCATGTTGCCCACCCCACAAGATGGGATAATTTATAACTTGGAATTCATATAGGGACTTCCAAGTTATAAATTACAAATTAACAATTCAGCATGATGGTGACAGCTAAATGAAAGAGTCAAAATAGAAGACACAGGCTTTGTACAAAAAGCCTTGTTTAGATTAACGGAGTTTATTATCAGTGGTATTACAAGTACAGACAAGCACCTACGAAGCTAAAACCCAAGAAATTGCTAAACAACTTCTCGCAGCAACGCAGGAAAATCGTTCGTTTTTTTCTTCCCTGCGGGATCAAATGCGCTGGGATGATAAATTACTAGCTTGGGCGATGAGTAATCCTGGGTTGCGGGTGCAACTATTTCGGTTTATAGATACGCTACCTGCTTTACACAGTAAATCAGAAATCGCCTCACATTTACAAGAATATTTAGGCGATGAGTCTGTAGAATTACCGACAGCTTTGAAGGGAATGCTAAACTTTGCTAATCCCGACTCGATGCCCGGACAAGTTGCTGCTACAACCGTTGGTACAGCTGTTGAGACTCTTGCCCATAAATATATTTCTGGGGAAAATATTAAACAAGTCATCAAAACAGTTGAACGACTACGAAAAGAAAAAATGGCTTTCACCATTGATTTACTTGGTGAGGCGGTAATTACCGAAGCCGAAGCGCAGTCTTATCTAGAACGCTATCTAGAATTAATGCAACAATTGGTAGAAGCATCAAAGAATTGGGCAGCTATCCCGGCGATTGATGAGGCTGATGGCGAAACTATCCCAAAAGTTCAGGTTTCTGTTAAATTAACGGCGTTTTATTCCCAATTTGACCCTTTAGATGCTAAAGGTAGTGAGGAGAGAGTTAGCGATCGCATTCGTACTCTCTTACGTCGTGCTAAAGAGTTGGGTGCAGCTGTCCATTTTGATATGGAGCAGTATGCTTATAAGGACATAACTCTCAGCATTCTGAAAAAACTCTTATTAGAAGAAGAATTTCGGCAACGCACAGATATTGGCATGACAATTCAAGCATATCTGCGTGATAGTGAACAAGATACCAAAGACGTAATTTCTTGGTTGAAAGAACGCGGTTATCCTTTGACAATCCGCTTAGTGAAAGGTGCATATTGGGATCAAGAAACTATCAAAGCAGCCCAGAAGCATTGGCAACAGCCAGTTTATAACGATAAAGCGGCAACTGATGCTAACTTTGAAACCATCACTCAGTTATTGCTAGAAAATCACCAATATGTGTATTCTGCCATTGGTAGCCATAATGTGCGATCGCACTCTCGCGCCATTGCCATAGCTGAAAGTTTAAATGTCCCCCGCCGTCGCTTTGAACTGCAAGTCCTCTATGGTATGGGTGATAAAGTTGCCAAGGCGTTAGTTGACAAAGGTTATCGAGTCAGAGTTTACTGTCCCTACGGTGAACTATTACCTGGAATGGCCTATTTAATTCGGCGTTTGTTAGAAAATACAGCCAATAGTTCTTTTTTAAGGCAAAATCTCGAAAATCGACCAATTGAGGAATTATTAGCGCCGCCAATTGTCAAAGAAGAGAAGAAATCTTCAACTATTGACTCTCATTTCCTCGGTGCTGCTGATACCGATTATGCGGTGGAAGAGGTGAGAACGCAAACGGCGAAAGCTTTCCAAGGCGTTCGTCAACAATTGGGTAAAACTTATTTACCGTTGATTAATGGCGAATATGTTAATCCGCCGGAATTTGTTGATTCTCTCAACCCTTCTAATTTTAGTGAAGTAGTTGGTAAAGTTGGCTTGATTAGCGTTGAACAGGCTGAACAGGCGATGCAAGCAGCCAAAGCAGCGTTTCCTGGGTGGAGGAAAACACCAGCTAAACAACGCGCTGATATTTTGCGGAAAGCTGGTGATTTGATGGAAGAACGCCGCGCTGAACTTTCAGCTTGGATAGTTTTGGAAGTTGGGAAACCAGTTAAGGAAGCTGATGGAGAGGTTTCGGAAGCGATAGATTTTTGTCGGTACTATGCGGATGAGATAGAACGGCTAGATAAAGGTGTCAATTATGACCTAGCTGGTGAAACTAATCGTTATATCTACCATCCACGGGGAATTGTTGTAGTAATTTCTCCCTGGAATTTCCCCCTGGCGATCGCTTGTGGAATGACTGTAGCAGCCTTAGTTTCAGGTAATTGCACTCTCCTCAAACCTGCGGAAACGTCTTCTGTAATTGCAGCGAAACTCACAGAAATCTTGATAGATGCTGGTTTTCCTAAAGGTGTATTTCAATACGTGCCTGGAAAGGGTTCGCAAGTCGGAGCTTATTTAGTAAATCATCCAGATACTCATGTAATTGCTTTTACAGGTTCTCAAGAAGTCGGTTGTAGAATTTACGCAGAAGCCGCAATATTGAAACCCGGACAAAAGCACATGAAACGGGTGATTGCGGAAATGGGTGGCAAGAATGCGATTATTGTCGATGAAAGTGCTGATTTAGACCAAGCCGTTGTGGGTGTAGTGCAGTCGGCATTTGGTTATAGCGGACAAAAATGTTCAGCTGCTTCCAGGGTGATTGTGCTGGAACCAATTTATGAAGCCTTTGTGCAACGGTTGGTAGAAGCGACAAAATCCTTGAACATTGGGGAAGCACAGTTACCTAGTACCCAAGTTGGGCCAGTAATTGATGCTAATGCCCGCGATCGCATCCGCGAGTATATTGAGAAGGGTAAGGCAGAAGCACAATTAGCTTTGGAATTACCAGCACCGGAACAAGGATATTTTATCGGCCCTGTGATTTTTAGTGAAGTCTCACCAAATGCCGTAATTTCTCAGGAAGAAATTTTTGGCCCTGTGCTGGCGGTAATTCGGGTAAAAGATTTCCAGGAAGCCTTAGCAGTTGCCAACGGTACAAACTTCGCCTTAACTGGCGGACTTTATTCTAGAACACCTTCCCACATTCAACAGGCGCAGACAGAATTTGAAGTTGGGAATTTGTACATCAATCGTAATATTACCGGAGCGATCGTTGGGCGGCAACCCTTTGGTGGATTTAAGCTTTCTGGAGTGGGTTCTAAAGCCGGAGGCCCTGATTATCTACTGCAATTCCTAGAACCACGCGCGGTAACAGAAAATATTCAGCGCCAAGGTTTTGCACCAATTGAAGGGGCAGATTAAACTACAAGAGTCAGTAGGGTTAAGGCTTGATTTTCTCTAACTCTTTTTAAGGCAATACGGTTAAGTTAAGGATCTTTGGTACTCATTTTAGACCCCTATAAACGCAAAATTCCACTTCTATACCAAGGCTTTTGAGCTTAACTGAACTGTATTGCTTTTTAATGGAGTTAGGGGCTTCCTGGGTAAAACTATTAATAACCCAAGGACAAAGTAAAATTTTCTCACTCATCTTCTTTATCCTCTCCAACTTCTAAAAGCACTGGATTTGGTAGAAATAGAGTGAACTGACTACCCTTTCCCAAAGTCGATGTAAAAGTCACGTCGCCACCATGCAAATGCGCTAATTTGCGTGTTAAAGCTAAACCCAAACCAGTGCCTTCATACTGCCGATTTAAGCGACTGTCAAGCTGTTTAAAGGGTTCAAATAGAAATTGAAACTGACTTGAGTCTATACCAATTCCAGTATCTAAAACTGTGAAAGTTATTCCTTGGGGTACTTTTTTTACTACTAGTGACACATTGCCGGCTGGAGTGAATTTAATGGCATTGGTGAGCAAATTGAGTAGCATTTGCTTGATGCGCCGCTCATCAGCAATACAAATATTCTCTAGAAGATCAATTTTACACGTGAGTTGTAACCCCTTTTCTGCGGCGCGATCGCGCACTGTCCAGATGGCATAATTACATAAATCTGACACTAGCAAAGGTGACAGTAACAATTCCTCTTTACCTGCTTCTACCTTAGATAAATCAAGGATATCGTTAATCATTGTCAGCAAATGCTCACCACTACTATATATACAACTTACATATTCGTTTTGTTTTTCATTGAGATAGCCAACTATTTCTTGTTGCAGCAGTTGTGACAAGCCCATAATCGCATTCAGAGGTGTCCGCAACTCATGGCTCATGGTTGCTAAAAATTCACTTTTTGCCCGACTAGCAGTTTCTGCTGTTTCTTGAGAGGCACGCAGTTTCAACTCTGTTTCCTTGCGTTCAGTAATATCCTCAATCATCGCTAGAAAAAACTCAGGTTCACCATTGCTGTCTGGTATAACAGAAACCGAGATATGAGTCCAAACTAAGCTACCATTTTGATGCAGGCAGAGTCTTTCCACCTCAATGTGATGTCTTTCGACAAACTGTTCTTGATGTTTGGAGGATTGGAAGCCTAACTTGGAAGTTTTCGCTGAGTTTGTACGAATTCCTGACATTAGTTGTTTGTAAAGTTTTAAATCCCCCTTTTCTATAGAAATGTAATCTGTAAAGCGCTTACCATATAGTTCTTCTCGGCTGTATCCTAAAATCTCACACAGTACCGGATTGCTATCGACTATCTGGGCTTTCATATCTATAAGTCCAATACCGATAGAAGAACGCTCAAAAATCGCTCGGAATTGCGCCTCACTCTGTCGCAGTGCTTCCTGTACAATATTTCGCTCGCTTGTTTCTATAGCCAAGGTCACGAAATCTGCTATTGAGCCAGCAAAAGTCTCTTCTTCTGAAGTCCATTGGCGACCTTCGCCTGTGTGTTCGTGGCAGACTACGCCCACTAAACGACCCTCTAGCCAAATCGCTGCATCTAGCACCGATGTGATACCCAAAACAGAAAGATAAGACTCGGATAATTCTTGGGTTCTTCTATCGTTTCTGGCATCATCTGCGGCAATAGTGCGCTCCTCTTCTAAAGCCTGGAAATAAGCTGGATAATTTTCTTGTGAAAGCGAGTTACCAAAGCTATGCTCTTTAGTGCTTGTGTCGTATAAATCAATACATTCAACTCTTGAGCGTTCTTCATTATATAACCACACCCCGACTCGCTTTACTAAGAGCGTCTGAGCAGCAGTTTCTGTAATCTCTCTTAATACTGCATTGAGATTACCTTGTTGAAAAGTCTTGCTTCTTGCCAGTTGCACCAGTGTTTGGCTTTGTTTTCGCCGACTATTTTCTCTAATTTGTAAAGCCTCTTGGGCGTACTTTTGCTCTGTAATATCTCTAGTTGACACCACCTGCATTACTTGACCTCAAGAAGAAATAATTTTACCTTATAGTTCTACGGAAAAAGTAGAACTATCTTTGTATAAATACAATTTCTTAATATGTTTTTTCATAACCGGAGAAAACATTTTGTTTCATCAAATCTTCTTATTCTGAATAACGAGTTTCAAACTAGATTTTGCTATAGCAATCCTAGATCGTTCCTGAGAGATAATATCCTCGACTTCTTTGAAAAATAAGGGATCTATCACTTTTAATTCTCATAAATCAAATAGGATTACCATAGTTACTTTCAATAGTTGACATAAGTAATTGTTGCTAAGTATAACTAATATTTTAAAATTATTATGCTAAGTAATTATGCCATATAGATGGCAAAAAATCAAACATTAGGCTTAAGCCCCCACTCCCTTGTTACACAGCAATCTCACAGATAATTGGTATGACGACCAAAACACCATTGATTCTCCTGGAGAAAGATACTTAATTACTCAAATTTTGCGAATATTAAGCTGACAGCAACTTTTATGGAGGTGGAGCGATGACGGATACTAATTTAAGAATTGTTTCTCTGATTCCCGGTGGAACAGAGATTTTAGCGTCGCTAGGGTTAGTTGATGCTATTGTAGGGCGATCGCACGAATGCGATTATCCTCCAGAAATTCTCAATCGCCCCGTTTGTACCCAAGCACGCTTAGACTCTAATGCCTCCAGCAGCCAAATTCATAATGATGTGAATAGTCTATTGCAATCTGCTCTCAGTATTTATGAAATTAAAACAGATGTTTTAGAGCAGTTGCAGCCTACCCACATTCTCACTCAAGACCAGTGCGATGTTTGTGCTGTCAGTTTACACGAAGTTGAAAAGGCAGTTGCTACACTTGTTGACAGTAAACCACAGATTATTTCTTTACAACCTAATATTCTCCAAGACGTTTGGGCTGATATTGAGCGAGTCAGCCACGCTTTTGAGGTAGACTCACTAAAAGTCTTAGAAAATTTAGAAGCTCGTGTAAAAATTTGTCAGCAAAGAATCCAAGGACTTTCTTTACACGAACAGCCTACTGTCGCCTGTATCGAGTGGATCGATCCTTTGATGGTTGCCGCAAATTGGATTCCTGAATTAGTTAACTTGGCCGGAGGACATTCTTTATTTTCTGTTATAGGTAAGCCTTCTCCTATCTTGCCGTGGGAGACACTATTAACAACTAATCCAGATGTAATTGTTTTTATGCCTTGTGGCTTTGATTTAAATCGCACTCGCCAAGAAGCCAAATTGTTAACTCAACGTCCAGAGTGGGAAAAACTACACGCTACGCAAGCTGGTAGGGTGTACATTACTGATGGCAATTCTTACTTTAATCGTCCAGGGCCACGACTGGTAGATTCTCTAGAAATCTTGGCAGAAATTTTGCATCCAGAAATTTTTCAATACGGCTATAAAGGAACTGGTTGGGAGCTTTTGTGAAGGAGAATTCAGAACTCAGGAGTCAGATGGCGTTGTAATTTTATCGCTTGATGGGTCAAGTATGCTGAATTATCTCTTTTGATTCCTTTTTATGATGTTGGTTCAGAATCTGTGGATGGTTCATTGTTAAATAACAGCAGGCGTGCAGCGAGGATGGCAAATCCGATAGCAGCGATCGCTTTTAACAAGCGTGTAGGCAACAATTCCGCTACTGCTCCCCCTGCTAATGCCCCTAACAGGCTTGTCAACAGCAATGCACCTGCTGCACCAAAAAATACTGCGCGTGGAGAATTAGAACGCCCTGAAAGTGCGATCGCAGCTAGCTGACTTTTGTCACCCAATTCTGATAAAAAAACTGTAATAAAGCTCAGTCCTAAAAGATGCCAATCCATATTATTAAGGGGGAATGGGGAGTGGGGGAGATGAGGGAGAATAAATTGTACAGACGCGATTCATCGCGTCTCTAACCTTGAAATACATCCCAAAACAGCATTAGGGAAATCACCAACAACATCACACCGGCTGATTTTTCTACGGTTTTTGGGCTGACTCGGCTAGCTATCCAACTACCTAAAAGTACGCCTAATAAACTGGTGGTTATCAAAGCCGCCGCCGAGCCGAAAAATACCACCCAAGGCGAATGAGATTCTGCACTCATTAACAAAGTGGATAGCTGAGTTTTATCTCCAATTTCTGCTAGAAAAATGGTTACAAAAGTTGTACCAAAAACTACTAACACTGATTCCTGCTTTGGAGGACTATCGGCAATAATTACAGGCTGAACTGGCTGGGCGATCGCAGGAGTCAAGCTAAAATCATTGCTGTCTTTAAGTTCTAGCTCGATGTCAGTCTGAGCTATGCCAGAAATCTCCAAAGGTGCAGAGTCAAGTTTCACAGGCAGTAGTTTTGGTTGCTAGATTGTTTTCATATTTCTATCATATTCTCAGATTGTTGTAATAAATTGCAACTACATAAATAAAGACAAAAAAAATTATGGGGTATCTTTGTGTGCTTGCATCCTGCTTACAGCCCAACAGCTTTATCGAAGCGTAGAATTTCTAAGCTGCGATCGCCGTATACTCCTTCTATTTGCTGACGACAGCAGTCAACAGCAAAATCGTTGACTTCTTCAGGTTCAACCCCATACATATCTTGAAAAACTTCTGATTCCACGCGGCAGAAACGAGGACGATCTGCGTAGATGCGACATTCTCGCGTGGTATGGTCGAAATTAACGCACCATCCATCTTCACCTACCATGCTGAGGTAGAGTTCTAGTTCTGGTGGAGACAGATACTCATCCAAATCTGGACGATCTGCTGGTTCGAGATTACAGCAGGCTCCACATTGCTTTATACATTGCCAAGTTGACATTTTGAATTAGGGAATGGGGAATGGGGAATGGGGAATGGGGAATGGGGACTGGGGAATGGGGACTGGGGAAGAAGCAAGGGAGCAGGAAGCAGGGGAAGCAGGGGAAGCAGGGGAAGCAGGGGAAGCATGAGAAGAATAACTATTGATTATTACCCAATGCCCAGTTCCCAATTCCCTATTTTACGTTTTTATATCTTTTCTTATAATTTTGTTAAGTAAATTAAATCTAGCAGTCCATAGCCAGATATGATCGACTTCGGGACTTTGTAATTAAGTTATTGAATTTTTTAAGACAATTAACAGGAGAAAAGGAAAATGTTTGACGCTGTATCTGACTTGGTTAACGCTTTTACCAGTATTAATTGGGAAGTTATCTTCCAATTATTGTCTATAGCGCTAATCGTCATTGCTGGCCCAGCAGTAATCTTTGTGCTGGCATTTCGCAACGGCAACTTATAAGTGGGCTGAGTGCTGATTTAGAATGAGGAGTTAGGAGTAAGAAATAAAATTTAATTCTCAACTCATAGCTCATATTTCATAAATCAGCACTCACTGTATCACAGTCACAAGTGATAGGTTAATTAATAACCCTTAACTTCTAACTCTTAACTGATAAAGCCTGAAGTGCAGCTTGAATAATACTGTCATACTGTGGGTGAGAGAGATCAACTTCTTTGGCATTTTGACGATTAGTACCCAGTAGACCAATTATATGTCCTGGCTTCATGGCTAAGACTTTGCCTTCAGAATTTTTAATTCTTAATTCTGCTTCAATACCGTTTTTATAGAAACCACAAGTATACTGTCGCTGGTTGTACTCAAAAGTTGTACTTGACGGGACAGGTGGCGAAGCAAAAAATTGTTGAAGCTGAATTGGTAGTCTAACACCGATTAACTCTAGCTCGATGGTGGTGTTACCGTTAAAGTAATTTTCTCGCAGTTTGTAAGCTACATCTACTCGCGGTGGTAAGCGGAAGTAGTCGCCCCAACGCCAAGCGATCGCTTTAATTCTATACTCCTGATTATCAATAGTTTGGGCAATTGTCAGTTTAATGTGACCTTTACCAACGATTTTTTGCTCAAGTACTTGAACATTAGGTGTCCAGAAAACTGGATCGGGGTTGTCCATACCGCAGGGTTGGAGAGCATTAAGCTGTTGGTAAAGCTGCTGATTAAGCCGATCGAGGTTAACTTCAGTGTCAATTTTTAGCAGAGGTTTGAGGTGCTGGGGTTCAAGACACTGGTTAGCAAACTCAATCAAACGCGATCGCAACACCTGTAAGTTTTCTGCTGGTAGAGAGAATCCCCCGGCGGCTTTGTGTCCGCCAAATTTGCCTAGTAAATCGTGACAATATTCCAAAGCTTCAAACACGTGAAACTCTGGAATCGAGCGTGCTGAACCGCGTATATGTTCTTCATCCTCATAAGTACCGATAAATACGGGTACACCGTAACGTTCTACCAAGCGGGAGGCGACAATCCCAATAACGCCGTGATGCCAATTGGGTTGTACAACAATTAATACCCGATCTTGTTGTAGAGATGTAACATATTCTGTCTCTACATAAGCGATCGCTTCTTGTTCAATTTGCTGACACATCTCCTGGCGAGAAGCGTTGATTTGTTCGCATTGCATTGCTCTTTCCAGCGCCACCCCCATATCATCTGTAGTCAGCAGTTCAATAACAGTTTGGGGATTACCAATCCGACCAATAGCATTAATTCGTGGCCCCAAGCGAAACCCAATATCTTCAGGCTTCAACGATTTTGGATTTTGGATTTTGGATTGAGTATTTTCTCCCCTGCTCCCCTGCTCCCCTGCTTTCTCATCCCCCCTCGCCTGTACGCCACCTACCTGAATTAACGCTTGTATACCAGCTAAGTTGGATTTGGGTAAATGCTGTAAACCACGTTTTACCCAACGGCGATTTACACCAGTTAAGGGGGCTAAATCTGCGATCGTTCCTAGTGTAAAGAGTGCTAGCATCGGCTGGATCAAGCCCTTAGTTTCCCTTAATTGTTGTGCGAGAGACACCGCCAAAATGTAGGCAACACCAACACCAGCAACACCTCGATAGGGTGACGATTCCGCTATTAGTTTAGGATTGAGGATAGCATTAGCTGGGGGTAATTTTTGGGGGATGTCGTGGTGATCGGTGATAATCACTGCTAGACCAAGTTCTCTAGCTCTAGCAACTGGTTCAAACGCAGAGATGCCATTATCAACAGTGAGAATTAATCCTACACCTTCGCTGTGAAATTCTTCAACTATGCGTTTATTGATACCGTAGCCTTCGTGCATCCGGCTGGGAATAGCATAATCTACCAGTGCGCCTAAAGTACGGAGACTACGCAAAAGTAGGGCAGTGCTAGTCATTCCATCAGCATCGTAATCACCACAAATAGCAATTTTTGTTTGAGAAGCGATCGCATTTTCCAACAACTCCAAACTAATTGCCAAATCTGGGAAATCTTCCAAAGGCGAAGGTAAAACTAAAGATTCTGGATTTAAAAATGCTTGTGCCTGTTCTGGTGTTTCAATCCCTCGATTAATCAACAACTGGCTGATAATGGGTGAAACATTAATCAAAGCCGCCAGTTTTTGGGCAAATTCTGGTTTCTGCGGATAAATTTGCCAGCGCTGATTAGGTAAGCGCCTGCTAGGTTTTGATAGCTCAGATACAGGTCGGTCTAGCACGATACAAGTTAGGATTTTTTAGTTATGAGTTTTGAATTTAAAGTTGTTTCTTAACTCATAACTAATAACATTAATTTGCTATCTAAAACACGTTTATCCTGCCATCATCCATAATATACAACGAGCGATCGCCCGGAGAGCGCCAAGTTGGACGGAGTTCCAGCCGCAATGTGCCAAAGTTCGGTTTTGAAACGATTGCTTGTAGTGACAAACCCTTTTCGCTCCAAAATATCAGAGATGTATTTGGCTCCGTACCCTCTATTTGTTCTAAACTTAATTTCTGCCCTGGATTCAAAGAAATTGCATCAGTCCCGGAGGGTTTTTGGATTTTAATCAGGTTAGGCGTGCTATTTATAACTTCAACTCGGATGTGTTGTCCAGGTGTAACCTGAATCGGATGTGAGCCACACTTAGAAGCACAAGTTTTAGCTAAAGTATTGCTGGGATTATTGATTGATGTCACTAAAACGGTAGCTGCAACTAAAGCAAATGATAGAGGCTTAAACATAATACACAGTATAAGTACTAAACTGAAATATTACCTTGCCTGAATACTTTTAAACCTCAGTATATTTTCCAGAATTACTTTGTTAAATTACTAATTACGAATTATTTGTTACAAATATCTCCTCTAGCACCAATAGCGTAAATTTCGATGTCTTTGGAATCAATATCGACTGTAAAAATAATTCTGTTTTTACCTATACGTAGTCTGTAAAATCCCTCCCAATCACCTTTCATCTTTTTGATATCTAGTTCTGTAAACGGGATAATACCTTGGTTTTCGACAGCAATAACAATTTGGTTTATTTGCTCCCGAATATTTTCGACATCTTCGGGATTTGCTTTTTCTAAAAATTTAATTGCTTTTTTAGGTTAAAGGGTAAAATAATGGTGTACTGCTGCTTGAGTTCTAAGCAGAGTTCTTCTACTTGGCGATTAGAAATTGGGTCGAGAGCAGAACATGGTTCATCCATCAATAATACATCTGGCTTCATAGCGATCGCACGAGCAATGCAAATAATCCTATGAACGTAATAGTTCACAGGAGTCGCACTCACGTAACATTAGTTCTGTTGATGGCTGAGGCAATTCTAAAAAATCGATATAATTCGTAAGATTGATATAAGTATCTTCACTAGTTATTATCTCGTCTACTCTACCTGTATTGTTACAACCAGCTTAGGATAGAGTAAAAGTACTTTTTGCGAAAAATGGTAGAAAAAATCACAGCTTTGTTTAATGGCAAAGTCTTCTATCCGGCTGAACAGATCGCACTACCAATCAATACCCGTGTGCGAATTAGTATCGAAATTTTACCGCCAAGCGAACACGAAACGGTATCATTTCTGCAAACAGCGCGATCGCTCAACTTAGATGGGCCACCTGACTGGTCTACCAATATAGATAAATATTTATACAGTAAGTAAACTTTCCATGCATTCTGAAGTCTTTCTTGATACATCCTTTGCCATTGCTTTATCTGCACCGAGCGATCGCTTGCATGACCGAGCCTTACATCTGGCTAAAATGTTACAAGCAGCAGAAACTCGGTTGGTGACAACACAGGCGGTAATGTTAGAAATTGGCAATGCCTTATCCCAACAACCTTATCGCCAAGCGGCAATCACATTATTAAATTCTCTAGTAGCAGACTCCAAAGTAGAAATTGTCCCCCTCTCCCAGGAACTCTACGAACGCGCTTTCGAGTTATATCGGGAACAAACAGAGAAAGAATGGGGATTTGTGGATTGCGTATCTTTTATTGTCATGCAATATAGCGGAATCACTGAAGCGCTGACTGCTGACGAGCATTTTCAGCAAGCTGGATTTCGAGCATTACTACGAGAAAACTTGCCTTAAGGATTGGGATTTGGGCATTTGGGCATAGGGCATGGGGCATAGGTTACTCACAAATGACAAATGACTAATGACTAATGAAATATTTCGTTACAATCAACGTGTGCATTAGGCATTGAAGAGTTATCAGCCATGAAATTGATTTCCGATCCACCGATTCCTGTGAAAATTCAAAAAATGAAGGAACGGGTGCGGTGGATGCATCCAAGTTTTGTGCAACGGGGAATTGACCAAACCAGCATGGTTATTGACGATGGCAGGGAAGATAGTCCAGAATTTTCCTTTATGGTTATCGGTGACTCTGGTACTCAATCGCATTATCGACACCACCCCCAACGAAAAGTTGCCGAACTGATGCTTCCTCACCGCGATGATTGCAGCTTTGTGTTGCACACAGGTGATGTAATCTATGTGGTGGGTTCCCAAGAGTATTATTCAACAAACTTTATTGAGCCTTACCGGGAATTTCTTGTCGGTGGTAATAACCCGAACAGCATTCCTTACGATCGCATGGTGTTTAATCTGCCGTTCTTGCCAGTACCAGGTAATCATGATTACTACGATGTACCCTTGATGTACCGTTTATTTACTGGAACAACATCTTCATTACGTCGCCTGTTCCGCTACAAAGATATTGAGATTGGCTGGCATGGATCGTATCAAGGTAATGCTTATGCACGGGCATTTATGGATTATACCCAGGCGATCGCTTCCCCACAAGAATTAGAACGTCATTTAGATCGACACTACACTGCTAAGACTGATGCAGGGCGGTGTTTGCGTTACGAACCCGGAGAGTTTACCCGTTTACCCAATCGCTATTACACCTTTCGTTATGGCGGGATTGACTTTTTCGCACTGGATTCTAATACTTTTAATACACCATCACCCTTACCTGCAACTCAAGAGGGGCAAATTTATCGCCAGGAATTGCAAAAGCGCCGCCAGGAAATAGATCGAGAAGAATTACAGATTTTGGGAATATGCGATCGCCTCAACCCAGATAAACCCACCGAAGCTGAACAACTTGATGAACTTAGTGCCAAATTAGATCAAATAGACGAGATCAAAATCGATATTGAAAAACAATTGGCATCTGAGAAAATGCCTGAGATCGATTTTGAACAACTTGAATGGTTGCGAAGCAGACTTATTGAATCTTGGAACGCCTCCGAAGTCCGCGGACGTGTAATCTTTTTTCACCATCCGCCTTATGTTACTGAGGCTACTAAATGGAATCAGGCACAAACCTTGGCGGTTCGCCACCGCTTGCGCTGGGTGTTTGAACGAGTGGCAGAAACTCTTGGTTCTTTAATTAAAGAACGTCCCATAGTCGATTTGATTTTAAATGGTCACGCTCACTGTTTGGAGCATCTTTGCACAACTGATACCGGATTTGCTGACTCTCACATTAACTGCATTATCTCTGGTGGTAGCGGTCATCGTCCCCGCTATCAACGGCGAGAAGGGACTGAATTGATGGAGACTTTTACGGAAATAGCAGATAAACCCACTCGGAAAGTTGCCGATTCAAAGCTTTTTGTTGGTCGTCATGATTACAATCTCCAAAAGCGATTGCCTTACTCATCTGTGCGGATTGATGTTTTGGCTGGTACTCCAGCCAAGTTTACCATCAGACCGTTGGTTACAGAACGAGTTGGGGATGAGTGGTGTAACCGCGAACTTCAACCTTTTGTGATTTAACAAAAAACCTCCTGATCTAGTCTTGCACAATTATCTAAATGTGAGTTCGATAAACCTCTCCCTCCCAGCCTCCCTCTCCGAAACGGAAAGGGAGGAGTATGAAAAATTAGGCTTTTTGCTCCCCTCTCCGCATCGGAGAGGGGCTGGGGGAGAGGTCAAAAAAGATTTGTCAAACTCACGTTATCTTAAATCGTGGTTTTTGCAAGCGTTTATATCTTAATCTTGAATAGAGTTTTGATAATTTCAGATTATGGCAGGACATAGTAAATGGGCAAATATTAAGCGCCAAAAAGCCGTAGTAGATGCAAAAAAGGGAAAAACCTTCACTCAGTTATCGCGGGCGATTATTGTTGCGGCTAGAAGCGGCGTTCCCGATCCGGCGCTGAATTTTCAACTCCGCACGGCAATTGACAAGGCAAAGGCAGCGAGTATCCCCAATGATAATATTGAACGAGCGATCGCTAAAGGGGCAGGTACTTTTGGCGGTGATAACACTATCTTTGAATCGATTCGCTACGAAGGTTACGGCCCTGGTGGTGTGGCAATTTTAATCGAAGTCCTCACAGATAATCGCAATCGCACTGCTGCTGACTTGCGCGTAACTTTTAGTAAAAATGGTGGCAATCTTGGTGAAGCAGGTTGCGTTAGCTGGATGTTCGATCAAAAAGGCGTTTGTGTAGTACAGGGTGCGATCGACGAAGAACGGCTTTTAGAAGCATCCCTTGAAGGCAATGCCGAGTCTTATGAGATGACTGAAGATGATATGGCTGAGGTTTTTACTGACATTGGCAATTTAGAAACCCTTAGTCAGACACTCAAAAATCAAGGCTTTAAGCTAACGGATGCCGAATTTCGCTGGATTCCTAGTAATAGTGTAGAAGTTACCGATCCAGATCGGGCGCGATCGCTTTTCAAGTTAATTGACACTCTAGAAGGCTTGGATGATGTGCAAAATGTCACAGCTAATTTTGACATAGCAGAAGAACTGATGGATATCAGTCTTTCTTAATCAATATTCACATCGCATCATACCCCATAAAGCTACTCAGGCGCGATGCCAGTAGTGAGTCTTGCCTACAGCACGCTGGCGCGAACGAGCGTCATAGCTCGTCAGTCTAAAAGTATAATAAATGTATATAATATTACTTCTAGCCTCTTAGATAGCAGAGGCAGCAAGCATCACATATAGCAAAGCATTGAGCATAAACCCAGTTTATTCAAGGCTTTCAGCAATCAATACCATCCTAACTACGTGACTACAGTCATATCAAGGTATTTACTTAAAGTTATCTATCTGGGAATAGAGATAATTTAAAAATCACACGTAAGATTCACATAAATTACAAACTAATGACATACCGCTAGTAGATAGTTAGGCAATTGATTATTTGATGAGGAGTTTCAAGTGAATAAGTTCGCTAAAGTCTTACTTTTGGCTCTAATGTTTGTTGCCCCTGTAGCTGTTTCTGCATCAACTGTTCAAGCCAAAACTACTTCTAGTCCGACTACAACTTATGCAACTGCTAAAGTTGCCAAATCCAAGACTGCAAAACGGCACAAACACCACCGCCATCACAGCAAAGCTATTAGGAGTAAGTCTGTAGTTAAACAATCTGCACTTAAAAAACACGTTACTCCAACAGGTACAACTACCCCAGGTGCAACTACCCCACCCGCAGCTACACCAACCAACCCAAATAACTAATTCTGAACTTACGCATTGAAAATCTAAAACCTCGATTCTTTTTCAAAAGGGGAATATTAAAAATATCCTTAGAAAGGGGATTGGGGGATCTATTGTGCGTCAATTCTAATAATTATTCATGAAAGTAAATATAGCGTTTTCTAATCACATGAAGTACATCATAAGCCCCCTCCCCGCAAGCGATGAGGGGGTTGGGGGTGGGGTTCTTGTACCTCACTCAATCGAGAACCGCTATAGCTGTTTATCGACTCATATTTCGCAAAGCCGTCAGACGTTTACTTGATATTTACTCAACAATGAGACGACGTAGACTAGAAACCTTCATTTATGAGTATTTGACTGCTCAAATATGATTTATATAGTTGCTATTAACTTTCATATTTTGTAGTAGTTATATAGCAAGTTTATTTTCTACTACTTTCTAAATATATACCATACCATTTAGATCTACTGCGGATCGCAGCAGGTCTTTTTATTTGGTAGATTTCTCTAAAAAAAGAAAATCAAGCTTATTTAATCCAAAAATTAATCCTAGATAATTGCCGAAAGGTTTCAGCTACTTTTCTCTATAGAGTAATAAATATTTATGTCTTTTATAGATGCTAATATCGGCAAAAATATCCACAAAAACTTCATATAAATAACAAGAGAATGACATCTGTCTTTGTCATATTTAATTCATGGATTCACTACACAAATGGAATCAAGGAAATCACATGAATAAGTTTGCTAAAGGTTTAGTTCTAGCTCTAGTACTTGCTACTCCCATAGCCATTGCTGCACCAATGTTTCAAGCTGCACCAGCTTCAGCGGCTGTTAAGCATAAGCATCATACATATCATCACAAAGGTATTAAGAAACATCACATCAAAACACATCACTAATAATCTCCTGCTGTCAAACACAGCATATTTAATGATTAGTTACACTTACTAGTGATAGTTGGTAGTAGCTCTGCGACAAAATTTATACTTTATTTATCTACAAAATAAGTAAAGCTGTGTTACCTCGCTGTTGTCATCAGTCATCGGCGGGGTTTTCAATGTTTGCTTGCTCAAAGAGGTGCGATCGCGTCAAAATAAGAGTTAAAGACGCTGTAACTTAACTTAACAATGGCCACGCAGTTTGAGCAAATTTCCCCTCAACTAACACCGCCAGACTTACGGGGATATGAATATGACTTGGTAATTGTCGGCGGTGGGATTATTGGGTTAACTCTAGCCTCTGCTTTAAAAGATTCTGGCTTGAGTATCTTGCTGATTGAAGCAAAAGTGGCTTCAGTGGCGGTAGCCAAGGGACAAGCCTATGCAGTTCATCAGCTTTCGGCGCTAATTTACCAAGGAATTGGAGTTTGGGACAAAATATTGCCTCAAATCGCCAAATATTGCCGAGTTCGTCTTTCTGATGCTGATTATCCCAATGTGGTGGAATTCACCACAGATGATATAAATACAGCCGAGTTGGGTTATGTGGCTGAACACCAAGCACTGTTGCAACCTTTGCAAGAGTTTGTCCAAGATTGTCCAAATGTGACATATCTGTGTCCGGCTGAAGTGGTAAATACGGTATACCAGCAGGATATAGTCGCGATCGATATTAAAGTTGCCGATCGCTTACAGACAGTTCGTAGTAAATTACTGATAGCAGCAGATGGGGCGCGATCGCCAATTCGTCAAGCTGCGGGAATCAAAACCTCTGGCTGGAAATATTGGCAGTCTTGCATCGTGGCATTTGTCAAACCAGAAAAACCGCACAATAACACAGCTTACGAAAGATTTTGGTCTAGCGGCCCCTTTGCGATTTTACCTTTACCAGGGAACCGTTGCCGCATTGTGTGGACAGCCCCCCACGAAGAAGCAAAAGCTTTATGTGCCTTAGATGATGAGCAATTTTTAGCAGAACTTACCCGTCGTTATGGCGATCAGATGGGGAAATTGGAATTACTAGGCGATCGCTTTGTCTTTCAGGTACAACTCATGCAAAGCGATCGCTATGTTCTCCCCCGACTAGCATTAATTGGTGATGCGGCGCACAATTGCCATCCTGTCGGCGGACAAGGTTTAAATCTGGGGATTCGGGATGCAGCAGCTTTAGCACAAGTATTACAAACAGCGCACCAAGCGGGTAAAGATATTGGTGACATTCAGATTCTTAAAGGTTATGAACGCTGGCGGAAGCTAGAGAACCTGACTATTTTAGGTTTTACCGATTTATTAGATCGGATGTTTTCTAATAACTTCTTACCTATAGTAGTTGTGCGTCGCTTGGGTTTATGGGTTTTGCAACGAGTACCCGTTTTAAAGGTGTTTATGTTGAAGTTGATGATCGGCTTGAAAGGGCGGACTCCAGAATTGGCAAAACGCTAAATGGCAGCAGCTTGAAAAATCTGGTTTGGGGTGAGATTCAATTCGGGAAAGGTTTGGGAGATAATAATCGCATTATCTCGAAACTTACTTATCTGATATTCGCCATCAACCAAGTTACAAACGGTGATTGTCGGTTGTTTGGGATTGCCGATAAAATTACGTCCACCCAAAGCAGCATAATCGACAATCCAGTATTCCGGGATACCCATCTCTTCATACTCAGAGTATTTTAAATAGTAATCGTCCCGCCAGTTGGTTGATACAACCTCAATTGCCAAAGGGATTGATGCACCCAAACTTACGATAGATTGTTTTTTCCACAATGGTTCATTTTCCAGATTTGTACGATTTAGCACCAACACATCAGGGATGTAACCAGAATCTTTTTCAGGAGGTCTAACTATAACTTGGTTGGGGATACCGTAGGGCAATCTGAGACGTTTGATTTCAAAAGGAATTTCGACACCTAGAAAACTTTTAACTTCCTCATGTTCTCCTACTGGTTGTGCCATCTCAACAATTTCTCCTTTATGCAGTTCATAGCGGACTCGTCGATTTTCGGGTAGCCAATCGACGAATTCCTCAAAGGTTACTAGCTTAGGTATGGCTTGAGTCATAGATGATAGAGAATTACTAAATCATAGAAATATTATCTCTAATGCAGCGATCGCACTGCTTGCAAATTAGCCTAAGCTTTTAGGGTGCGATCGCTGTAGCTGAAAATAAACGCTCACGAATTGGCTGCCCAAAGAATGGAGAAATTGCTGTAGCAAGTTTTGGGTGATGCGTTAGCGCCAGCGTAACGCATCCTACAAGATTGGGCGATCGCTGCTAAAAGATAATACCAAAGATAGATGTAATAGTATTTAAAATGTGCTTGTTAGTCATTACTGGCAGTATATGATTGAAAATTAGTATTTTTGTACATAAAATTAAAAATCTAAAATTAAAAATTGGTAATACTGATGGCTAGGAGTGTTAAAGTTTCAGGAAATTCATCGGAAATTTTCAGCGAGTATTCATGCTGAAGAAACTACAGAAAAAGCAAATTTCGATCATTGCAGGTGCGGCACTGTTTGCCTTTTTAGCTGGGGCGATGGTATCAGCACCTCAGATTGGTAAAACCGTTGGGCAATGGCTCAAAGTGGGTAAGAATCAGACACAGCAAACATCTGATGCTAGCATTGCCCAATCAGCCGTCTTGCCACTGATATCACAATCTCTGCCAGAACGGGCGGCAAAACTAGCAGCGATCGCCGGACAGTCGCCTTCGCCAGACCGAAATCGCGCTCGTTATCTTTTGGCGAGTGATTACATTGAAAGAACCCAAGCCCAAAAAGCCCTGGCTTTACTCCAAGGATTAGACAAAGACTATCCCATCCTCGCACCCTATATTTTGCTGAAACAGGCACAGGCAGAGGATATGCTGGGCGAAGATGGCAAAGCTTCGGATCTCAGGCAAAGTGTGCTGAAACGGTATCCCAAAGAAGCCGCTACGGTGAAAGCACTATATCTGATTGCTCAACCGAAGCAACAAGAAATAGCGATCGCTCAATTTCCTTCCAATCCTCTAACTTGGGAGATTATTCGCAAACGCTTGCAAGAAAATCCCAATCAGCCAAAATTACAATTGATTTTGGCTACTTATGCTTACGATCAACCAGGTATAGTGGGCGTTTTGGATCAGTTAGTCAAACAGACTACCCTAAAACCCGAAGATTGGGAACTCATTGGTACAAGCTATTGGGAAAATAGTCAATTTTTGAAAGCGGCGAATGCTTATGCCAAAGCACCCAAAACATCGCGCAATCTCTATCGGACTGCACGAGGGTTACAGATTGGAGGCAAAGACAAAGAAATAGCGATCGCTACCTATAAACAATTGGTGCAACAATTTCCCAATACCGAGGAAGCTGGAACTGCACTACTACGATTAGCAGAAACCGCAAAGACAGGTAAAGATGGCTTACCTTATCTTGACCAGGTAATTAGTAAATTTCCTAAACAAGCTGGGACTGCACTAGTACAAAAAGCCAAAACTCTCGAAACCCTCAAAGATCAAAAGTCAGCTAGCGCGGCGTGGCAATTACTGATCGCCAAGTACGGCAATTCTGATGAAGCCGCAGAATATCGTTGGAAAATCGCCCAAGATAAAGCCAAAGCCAAAGATTATGTCGGTGCTTGGCAATGGGCAGAGCCAATTGTCACCAACAATCCTAATAATATTTTGGCTCCAAGAGCAGGTTTTTGGGTAGGTAAATGGGCAGCTTCACTAGGCAAACAACAGGAATCTCAAACTGCTTATGACTATGTAATTAGTCAGTTTCCCTACTCTTACTATGCCTGGCGAGCAGCAAACATGCTGGGGCTAAATGTCGGCAACTTTGACAACGTGCGCGTCATGAACCCAGAAGTAATCACACCTCAGCGTTCATTACCACCGGCTGGTTCTGAGACTTTCAAAGAATTATATTTGCTGGGTCAAGACCGCGATGCCTGGTTACAATGGGAAACGGAATTTCAGAATAAAATTCAGCCAACGGTCGCAGAGCAATTTACTGAAGGGTTGATGCGGCAGGCAAGGGGTGAAAATCTCATTGGAATTGATAAAATTGCTAAGTTGGAAGATCGGGAAATACCAGCAGAAATTGCCCAATATCAGACTCTGAGCAAACAGATCGCCTACTGGCAAGCCCGTTACCCATTTCCCTATCTCCGAGAGATTGAAAAGTGGTCTATTGAGCGTAAACTCAATCCTTTGCTAGTCACCGCTTTGATGCGTCAAGAGTCACGGTTTGAGCCAAAAATCAAATCCGTCGCTGATGCTACTGGCTTAATGCAGTTGTTGCCCAGCACAGCTAAATGGATTGCCCCACAAATTAAGGTGGATTTCAAAACAATAAACCTGGAAAATCCCAACGATAATATTATGCTGGGTACTTGGTATTTGGATCATACCCATCAGCAATATAACAATAACTCGCTGTTAGCGATCGCTAGTTACAATGCGGGGCCCGGTAATGTCTCCAAATGGCTGCAAACTCTAACTACACAAGACCCAGATGAGTTTGTTGAACAAATTCCCTTTGATGAAACCAAAAATTATGTGCGGCAAGTATTTGGTAACTACTGGAATTATTTGAGACTTTACAACCCGGAAATTTCTGGAGTCGTAACAAAGTACTCTACTACACACCCAAAATTACCGACACAGTGATTTTACTTAATCAGATACGCAAGTAGGGAGCAGGGAAAACACATGTACAATTTTTTTTACATGAGTTCGATGAACCTCTCCCTATCTTGAATTTTTGTTCAATTTAGTCTCTCTCCAACTCGGAGAGAGACTGATTTTGCGTAGTATAAACGACTAATAATTTGGATACCATTTTATCTGTCAAACTTACGCATAGTTAAGTGGAGCGATCGCCTATTTCACTGCCAACAGCTTGAGTTGAGTGCGAATTAAGTATTAATATATCTTAAATAATATTAAATATTACTTTTTTCGCACCATCCTTAATTTTTGTGCCTAATGGAGTTAGCTTCAAAAGAATTTAAGTCAGAACTGATATTAGAAGTCCAAGCTTGCCTACAATTGGCAGTTCCTCTGGTAATTACTCAAATATTAGAAGCGGGCATTCCTTTATTGGATGGGGTGATGATGGGCTTACTTAACAGCCAAGCCTTAGCTGCGGGTGCTTTAGGTGCTGTTACATTTTCTACCCTAGCTTCCGTTTGTCGCTCTATTCTTTCAGCCGTAGGTGTGAGTGTCGCAAATGCTTTTGGTGGAGGCAAAATAGACCAAGTTAGCCGTGCTACCGGTCAGGGAATTTGGTTAGCGGTGACGATGTGCTTACCTGTGATGTTTATCATTTGGCACTTTGACTATATCCTGCTGCTGACTGGTCAAGAAGAAAGCAATGTGTTATTGGCTCAAACCTATTTGCGGTCTATTGTTTGGAGTTTTCCTGCTGCGCTCGGTTTTTGTATCTTAAAAGAAGTGAGCTCTGCTCTCAATCGCCCCCAATTCCTAGCAGTAATTACGGTATCTGGACTATTACTGAATGCAGTTGCTAACTATGTGCTAATGTTCGGTAAATTTGGTTTCCCAGCCCTTGGTTTAGCGGGTATTGGTTGGGGAAGCACACTCATTTTTTGGCTGAATTTTATTGCCGCAGTCAGTTGGGTTTGCTTGGATGACTACTTTAAAGACTACCAACTTCATCGCGCTTTGTATCAGTTCGATAAAGATATGTTTGTAGATATCTTCCAAACTGGATGGTTCTTGGGGTTGCAGTATGGAGCCGAAATTGGAGTATTCACCGCCACTGCTTTAATGATGGGGTGGTTTGGGACAGAGACGTTAGCAGCCCATGAAATTACCGTTGAGACAGAAAGTTTCGTCGAAACGGTGTCTATAGGTATTTCCTATGCCATCACCATGAGAGTAGGACAGCTTAGGGGACAAAACGATCTCAAAGGTGCAAGTATAGCTGGATTTGTCTGCATTGCCCTTGTTACTCCCATTGTCAGCATTGTGGGATTAATTTTTTTGCTGTTTCCCAACTATATTGTGGCAATGTATTTGGACACCAGTAATTTGGATAATGTCGAGATAGTTAAAACGGCAACTTCTTTCCTAGCTGTGGGGGCATTAGTCCAAATATTTTATAGTATTCAAACTATTGCTGCTGGTGCATTAATCGGGTTGAAGGATACCAAAATACCAGTGTTAATCGCCATGTTCGCTTACTGGGGTGTAGGTCTAGGTGGTGGCTATCTGATGACATTCACTCTTGGTTGGGGTGCTATAGGTTTATGGCTGGGTTTAGCATTAGGGCTACTTATGGGCGCAGTGCTTTTAACTTGGCGTTTTTATCTTTTAACTAGTGATATAGCATCAAATTCCTGCTCAGAGACGTAAAATTTTACCTCTCTACATCCAGATCAATATCGCGATCCAACAAGGCAAATCAGTCTATCTAAAGATAACTTAAACTTAGAAAAACTAAATAATTGAAGACATAGAGACTTTTAATTATGCTGACTCCTGAAGACATAGAAAAGTTTATTAACAATGCACCTAAATGTGAAGTTCGTCAGAGTGGAATTGATGGTTACGGGCTTTTTGCTAAGGAGTTGATATTAGAAGCAGAGCAAATAATAGACTTTAGCTTTCCTAATTTTTACCAAGAAGTTAGATATGCCGATCAAACCGATGAATTTCTGAGGGAGGGTAAATTTATTGGAATTTAGTGAGGAAATTTGTTTAACGGCTGAGGGATCAACTAAGTTCGCGGCAGTCAATCATTCTCGAAATCCCAATGCTGTGGTTGACCTTGAAAAACGCCAAGTATTTGCTTTGATAGATATTCAACCTAATGAGGAAATAGCTATAGACGTGCGTTTGGAGCCAATGTCCGAGCGAGCAAAGCAATTCTCGCCGTGGCTTTGAGCTAAATGTAGGGATGTAAAGTTTTACGTCTCTACAAGGATTTTCATCGTCATTCACAATAAATTTCATACCGCAATCAGCAACGGCAAAAACCGCCACTTATGACTAAATCAACATTTGTACCTTTGCCATGCAGACTCAACTATTTCAGCAATGATTTCTGTGTATGTCACACCACCCAAACGTCCCATAATTACCAGGTCTGAGCGGATATAATGTAGTCCTGGGAGTGGGTTAACCTCCATAAACTGCAACACGCCGCTAGCATCGCAACGCAGATCCACGCGGGCTGCGTCACGACAACCAAGAGTATGGTAAACATCCAGGGCTAGCTGCCTTGCCTGTGCTGCCAGTGGTTCGGGATCTATAAGCAAATCATAAGATACCCGTTCCAGATACTCATCCTTGTTGAGGGTGGTATAGGCGAAAGCTTCAGTTTTTCCTATCAAAATTACTTCCATCACACCTACTACGTGTGAGTTGCTGCCGTTGCCAATAATGCCCACTGTTACTTCTCGGCCGGGAAGAAAGGTTTCTACGAGTACAGACTGCTGAAATAGTTCGCGTAACAATTGATAAGTACTTACTAGTTCCTCACGTTCTTTGACAAGAGAACGCCCAGTTACCCCTTTAGAACTGCCCTCCGCCACAGGCTTGAGGAAAACTGGCATTGGCAGCGATATGGCTGTTGCTTCTGCTGTAGTATTCACTACTTCAAAGGCGGCTGTTGGCAAACCGCGATCGCGCACCACCCTTTTAGCAAGTGCCTTGTCTAACGTTAAGGCACAGGTGAGCGGATCGGAAAATGTATAGGGTTGAGCGAATAATTCACAAACTGCCGGGACTTGAGCTTCACGAGAGCGACCCTTCAAACCCTCAGCAATATTGAAAATCAGATCCCAGCGATCGCCTTTTACCAAGCGCAGAGCGAGTTCTCTACCATTGCCAACACGTTCAACCTGATTACCTAACTGAAATAGTGCATCTTCCAGCCAGATGATAGTTTCTTCATCATCGAACTCCATTACCTCAGAGGCACTAAAACCAGCCTTAAGATAGTCTGCCTTCAGGTCATAACACAGACCAATTAATAACCCCATAGCCCGATAATTCCTGGTGAGAAAGCTTTCGCTGTTAGCTTTAATCTACAAATCAAATGTCTTTACTAATTCCTCAATGAAGTAAATGAAGATATCTCATTGACAACATCGAACCAGATAGGAGATTTATCGTTAGGAGAACCGTTATAGTTGGCAGTAATTTCTTCTCCTGCTTGTATATCTCGGTAAGCAATTAATTCCACCTCCCCTTCGGCGAATTTTTTCACATAGTAAGTATTAGGTTCGTAAGAATGGTTAAACAGTGACGCTAAACCCAGAGCGATCGCCGCAGCTTTATCTTCCCAATCGTAGTAATAGTTACCCAAAATTGTTTTATCTAGAAATTCAACCTGTTCTGCGGGTATAACCACAACTGGCGATCTCTCAACGATCTCTCCTTTCAAAAAGCGCTTCTGTGCGAACACACCTCGACCTTTGAGCTTTGTATTACCAACAATCAACATTTCAACTACTCTCCTATAATTACTTGGTTTTTTGTTTTGCCATCATCCAACAGAACCATCCCAACTGGCTCTTTTAGATGATAGCGATTGACTTATATATAGTGTCAGCCCTACTCCACTGGATCTACATAAGTGTATGTATTACCCGCCCAGTTTCGCACTGTAGCTGTGCCCTTCTCATAACCAACTAAAGTCTCCGCTTGAATTGGGACTTTTCCACCGCCGCCAGGGGCATCAATTACATAAGTTGGTACAGCGTAGCCAGTAGTATGACCACGCAATTTAGAAATTAGATCAATCCCAGTTTGAACACTCGTTCGCAGATGTGCAGTGCCAACAACTGGATCGCATTGGTAAAGGTAATAGGGACGCACGCGCAACTTTAGAAGACCGTGAAACAGATTCTTGAGGGCTTTTTCAGAGTCATTCACACCTTTTAATAGCACAGTTTGACTACCTAGAGGAATACCACCATCCGCTAGGCGATCGCAAGCTTGTGCCACTTCTGGGGTAAGTTCCCGCACGTGACAAAAGTGCAAAGATAGCCACACGCGATGTTTACGAAGTAAGGCAACCAGTTGCGGTGTAATTCGCTGCGGCAAAAAACTCGGCACGCGAGAACCAATCCGAATAAATTCAATATGCTCAATAGCACGTAACCGCCCAAGCAAATTATCTAAAGGTTCATCAGACATTAGCAGAGGATCGCCACCAGAAATTAGCACATCACGGATCTCGGTGTGTTCTTCCAAGTAGGCGACGATCGCATCCAACCGCCGCGTTACTGGGTACATCTCACCTTGGCTCACCAAACGAGAACGGGTGCAGTAACGACAATAAGCAGCGCATGTGTCTAAAGCAAGCAGTAATACGCGATCGGGGTAGCGGTGTACGAGTCCTGGTACTGGAGTGTCGTTATCCTCACCACATGGATCTACCATGTCTGCTGGACTAACGATTAATTCTTCTTGCCGTGGGATGACTTGTAACCGTAGCGGACAAAGCGGATCTTCTGGATCGAGGAGTGATGCAAAGTATGGGGTTACGGCTACAGCAAACTTCTCTGGCGCGATTAAAAGTCCCTGTTGTTCGGTAGGACTAAGCCTTAATAACTTCTGAAAGTGTTCCAGCTTAGTCAACCGATGCCGCATTTGCCAGCGCCAATCGTTCCAGCGTTCTTGGTTGTAAGTCTCTCCCAAAATCTGACAAATTTCTTCACACCGAACATCTGTAACTAGAGGCTCTAGAATAGTGTTTTTGATCATGATTAGAACTAAATTAAGCTGAGAATAATAAACCGATCGCAGCCTGGTTTGTTTACCTACAAATCTAGGTAAAGTAGAAAAGTATTGACAACTGTAACCAGTTCTGGTTTAAACTCTTCCTCGACCAGATGATGACTTTTGTGGCGGATAAATTAAATATTTTGGCTCGTTTTATGCCAAAAAACGTTAATAATTACCTTAGATTTAGATGCCTCAGCCTTACCAGCGTGAATAGCTAGCTTTTTGTGAAGATGAGGTGGAACTCTAACACCGACTTGAATACAGGGCATGAAAACAAAGATGAACTACTCTACAAATAATATCAAAAGTTTAACAATAAGTATCTTATTACACAGAATACACGTTTATTTTCATGCTTATTAAAAAACTTCAAATAAGGCGTAGACGCAAAGCACAAAGCCGGAGATTCTGAAACTCCGGGCTTTTCGCCAGATAAAACTCAAAAATCCCATCCCAACACAACAGGGGTGTCCGGGATAGCTGTCCGCCGATTTAGTCATTAGTCCCAATAACTAATGACTAATTACCAAAGTTAAAAATTTTATTACAGCGATCGCTCCAATCGCCACCTTGAATATTACTGTTGTTCTCCTTTTTCTTGAAGGAGCGATCGCCAATCTGCAATCGCCTTTTCTGTCCACAGCCAATTTTTAGCTAATTTATCTACCTGAAAATTGACTGGTTCAGACTTGAGAACCGTTTGTCGCAATTTAATTGCTTCATTCAGATATTGTGTCTGCTTACCACTAGGTTGATTAAGTGCAGATTTATACAATCCAAGAGCTAAACCAGCATAAGAAGTTAAAGCATCTTGAGGAACTGCTGTCTTGGAATCTGGATTCTGCTGTTTGAGTGCCAAATTCAAAGCCTTGAACCAAGAGTCATTGGCTCGATTCAGATTGCCTTCGGCGTAGTAGGCAAATCCTAAAGCGTTGTTATACAAAAGTGATTCTGGTTTAGCTTTTGCGGCAGTTTCCCAATAACGGCGGGCATCATCGACGCTATAGTTATTATTGTCTCCAGTTTGGATGGACTGCCAAGCTAATCGTCCCTTATAAAAGTTGACAGATGGATCGTCAATTTGCTTACTTGGAACCAGTTTCAGAGCAGTTTCTGCCGCAGCCAGTGCGCCACGATTTAGTAGTTCTTCTACAGCTAATAGCCCACCTTGTAAGTCACCCTGGCTCAATTTTTCTGTAGCGGTGGCGGTAACAATTCCATTGGGTGCTGTCTGTAAGTCGGGATTTTGCTGCTTTTGAATCGGTAAAGATTCAGTGGAAATTGCTGGGATGTTAGGCAAATTTACCTGCTGGGAGCGATTTTGCCACCACCAATTTAAACCGATCGCAGCGGCTAACGCACTGATTCCCACAATACCCACAATTGGCCACAGCTTGCGGCGTTGGGTATGAGGTTTTGGTGGGGGTGGTTGCGCTCGCAAAAAATCAGATTTTTCTAAATTTCCTTCCAAGTTTCCAGTATTTGGAGGTGGCGGTGCTGGGACTTCTCCCCACAAATCTTCTTCCCCTTGCAGAGAAGTCATTTCTTCTGAAACCTGTCTTTGCTGAAAATTATTTTCTGGAATTTGTCGATCCAGTTCCGTTGGAGCTTTTTGGTGATCTAGCTGACGAAACAAATCCGAAACGATCGCTGAATCTTCTTCATAACTTGGGTCATCATACTCAATTTCATCAACGAGATCGCCCCAAGTATCCTCACCCAGCCAGTCCAACCCAGAAGAGTCCCGCGTCAAACCAGTAGGAATCATTTCTTCCATTCCTAAAGGCATATCGCTATCATCTGCCATAGCGGAGTACATCGTGGAAGTGATTCCTAAAGGCGAACTATACTGATTCCGTGATTCTGCACTTTCGGATAACTCAGTTTCCTCGCTCAGAAAACCGTCAAATTCTGGCTGAAGATATAAAATCGGTAATGCCCAGTACATCTGGTGAGAACCATAAGCAGAAATTAATCCTTGGCGCACCCGACTAACGCACAAATCTACTGGATATCCCTGACTCAAGTTGCGATAAAACAATTGTGTAAGTGTCAGTGCGACTTCATCAGGAATCCGTTCTGACATTGCTAAAACGCTTCTAATCCCGCGCTTTACCAGACTTTCTGCTAGGTTCCGTTCGCCAGTATCTCCAGAGGGATCGGAGGCAGCTGTGTACGCCCCCAAGCAGGAATTAAACACTGCCATTTGGATATTATTGTTGACGAGCAAACCTGCCAGATCGTCTCCACTCAATACTTCCGTTAAGCCAGTTCTGCGACTAACAAGATAAATTTCTCCACCATTGCCGCCTAAGTTACTATGACCAGAGTAATGGAGAACGTGGTATCTGCCTTGTTCTAGGGCTTGCGTCAGTTCTTCCCGTCCTGGTTGGTCTAATACAGTGAGTTCAATTTCTGGGAACCGATTATTACCTTCAGTCAGTCGTGATGTTTGACGATGAAGTTCTGCTTGCAGTTTAATCGCTTCCTGTTTCTGTAAGTCAAGACGCACTTGATCTGAGGGAGAAGCAATTACCATCAATACTTTCACACCACCTTGTTCTCGTGGTGTGGGCATATTTCGCGATCGCAAAGGAGAAGTTCCCAAAACGCCACTTTGGAAGCGAGAAAAAGCCACATAAGGCCCAGTAGCCAGAGGGCGATCGCCTGCGTGCATCACTTCCCAAGGCAAACGAGCTAATCTAGTGTCTTTTAGCCCTAAGCGCAAGCGTAGTACTTGCTGGTGGTTTTGGGCAATACCTTGAGCAGTAATCCAACTATCTCTGAGAGTGCCTTGAAATAGGGCATTATAAAATTGTTGACCCAAGGCCACCAAATTAACAGAGTTTCTGGCGATATTGCTTTCGTTTCCATTAGAGGTAAATGGATCTCCCTGCAACACTGACTTCAATGGGTCATTCATCAAATGCCCAGCAGCTATTAACCAATCAGCTACAGGCCAAGTCACCAATTCTTCTGCCAATGGTACCCCAGACGCGACTTGTTCCGTCCGCACCAAGTAGTCATTTTGCCCTACTGGGGTTACGGAAATGTGAAATTCCTGGGTCACAACTTCTCCTGTCCGCCTCCTAAATCTGGTTTGAAACGCAAAAGTTTCAAGTCGATTTGCTCCCTCTGATAACTTAGATGCATCCCACCCCTGAATGTTTCTGATTCGGTGTTGTTTTGCTTTTTCTGCCTTTACAACTTTATCCGGATCGGATTACTTGGATCTAGAACACTTAATTGGTAGATGCACCTTGATCTTCAACTCCCCTAGTTGGCTAACACCCACTGGGGGTTTTTTTTGGCCAACAACAGTAACTTTTGATGCAGATATTCTCTACCAGAAAATAGCCCTTAATCCTAGAATACTTGATTAATAGATGGATGTACCTTGATTTTTAACTCCCCTAATTTCAGTTAATATCTACTAGAGTTTTTTTGGCGGATTTTTCTAGTAAATTTATCCTGAGCATGGTAGTTAAACCTAGAACATTTAATTGGTAGATGCACCCTGATAACTAGCTCCCCTGGTTGGCTAACACCCACTGGGGGTTTTTTTATGAAGGAAGGAAGTAAGCAGCAATTGTTTCTGAGGCATCAAATTTTTAAGGCAGCGCACTGGATTGTTTAATTGGTAGATGCACCCTGATAACTAGCTCCCCTAGTTGGCTAACACCCACTGAGGGTTTCTCTGGTAAACGCTAATTTATCCGGTAGATTGCTCTTTAAAAGTCTCTAGCTTTTAATCCTCATGGGGGCTACAACCTTCGGAATCGGCACTAATAGCCCAATGAGGATCGTTTAGAGATAGAACTTGGAAACGAGATTCTTAAGGATTTGAGCTTAAGTTTACACCAATGCCTGATAACTAACCCCTCTGCTTGGCTAACATCCGAGGTTTTTTTTGGTGATAAAACAGCAATAACTTCAACCTCTGTTAATTTATCCGGTAGCTACCCATTTGGTTTAGAAAAGATGATTGGTAGATGCACCCTGATAACTCACTCCCCTGGCAGACTAACATTCTCTGGGGGTTTTTTCTAGTTGCGTAGGCGTAACCCTTCATAGACATCGCCATCAACCCTGATTTTAATCGTTTTTCCCGGAAGATACTGGCTGCCCCTAGAAAAGATTACTGGTAGATGCACCCTGATAACTCACTCCCCTAGTAGACTAACATTCTCTGGGGGTTTTTTATTTTAAAAAATAATTAGCCTTTGTCCAAATTTATCCGGAATAAGGAGTTCAACCTGAGAACAGTTAATTGGTAGATGCACCCTGATAACTAACTCCCCTGGAAGACTAACACTCTCTGGGGGTTTTTTATTTTAAAAAATAATTAGCCTTTGTCCAAATTTATCCGGAATGTGGTGTTCAACCTGAGAACAGTTAATTGGTAGATGCACCCTGATAACTAACTCCCCTGGAAGACTAACATCCTCTGGGGGTTTTTTTTGGCTAAAGTTCAATAGCACTTCCTGCTCGCTCAATCCCTGAATCGCTTTCTTTTTATTGTGAGCTAGAGATGCCACACCAAAATGATTGCTATGATATTTAATCATATTCTTTATTTTTTTTCTATATTTTGGTGTTTTACCAATAAAGGCAGGAGGGAAACTGCCCTTTGTCTCCTAGCACGACCAAACGAGCCTTGGGTTTAAAACCCACTCCAAATCTCTGATTTGGTGTCCTACCCCCTGCTTCCTTCAAGGTTAAGCTCTTGCGGCAGCAACATTTGGTAAACTGACTTTCAACCGCTTAAACATCGCTTCTCGTGCTTGTACAGCAAGATTATCATCTAAGGGCTGCAATGCGATCGCTTCCCCGGACTTGAGCCGTAGTGCTGTTTGAATTAACCAATCGGCGACAAAAGGATTTTTCGGTAACAAAGGGCCGTGAGAATAAGTAGCGATCGCATTCTGATAAAATGCTCCCTCAGTTCCATCCTCTCCATTATTTCCCAAACCGTACACTACGCGCCCTAAAGCTTCCACTTTCCCCAACTTGGTACGTCCGCCGTGATTTTCAAAGCCTACCAAATATGGTGTGCTACCCGTCATCTCTTTTAAATCTTGCGCTAGACGTGAGGCTGTCACTTCAATTACCAAGTTTCCAATACAGCGCTTAGTATTTTCACCAGGATGGACGGAAACTAAATCGAGTATTCCTAAACCTTCAATTCGTTGTCCTAAGCCTGGTTCGTAATAATGTCCTAGTAGTTGCGGTGAACCACAAGTAAATACCCCTGGTGTACCATTTTCGATTTTTTCGCGCATTGCATCAGCTTTCGCACCTTGCAAATCACGCATGACAATTTCTTGCTGACGATCTTGTGCGCCACCACCAACTATGACATCTACAGTTTTAATATCTGCGGCTGTACTATTTTGATCTAGGGGTAAGATTTTAACGTCGTATCCCCGCCATTGAGCGCGACGTTCTATAGTAATTACATTACCGCGATCGCCATAAGTACTCATCAACGTCGGATAAAGCCAACCTATTGTTAATTCCAAATTTTGAGAACTCATATTTTTGGGGAATTGGGAATGGGGAATTGGGGACTGGGGACTGGGGACTGGGGATTGGGAATTGGGGACTGGGGATTGGGAAAACATCGTTACCCAATGACAAATGACAAATTTAAAGAATTTAAAGAATTTTCCGACCAGTCAGAACTTCTCGCACTTCTAGCATGGCTGAGTAGGTAGGTAGAATATGTAGAGTTTCATTCTCTGGTGTATGCTCTAATGCAGTTGCGATCGCTTGTCGCAAATCTTCTTCTACAATTAAATTTATGCTACTCTCAGGGGACTTTTGGCTGTAACGTAGACGTAGTGCTAGATCGTAGACGCGATCGCCACTCACTACTAAAGTCCCGCCGCGTTCGACTAATTTCTCGGTATCCACGTCCCAAATCCAGGATACATCAGTGCCATCGGGTGTGCGATCGTTCAGTACCAGTAGTGTGGTTTTATCTGTGCTTTGAGTTACTACGCGAATGGTTTCATTCGTTCCTACTGGGTTTTTTGATAACAATATCCGCACTCGTTTACCGTTAATTACTAAATCTTCCGCCCGGCCAAAGGCAGCTTGGAAGTTATTAATAGTATCTCTAATTGTTGCTTCATCAACTCCTAACTCAATAGCCGCAGTTGCAGCCGCTAAAGTATTATATTTGTTGTACAAACCAACCAGAATTTGCGACCATTCACTACTTTCTAGAGTTGGTTTACTTTTAGTAAAACCACACTTTGGACAAGTAAAATCTCCCAAATGGGACAAGTAAACACCCTTGTAATCTAGAGAATGTCCGCATTTTGGACAATAGATAGAATCGACAGCGTGAGGAATAGCTTCGAGATAATTTGCTGGTTCATTTAAGCCAAAGAATAACACCCGTTGCGGTAACTGCTGACCAAGGTTAGATAGAGTTGGGTCATCAGCATTGGGAATTACTACCGTTTCTACGGGTAGGGTAGAAATAACTTTTGTCCAACGTTTACTAATTGTATCTACTTCGCCGTACCGATCGAGTTGGTCGCGGAACAAGTTTAAACAGAGAATGATTCGCGGCTGGAGTGGCTTTAATACTCTTGGGACAATATTTTCATCAACTTCTAAAATGGCGTAATCAGTATTTAGCGTACCTAGTAAGTTGGTGCTTTCTAACAGCGCTGTCATCAAGCCATTTTCTAGATTTGCACCTGTAGAATTATGAGTAACGCGATAGCCCTTGCGTTCTAGGATTGTACATAAAAGCAGTGCTGTAGTGGTTTTGCCGTTAGTACCAGCAATTAAAATCACTCCGTTTTTAACTTGCTGACTCAATAATTCTAAAATTCGAGGTTCAATGCGACGAGCAATCGAGCCTGGTAATACACTAGCAGCACCCAGACGGAGCGATCGCACTATAAACGTCACACTTTTTGCCACTGACACCGCGAAACCCAATCGCAGCCTATCTATGAATTGAATTTTGTTTCCCACATCTGTACCCTAGTCTTCTGGCGTTGCTAATTGAAAGTATTTAATTGCAAATTTAATATGCGTGAGTTTAGCGAATCCTAGCTGAAAAAGCCAGCCTCTTAATTTTGAGGCAGGGGGCAGGGGAGGCAGGGGAAGCAGGGGAGAATTAAAATCTCGTTCATCCATATCGGAACTCCGTTCAACTCTATCATCCACTTACGAGAGATAATCTCAGTAGGCGTTATCTTAAAAATATATTGTCTGGGCGTAATTACATATCCAGCCCAGTTTGCCGAATTCAGCACAAACTCACGACAAGTAGTAGCTTGCAAGGTTCCTTTTGATGAATAGCACAAAGTTTCTTTTTTTACATAAACAAATTACTGGCTGGCAAAGGTGGTTGTCTAAATGCCTGTTGTTGCTTGCAAGTCTTTTCATTATAAGTACGCAACCTGCTTATGCTGGTCTCGATAATGATTTATATGATGGCAACATTTTCGTTGTTTATGCTGGTAATGGTTCATTAGTTCCTCCCAGACAGACACTAGCACAGACTTTAGCGGAACATAAACCCGTATTTTTGGCTTTTTATTTGGATGACAGCAGCGATTCTAAAAGATATGCCATTTCTATCTCACGGGTACAGGAATTCTACGGTCAAGTGGCAGAGATTATGCCTATCAATGTAGATACTATCCCATCTAAAAAAACCTACAACCCTACAGAACCAGGATATTACTATTCTGGGAGTGTTCCTCAAGTTGTGGTGTTTAATAAAGCAGGTGAGGTAGTTTTAAATAAAAAAGGTCAAGTACCTTATGAAGAAATAGACGACCAATTTCGCAAAATCTTTGATTTATTACCACGCACCGAAACAGCACAGTTAAAGCGACGAGCTTTTAATGAGTTCAGTAGTGAGTTAGCTAGATAACTTATGGGGTAGACCAAATTGGTCTGCCCTAATTTTTCGTGCTATCTGTTACTACATTTCTGCCGATGCCAAAGCATAATATGGAAATATCTGTGTTTACAGATTAGAAAGTTAATCGATAGTCTCTAGTCCTTGACTAATGACTAATGACTAATGACCAATGACCAATGACCAATGACTAACTAGAGTGGATTCTGATGTCAAAGGTTTACACCACTCAGGAGTTAATTCAAGTTTTGGCAGCCGAACGCCAAGCTTGCCTCAATGGAAAACGCCTAAAGTTAGAGATAACAGCCTCTGGTAATCCCGTAATTGACCAGTTTATTAGAACTGATGGGCTGCAACAATTCACAGCTTATCAAGATTTCAAAGCTGCGATTCACGATTATCAAAAAGAAAATCAAGTTTCAGGTATTATCTGGCGGGAGATGACAGTTAAAGCTAAAAAGTTGAACTATCCCGAAGTAAATACTGATTTAATAGCCCTCCCTAGTGACTTAGAGATATTAAAATCTGCTAAAAATCCCATTGTAGAATTTTGGTATGAAGTCTCGATGGAGATGGATTTATACTTGAGTTTCAATAATAGTAAACAATACCAGCAAATTCTTACATCTGATGTAGAAAGAATTGTTCAAAGAACAGAATGGGCAAGTTTATGTAAGTGGGAAAATTCTAACTTTTTGGAAATGATTTTGCAGCTAGGATGGGGTAAACCAGAAGAAGCTTACTATAAACGAGGAAGACCGGGATCGGGTAGTGAATATATCCATGCAGTTAATCCTGGGAATTGCCCTATTGGATAATTCGTCATTCAGAATTACGAATTATTTTGTCGATTGCTGTCGCTAATTCACTTGGATCTACGGGTTTAGGTAGGTGTTTTTGAAATCCTGCTGCCATTGCTTGGTTGTAATTAATTTCTCCAGCATAAGCTGTCAGTGCGATCGCGGGAATTTGTCCACCTTGCTCTGGTGGTAATTTTCTCACCTCGCGCAACAACATATAACCATCCATTAAGGGCATTCCAATGTCGCTTAGTAGGATATCTGGTTTTGATTGGGCTAATGTTTCCAGGGCTTCGGCTGCTGATTCAACTGCGGTTACAGTCGCGCCATATTGTTCTAGTGCAAAGCTAAAAAATTCTCGCACATCAGCTTGATCGTCTACAAGCAGGATTTGCACTCCCAAAAGCAATGTGTCGTCAGTACTGAGTTCTGCTTGAGAAGCTTCACCACTACTGACTCGCAACTCAGAATTTTTCAGCAAAGGTAGTCTAACTATAAAAGTTGCCCCTCGCCCTTCTCCCAAACTCTCTGCCTGAACTGTACCACCGTGAAGTTCTACTAGATGGCGGACAATTGCCAGTCCTAATCCCAGTCCACCAAATACTCTGGTTGTCTTGGCATCCGCTTGGCGGAAGTAATCAAAGACGTAGGGCAAAAATTCCGGGATGATTCCTTTACCTGTATCAATTACCCGGATTTGAGCATCTAACCCAACTTGATCTAGACGGACTTCTACAAGTCCTTCTGTAGGTGTGAATTTAACGGCATTGGAGAGGAGATTCCACATTACTTGTTGCAAGCGATCGCTATCGCCAAGAACTTTACCGATATCATTACTTAACACCGTTTTAATTTGAATTGATTTGGCTTCTGCTGCTAAACGCACCGTTTCTAGTGCAGATGCGATCGCTATTTTCAAATCCACTGCATAAAGATTTAACCTCACCTTACCTTGTAAAATCCGCGAAACATCAAGTAAATCTCCAATGAGTTGGGTTTGTAATTTGGCATTCCGCTCGATTGTTTCCAATGCCCGAATTTTCGTGGCTTCGTCGAAGTTGCGAGTTCTGAGTAACTTTGCCCACCCTAAAATCGGATTCAAGGGAGTTCGCAGTTCATGGGAAAGGACAGCAAGAAATTCGTCCTTAATGCGGTTGGCTGTCTCAGCTTGGGCCCTAGCAGTCTTTTCAGCTTCGTAAAGTTGAGCGCGAGCGATCGCTTGTGCACACTGCTGTCCCAGTGTCAACATAAATCCCCGGTCTTCTTCGTTAAATATTTGTCCAGTGGTAAAGCTTAATCCTAAAGCTCCAATTACTTTACCTTCTGCTACCAAGGGAATGGAAGCCCAGGCATTATTCCCCATAACAGTCACAACATCTGCTAAGTCGGGATATCTAGCAATCATGGCTGCTAAATTTTCTAAAAAAATCGGCTGCCCAGTTCTGACTGTTTCTGCTATTTGGTTAGGGGCTGTGATGGGGAAAGTTGTCCAAGTATTTACGAGCGTTTGGGGATAGCCAATTGCTTGCACAACTTTTAGGGTAGTATTTCCTTCAGTAAGTAAGACAACGGAACCACCAGTAGCTTCCAAGGCGGCAATCCCTTGGTTCACCACTACATCGGCTACCTGTTGGGGAGTTAAGGCTTCCGAGAAGGCAGCAGTTATTCTTTGTAAAAGGATGGTGCGATTGACAGACCTTTCAGCAGCCTGTTTTGCTTGTTGAGTTTCTTGGTAAAGTCTGGCGTTATCGATGGCTATGGCCGCTCGACGAGCAATATCTTCTGCTAAAGCCAAGTCTGTTTTTTGGTAGTAACGACCTGACTCGGCTGTGAAAAAAGAGATTGCTCCAAATAATTGCCCGCGAGAACGAACTGGAATCACCATTAGAGAACGAATACCCAGGCTTTGCAGCAATTGCAGATGTTCGTTGTCTTCAGACATCTCTAGAAGATGAGAGTCAGATAATTCGGGATAAAAGACAGATATTCCTAGCCTTAGCTGCCGTACAAGCTGTTTGGCTCTGGTTTGGGGTCGATAACGCTGGCGAATTTCGTCTAAAATACTTAGTTTGGTGGCATCGGCAATTGCGATCGCAATTTGTTTACTTGACCAATCTTCCTGGAAGACATCTACAATACACCAATCAGCCAAGGTAGGAACTGCTAGATTAGCCACACTTTCCAAGGCGATTTCATAATCCAACGAGGCGGCTAATAAAGTGCTGGCTTCAACTAAAAACTGTTGTGTTGTTTCAACTCGTTTGCGATCGCTAATATCCTCAATAATGCCTAATGCATACTTTGGTTGTCCGTTGGTATCCCAAACTGCTGACGAAGTTAAGTTTACCCAAACTATAGAACCATCTTTGCGAATATAGCGCTTCTCTAAGGAATAACCACTAATCTCTTCTGCCAAAACTCGCAGAGCATTTTCCCCATCAGTTGCTAAGTCGTCAGGGTGAGTAATTTCTCGGAAGTTCATTTGCATTAATTCTTCATGGCTATACCCAGTAATCTCACAAAAGGCAGGATTTACCTGAATAAATTGCCCATCTAACGCTACCAGAGTAATACCCACAGTTGCTTGGTTGAACATTGCCCGAAACCTTTCTTCGCTTTCCCGCAACGCTACTTCTGTTTGCTTTGCTAATGTCACATCTGCCAAAATAATTCCAATTCCTACCGTTTCACCCATTGCGTTGTTGACTGGGTAATAGTTACCGAGCCAGTAGCCGTAACGTCTAGGTTGTTCCCTTGTATCACCACTGATTTCTACATTCAGCAGGGGTTCTCCTGTATCCAAAACGTGCTGTAACCTTGGCTCCAACTCAGCCGCCATTGCTGGCAACACTTCCCCAAATTTCTGTCCTAAATGTTCTTCTATAGTCAAACCGTTAATGTCAGCAAAAACTTGATTAATTCGGATATATCGCAGTTCCCGATCCAAAAAGCATACAGCAACAGGAGCGGCTTCTAGCAGCGCATCTAGAAGAGATAGAGACTCGGCATAATGGACTAAAGCTTGCTGGATATCTCGATAAAGTCGAGCATTTTCCACTGCTAAGGCTGCACGATGGCTAATATCTGTTGCTAAAGTTAAGTCAGTGCGATTGTAGCGACGGTTTGATTGCGTGCTGATAAAGCTGATAGTGCCGAGGACTCGCCCTTGTGCGATTAACGGCACTATCATCACAGACTTCATGCCCAATTGCCGGACAAGTTCTAAGTGTTCCTGATTCTGAGTTGTCGCTACTAATAGCGAGTCAGATATCTCTGAGATTAATTCGCTTTGCCCGGTTTGTAGGACTCTAGTAATTGCACTTGCACTCCTGTAATCCATAGCATACTCCTGAAGTTGACGCGCTAACTTCGTTTTGGATGGGTCTGCATGGGCAATGGGTAAGCGGCGAATGGAACCATCTTCATTTAAAATATCAACGCTACACCAATCAGCTAGCTTAGGAACTGATATTTTGGAAATTTGTTCTAAGGTTTCTTCGTAATCTAGCGAAGTAGAGAGGACACTACTAATTTGGGCGATATAGTGCAGTCTTTCTTCAGCCTGCTTGCGCTCTGTAATATCGAGAACAAAAAAAGCTCCTCTATCTACAGTCCCTTCAAAATGGCTACCACCTGCCAAAATCGGCAACCGTGAGCCGTCTTTACGGATATATTCTTTTTGATATGGTGGGCAAAAGAAACTATCTTGAAATTGAGTTAGTGCTTCCTTATCGAGTGACACATCCTCTGTAGGAGTTAAGTCTTGCCAGCTAAGTGTTCCAGCAAGTAATTCTGCACGGGTATAACCCAGCATATTGAGCAGGGCATCGTTCGCTTCTGTAATCCTACCGTCTCTATCCCAAAAGCCAATACCAATCATATTTGACTCAACTACGCTGCGAAACTTTGCTTCGCTTTCCCGCAAGGCTTTCTCAGTTTGTTTGAGTTGAGTAATATTAACAAAACTAGTGCCCACTCCTAACAATTGACCATCCGGTAAACACACTGGATAATAGCTAACAAGAGCATAACGATACACCCCAGGCGGATAGGTTTCACCATTGACTTCCTGATTAAGTAAGGGCTGCCTGGTTTGCATCACTTGCTCAAAAACAGGCTCAATTTGTGCTGCCCATTCCGGTAATACTTCCCGAAAGGTGCGGCCAATATGTTGAGTTTGGGGTATACCGTTGATGGCAGCTAGTGCTTCATTAGCATAAATATAGCGAAGTTCTGTATTGAGAAAAGCCAGTGCCACTGGTGAACTGGTAAGGCAAGCATTGAGTAATGCCAGAGATTCATCTTTTTGCTGAACGGCTTGCTGAAGTTCCTGATGTAACCTGGCTTTTTCTAGTTCTGTCTGCTTGCGCTCTGTAATATTCACAGCCGCACAAGTAATACCATGAATACTATTGTCTGGGTCTTTCAGTGGTTCAACCAGCAAATCATAGTAACGATCTTCTCCACAGGTTGTTACATAAACCTCTTCACGGGTTGAAACACCAGTCTCTATTACCTTCAGCTTAATTGCCTTCAATTGCTTTGCTACTACGGCTGAAAACAATTCATCATCAGACTTACCTAACATTTCCTCAGCAGTATTTAGACCTTGAGGATTATGAATCCACTGATATCGCAGATCTCGATCCTGTTGAAAGACTATGATATCCGAACTGCTTAACGCTAATCGAAATCGCTCTTCACTAACTCTTAGCTGTTGTAGATTTCTATCAGCCTGTCTTTTAGCAGTCTTTAATGCCTCACATCCGATACTAAAGAGTAATCCTTGTAATGCAAATAACCCAATTCGCACAGAATTAGATAGGTCAAAACTCAGATCGTAAGCTGGTGGGAGAAAAAAGTAATTGCTGACTAGCGCAGATAAGGAGGTTGCCAATAGCCCTGATTTCAAACCGCCATACCAAGCACTCACCACTACAGCGCTAAAAAACAGCAGGAAAGGAGTTCTACTCATGCTTAACCAGGGGTCTAGTATCAGCATTAGTACTAGTGCGATTATGATAATTAGTACAGTGACACTATAACGTAGTAAGTGAGAAGAATGAATATGAGGCATGAAAATGTTTTGGAACAACCAATACTTATTGCAAAGGCTCTATACAGCCTAAGCTAGTTTGCAAATTTTAGTAATTTATCTCCAGATAGATTTTTACTTAGTTGATAAAACTCCTTTTGTTAGAAGTTAATTACTCGATAATATAGTATTGAAAATAAATAATTTACCATTAATATTCTATATTTATATCCATAGCGTTGGTTTGCCAATCTATATAAATAATAAGTAGGGCGGTGTAATTAAACATAACTAGCTATGGCTGTCATTTGTCCTTTGTCATTTCTTATTAGTAAAGGTTTCAAGCATATTTACGTTTTGTAAGATAGTTTGGTTTATTTCCATCGACTTACTTACTCAATTCCAAAATCTGAAATTTCAAAGTATTTTATCTTACTTTTGCTGCCACACAACGCCCCGTTAGTTAGTTCGGCATCAACAGAACTATAGCGGTTCCCATTCAGATGCGGTACAAGATTAATCGCAAAGTGTAAGGGCACGGCACTGCCGTGCCCCTACGGGTGTACCTTACTCAACCCGCTATATATTCAATTAATCCCCCACCCTAGTGTCATCTATTTAACATTAAATTAGCTGTAATTAACATCTTTCAGGACTGCTACCAATTTTTCAATATGTGCTACTTCATGAGTTGCCATCACGGATATTCTGATCCGACTTGTGGGCACTGTGGGGGGACGAATTGCTGGGGCAAAAATGCCAGCATCTCTTAGCTGTTTTCCAGCTTTGAGGGCATCTGTGGCATTAGGCAATTGAAAACATAATATGGGTGATTCAGAAGGCAGTAATTTTAAGTTAGGTAACTGTTGCAGCAAAGTTTTCAAGTAATGTATATTTCCCCACAATTGGGCACGGCGTTGCGGTTCTTGTTGCACGATCTTGATTGCTGCTAAGGCTGCTGCTGTATCAGCAGGTGAAAGCCCAGTGGTATAAATCCAACTGGGTGCGCGGTTCCGCAAAAAGTCAATTAAGGCGGTACTTCCTGCTACATACCCGCCTAAACTACCTAAAGCTTTACTCAAAGTGCCAACTTGAATTAATTGCTTTCCTGTACACCCAAAATGCTCAACACACCCAGCGCCAGTTTTTCCGAGTACGCCGGTAGCATGAGCTTCATCGACTAGCAGCATACAGTTAAATTCATCAGCGATCGCCAATAGTGCAGTCATTGGACATAAATCGCCATCCATACTGAAGACGCTATCAGTAAGAATCAAACAGCGTCGGTAATTTTGCCGCTGTTGACTCAACTGAGTTTTTAGGACTTCCATATCACAGTGCGGGTATTCCACAAATGCTGCACCGCTGAGAATCGCTCCATTTTTCAGACTGGAATGATTGTATTGGTCAGAGAAAATTAGATCGCGCTTGGCCACAAGGGCGGTAATTGCACCCAAATTAGCTAGATACCCGGAACTAAATACCAAAGCATCTTCTGTTTGTTTGGTAGATGCGATCGCTTCCTCTAACTCCCTGTGTAATTCTCGATGCCCACTGAGTAATCTAGAACCAGTACTACCAGTCCCAAATTTTGCGATCGCAGCCGTCGCCGCTGCCATCAACCTCTCATCTCCAGCTAATCCCAAATAGTCATTGCTGGCAAAATTAATTACCTCTTGCCCAGCTAAAACCACCGTTGCACCCGGACGACCATTGATAGGTTGTACCGAACGATACCAGTCCGCCCGATGAATTGTTGCTAAGGACTGTTTTAGCCAGGCATAAGGATCGGTTGGCATAGAGGCAGGGGGAGAATAAGAAATAACTAATAACTAATGACCAATGACAAATGACAATTAAACTTGTTCGCTGCTGAGATGAGCGATCGCTTGTTTAATCCAATCTTCCACATAAGCATCTTTGGGTAGTCCGATGTCTTCGCTGACCACATGCAGGGCGTGACTGACCTCATGGGCAGTATATCCTAAAGCGAAGAGGGTCATTTGTACCTCTTCGAGAATTCCTGGTGCTGGCCCGCCTGTGGCGACGAAGAACCCGGCTGATTTGCGCCACTCGACTAATTTGCTTTTCAGTTCCAAACAGATGCGCTCTGCGATTTTTTTACCGACACCTGGAGCCTGAATTAAGATTTGTGTATTGCCAGCGATAATTGCTTGGACTAAATCTGGTAGTTCCAGAGTGTCCAAGAGGGCGATCGCTAAAGCTGCACCAATCCCTGTGACAGTCAGCAAGTGGCGAAATAAATCGCGTTCGGATGGCGAAGCAAAGCCATATAAAAACGGCACTTCTTCGCGAATTTGCAAATGGGTAAAAATTTGCGCCACTCCTCCCGACTCTGGTAACTGGTTTGCTAGGCGTTGGGGAACTTGCAAATCATACCCCAAGCCGTTGACTTCCAGAGTCAGAATCACGCGATTAGCGCCAATTGTTTGGATACCAGCGACTATACCTTTTAAATAACTAATCATTACAAGAGACCAAAATAATTTAAGCCTTCAATAATTCCACCTGCACAAAAACATGAAGCCAGGTAGCGGTAGTCAGAGGGATGCTCATTGTGCCATTGGAGTAACTCTTTTCGGGCATTCCCGACAATGATTCCCCGTTCGTTGCCTAGAGCAAATAAAGCAATATCATTACCCGAATCACCACAGACAACTGTTTGTTCTGCTGCAAATTTCCACTTTTGGCGTAAAAACTGCATTGCCTGACCTTTATCGCTGCTATAAGGTACAATGTCAAGGTCTATTCCGCTACTGTAGATTAACTTTACATTTAATTTAGATTTCTGCAACTCTGCTTCAAGTTGTGGTAGAACATTTGCAGATGCATCTTGCTCTAGAAAAAAGCTCACTTTGAAGGCACGCTGTTCTGAATCTGGTTGCCGAACTAACTCACGGTATTTTCGGGTAATAGATAATACAGTTTCCCGTTCCCATCCCGGAGAGAGGATTTCTGACCAATCTGAGTCTGGAGTATCAGTACCATCAAGGTAAATTTCTGTACCTACAGAAAGGACGAGGGCATCTGGTTCTAAGAGATTTTTTTGAGCTTTGAGTTCTTTGTAAAGTACAGGCGATCGCCCGGTAGAATAAACAATTTTAGTGCCGTATTCTTGGCGATGTCTCTTCAGCAGTTGATTTAGTTCTGGTAAAGCGCTGTCATCCCCCACGGTGCGATATACGAGGGTGTCATCTAAGTCAGTTACAAAAAGAAATTTAGCCATAACCACCTCTTTTGTTAGTTTTACCATCAAAAAGTTTATGTCCTTTTTGCACTTATCTAGCAACGCCCCACAACTGCTCATCATATTGATCTGCTCAGTTCTTGCGCTGTAATGCGTCCAATGAAACACGAAAAAGCTCATTTACCTGAAAATAGCTGTAATTGGCTTGTAGTAAGGACTTCAGCTTTTACTACAAACCTTTAATTATTCACGCCTACTTACTTAGTAGGTTGGTTGTATTATTTCGGGGAACCCATTTGTTATTTCGGGGAACTCATTTGTTATTTCGGAGAACCCATTTGTTATTTTGGGGAACCCATTTGTTATTTCGGAGAACCCATTTGTTATTTCGGAGAACCCATTTGTTATTTCGGAGAACCCATTTGTTATTTCGGAGAACCCATTTGTTATTTTGGGGAACCCATTTGTTATTTCGGAGAACCCATTTGTTATTTCGGAGAACCCATTTGTTATTTCGGAGAACCCATTTGTTATTTCGGCGATCGCTAGTTCAATTCTCATCAAATCAAAGGCGGGCATCATTTCAAGCTATGCGAGCGCCTAAAAGTTATCGATGAATAGCGATCGCTTATTTGTTCTTTAATTGTTGTAAAGCTTGAATTTGCGATCGCCCCTAGAGTGAGCAAAGTCTATTTACCAGAGGGAAGCTTTAGTTCTATGCCTAATTTGCTCCCTATTTCCAGAATATTCTTTGTAAAATCTGTCATACTTGCGATCGGGGCAGCGACTAGAGTAGCAGCAGCTAGTAAAGCTACTAGACGCTTTTTGAGTTTGGGTAAATTGCGTTCTTTTTCTGGCTTTTGAATTTCTACTTCTACATCATCAATATCGATGATAATGTCGTCGTGGGTTTCTGGCGGAAATTGGGCAGCACTTTGGCGTAAGTTGCCGATCAGTTGCATTAGTTCTGCTACGCTTGCGCCGCTTGTTTGGTTGAAGTTAGAGGCTTGCTGACTGGCGTTGTCTTTGACTTGGTTGGCAAGGTTGGCGATGTTTGCGCCTTGAAGGTTGTTTGTGAATTGAGGATTTTCTGACATAGCATTTGCCTCGGCTTTATTGTTATTATTAATTTTAATTTCTCTGCTGACAGCTAGTTTAGCAATATCTCGCATATCTTCATAAGCAGTCCTATCATCTAAATCATTATCTGTTTTTTGTGATTTTCGACGCGATTCTACTGATTCATAGCCATCTAAAAGTTGACGCAAATCGAGTTTTAATTTTAGTTTGCCAATGGTGATTGTACTTTCACCCATTGATTCTTGTCCGAGTAGTTCTTGGTAGTCAAGGGGTGGATGTTTGGGATGGTTGGGGACGGGAACCCATTCGGTGATTTCGAGATTGGGGAGACTTTTGTGGATTTTTTGGAAGACATCGCGGAGGATGCCAAGAAATAAGCGGCGGGTTTCTTGGCGTTCGCTAATAGTGATAAAGATTTTTTTGTCTTCGGGATCGGCTTTGATTCGAGCGATGTTGTAGATTTCGTTGTTTTCTTGATATTGCAGCATTACGCCACTGCGCCAATAGATTTGCTTATGAATTTTTTCGTGGGTGTTGACGATGAAGCGGGAGATGATGCTTTCGGGGAGAACTTTGTAATGGTATTGAAATTCAAGGGTTTCGCCTTCTAGTTCTGTTTCGTCTGGTTGGTCTTTGGGCAAAAGTCCTGCAATCAGAAATTGTGGTGGGTTACAATCTAATGCAAAGCAAAGCTCAAATTCTTTCATCAGCCCGATCAGATAGTGGTGGCGCTCGGTGGGGTAACGCTCTGGATTGAGGATGCCGGTGAGATCGGCGGGGGTGAAAATGCCTTTAGTTTTAGTTTTGAGGTTTTCATCGCTTAGGAGCGCGTAAATGCCTTCTGTAACCCAGTTGGGTTTGAGGACGTTAGTATCTTTGAGGATGGGATGATCGCGGAAGTTGAGAACTAAACCGAGTCGATGGAGGAGATCAATAAGTTGATCTTGGTTTTGTTCTTCAGAAATCTTGTTTTCGTGGCAGATACCGATGTAGCGGTTGTAGCTGATGAAGTCTTGGGGCATGGATTCGAGTTGTTGTTTAACCTCAAACCATGTCAGGGGTAAAAGGTCGTAGACTTCTTTGAGGTTGCCAACTTGCTGCAAAATTGCGGTGCGAAGTTCATCAATGCCGATATTTTCTTGGCATGAGGTTTCAATAATCGCTTGGATGTTAGGATATTTTTCGCGTAATGCCTTGCGGTTGATGTCGAGAGGTTGTTCGTCTTTTTTGTTGCCAACGATAATCACGGGGGACTGTCCGCCGAAGCTTTCGATTAGTTTCAGCCAATATTCGATGCGGTTTTCTTCTTCGCTAGTGCGACAATTACAAACTAGTAGATAGAGGCTGCGCTTAGTCAGAAAAAACTGATGGGTGGCATGATAAATTTCCTGTCCGCCAAAGTCCCAAACATTGAGGCGAATGTCTTGGCTATTGATCGGCACGTTCCAAGTTTCTACATTGAGTCCGTCGGTTTGGGATTGATTTTTATCATATTTATTGCGGATTAGTCGCTCGATCAGGGATGTTTTACCGACGCTGCCTTGTCCGATGAGCAATAGTTTGGCTTCATTGAGTTGACGCACTTCACCGCTACGGAGTAATTGCAAGTAATTGAAAATGTCTTTAACTGAACCAACTCTATCAAAAGATCCTAAAATCTCTGGTGAAATATGAAGCGGATTTCCCCGTAAATCTAGTGTTTCCAATTTCGGCAAACTTTCGATCGCCTCTGGAATCTGGGTTATTTGGTTGCTACGGAGGTCAAGCTGCGTCAGATTGGTTAATTGAGCGATCGCCTCTGGTATCTGGGTTATTTGGTTGCTACGGAGGTCAAGCTGCGTCAGATTGGTTAATTGAGCGATCGCCTCTGGAATCTGGGTTATTTGGTTGCTACGGAGGTCAAGCTGCGTCAGATTGGTTAATTTAGCGATCGCCTCTGGTATCTGGGTTATTTGGTTGTCACTGAGGTCAAGCTGCGTCAGATTGGTTAAATTAGCGATCGCCTCTGGAATCTCGGTTATTTGGTTGTTACTGAGCATAAGCTCCGTCAGATTGGTTAAATTCGCAATCGCCTCTGGAATCTCGATGATTTTGTTGTTATAGAGGTAAAGGGTGGTTAGATTGGTTAATTTAGCGATTGCCTCTGGAATCTCTGTTATTTGGTTGGATCTGAGGTCAAGCTCCGTCAGATTGGTCAATTTAGCGATCGTAGCGATTGCCTCTGGAACCTTGGTTATTTGGTTGTGACGGAGGTAAAGGGTAGTCAGATTGGTTAATTTAGCGATCGCCTCTGGAATCTCAGTTATTTTGTTGTCACTGAGGATAAGCTCCGTCAAGTTGGTTAATTTAGCGATCGCCTCTGGAATCTGGGTTATTTGGTTGGAAATCAGGCCAAGCTTAGTCAGATTGCTTAAATTAGTGATCGCCTCTGGAATCTGGGTTACTTGGTTGCCATAGAGTACAAGCTTAGTCAGATTGGTTAAATTAGCGATCGCCTCTGGAATCTCGCTTATTTGGTTGTTACGGAGGTCAAGCCCAGTCAGATTGGTTAAATTAGCGATTGCCTCTGGAACCTTGGTTATTTGGTTGTGACCGAGGTCAAGCCCAGTCAAATTAGTCAAATTAGTGATCGCCTCTGGAATCTCGCTTATTTGGTTGTCACTGAGGTCAAGCTCCGTCAGATTGGTTAATTTAGCGAGCGCCTCTGGAATCTCACTTATTTTGTTGAAACCCAAGTCAAGCTCCGTCAGATTGGTTAATTTAGCGAGCGCATCAGGTATTTCAGTTAGCTCTACTCGAATTAAGATAAGTTCTTCTAAATATAGTATTTGCGTTACCACATCGGGAATGCTCTCTAAAGGATTGCCACTAATATCCAACTTACGCAAATTAGGCAAACCCAATAGTTCAAGTGGAAGCGTTTTTAAATTGTTGCCTAAAACCTTTTCGAGATAGCGGTTTCCTACTCGTTCATAATCTTCAACCTTCTTTCCCAAAATCAAAGACTCAAGCTGCTGCAACTTACCAATTTCCACAGGTAACTCAGTCAACTCTTGCCCCGACAAGTCTAACTCTTGCCAACCCTCAGCCACGGCGCGATCTATCAGTACCAACAACTCATCCTGCGTCATAATTCCAAGGAGAAGGGTAAAGGGAAAGAAGATTGATGAAGATTATCTTAACTGATTAGCGAAAAATGCTAAATTATCACTTGTTGGCGATGTCTACGACGGGCTACGCCAACGCATATATCTAAATCTGGTTTCTAGCTATCTCTGTTATGATACCCACGATCAACTTTTAGCATTGCTTACAAAACAAGCGATCCATCCCTGACAGGACACCAGGGGGCAATCACGCTATCTAATAAATTTGAATATTTCTACTCATCATTCAAAGTTTCAATTAATAAATCTACTTGCTGCTGTCGCTGCTGCAAAAAACTTTCGCACTGACGCAAATACTCTACAGCCTTAGCAAATTGGTCAAAAACCTCTTCCAATTCCAACTCACCCGCCTCAATGCCAGCGATAATTCCCTCTATTTAAATAACCTTCGCCTCATAATTCCAACCTTCCTCAGAATTAGAAGCACTCTTACGTTTAACCATCAACCTCTCTGTGTTCTCCGCGCCTCTGCGGTTCGTTAATCTTTTATTTCCACAATCAGCGATCGGTATAGCGGTTCCCACTCAGGTGCGGTAAAAAATTATATCGCAAGGTGTAGGGGCACGGCATGCCGTGCCCCCCTACGGGTGTACCTCACGTGAACGAGAACCGCTATAACTTGCAGTTTCTCATACAAGCGATACATCCAAAACGTAAATAATTGCCAAAATTTGTTACACAAGATGTCCTGTAGGGAATTCTAAATTGACTAGAGAAACTCCCCGCAAAAGCTATGAGCGCAAAAGTAGATATAACTGTAACACTGACAGGCTACCAAATTAGAGAGCAACTATACTCAGGTTCGCGCACACTCGTGTATCGAGCCGTCAGAGAAGCAGATAACCAAGCAGTTGTAATCAAGCTTTTAAAACGGGAATATCCCAGCTTCAGCGAACTCATCCAGTTTCGCAACCAATATGCCCTTGCCAAAAACTTAGATATTCCTGGAATTATTCAGCCCTATAGCCTAGAACCCTATAATAATGGCTATGCTTTGGTGATGGAAGATTTTGGTGGCATATCACTACGGCAATTTACTAAAGAACAGCCACAAAACTTAGAGCAATTCCTAATTATAGCCCTACAACTGACAGATATTCTCCACCAGTTACATCAACAACGGGTGATTCATAAAGACATTAAACCCGCTAACATCCTAATTAACCCAGACACCAAGCTGTTAAAGCTGATAGATTTCAGCATCTCCTCCTTATTACCGAGAGAAACCACTGAAATTCAAAATCCTAATGTCCTCGAAGGGACTCTGGCTTATCTGTCACCAGAACAAACGGGACGGATGAATCGGGGGATTGACTATCGCAGTGATTTTTATTCATTGGGAGTAAGTTTTTTTGAGCTACTGACAGGAAAACTGCCTTTTGATTCTCAAGATCCGATGGAGTTAGTGCATTGTCATATTGCAAAACTTCCTCCTAATGTGTGCGATATCAACTCTGAGATCCCTTTGGTTGTGGGAGAAATTATTCACAAGTTAATGGCGAAGAATGCCGAGGATCGCTACCAGAGTGCGTTGGGACTAAAACATGATTTGCATCTGTGCAGAGAACAACTGAAAGAAATCGCTAAGATTGAGCATTTCTCCATTGGAGGGCGAGATATAAGCGATCGCTTTGCAATCCCAGAAAAACTCTATGGCAGGGAGCAAGAAGTTAAAATCTTACTAGAAGGATTCGAGCGAGTTGCCAATGGAGCCTCGGAGTTCATGTTAGTGGCGGGATTCTCCGGCATTGGTAAAACGGCAGTGGTGAATGAAGTACATAAGCCCATTGTCCGGCAACGAGGCTACTTTATCAAAGGCAAATACGACCAGTTCAACCGCAACATTCCCCTCAGTGCCTTTGTCCAAGCCTTCCGTGACTTGATGGGGCAGTTATTAGGCGAAAGTGACAGCCAGTTAAAAGAATGGAAGAAGAAGATTCTGACAGCTTTAGGGGAAAATGCCCAAGTAATTATTGAGGTAATTCCTGAGTTAGAGCAGATTATTGGGCAACAATCCCCAGTGGTGGAACTCTCAGGTAGTGCTTCCCAGAACCGTTTTAATCTGTTGTTCCAAAAATTTATTCAAGTATTCACCACAGTCACACATCCCTTGGTGATGTTTTTGGATGATTTACAGTGGGCAGATTCAGCATCACTGAACTTGATTCAGGTGTTGATTGGCCAGAGAGAAAGCGGCTTTATGTTATTGATTGGTGCATATCGTGATAATGAGGTGTCGCCGGCTCATCCCTTGATATTGACGTTAGAAGAAATCAAGAAAGCTGGCACTACGGTAAATACAATCGCACTATCTCCCTTAAGTCAAGAAAGTTTAAATTTGCTGGTTAAGGATACATTGCAATGTCCAGCTGCGATCGCAGAACCTTTAACCCAGCTAGTCTATCAAAAAACCCAAGGAAATCCATTTTTCAGCACACAGTTTCTCAAGGCACTATATGAAGAGGGAGGCATTGAGTTTGATCCTCAAGTTGGACATTGGCAGTGTGATATTAGTTATGTGCAATCGCTCTCTCTTAGAGATGATGTAGTAGAGTTCATGGCAATGCAGTTAGAGAAGTTGCCAGTTGCCACTCAAAATGTCCTAAAACTCGCAGCGTGTATTGGTAACTCTTTTGATTTAGCAATGCTGGCAATTGTCTCGGAAAAGTCTCAAACTGTAACTGCTACTGACTTATGGAAAGCCCTTCAAGAAGGGTTAGTGATTCCCAGTAATGATATTTACAAGTTTTATCAGTCAAAATCAGACTTGTTGATTGAGGAGAATGGACAGATTCAAGCAGCACTAACTGATGAAAAAGTGATTGTTTTCTATAAGTTTCTGCACGATCGCGTCCAGCAAGCTGCTTATTCGCTGATTCCCGATAATCAAAAGCAACTGATGCACTTAAAAATTGGGCGATTGCTTTTAGGTGTCATGAACGAGACGGAAAAAGAGGAAAAAATCTTTGAGATTGTGAATCAATTAAATAAAGGAGCCGATTTAATTGTCTTAGCAACTGAACGGGAGAGATTAGCAAAGCTAAATCTAGCTGCTGCCCAAAAAGCAAAATCTGCAACTGCTTACGTCGCAGCAATTGAATACGCCACCAAAGGAATAGAACTTCTCACAGCAAGTTGTTGGCAGCAACACTATGATTTGACGTTGGCTCTCTATAATTTAGCCGCCGAATTAACCTGTTTGAGTGGTTACTTTCGGCAAATGGAGCAGATAGTTGATGAGGTAGTGCAAAATGCTCGTCAATTACTAGACAAAGTGAAGGTCTATGAAGTGAGAATTTTGGCTGATGTAGCCCAAAGTAATCAGCCCAAAGCTATTAAAACTGCTCTTTCTATTTTAAAATTATTTGGAATGTCGTTTCCAGAGCAGCCGACTAACGCAGATATTACTGAAAGTTTACAACAAACTCAAGATGTATTAAAAGAAAAACATTTAGAATATTTGTTAGAACTGCCTGAGATGAAAGACCTGAAAGCTTTGGCAGAGATCAGAATTTTAGCGACTGTAACAGCAGCAGTCTATCAAGCGGTTCCAGAATTACTGCCATTAATCGTGTGCAAGCAGGTTAGGTTATCAGTTGCTTATGGGAATGCGGCGGTATCAGCACAGGCTTATGCTTGGTATGGAGTAATTCTGTGTGGTATTGGAGAAATAGATTTAGGCGATCGCATTAGCGAACTGGCAATGGGATTATTATCACGCTTCGAGAGTAGAGAATTTAAAGCCAGTACGATAAACATGGTTTATCCCTTTGTGAAGCCTTGGAAATATCATATTCAAGATTCACTCGCTCCTTTGCTCGACGGATACCATAGCGGTTTGGATATGGGCACTTTAGAATATGCTGCCTACTGTGCCTACAATTATTGTTCGCTGTCCTATTTTCTGGGAAAAGATTTGTCAATCCTAGAACCAGAAATGAAGGTTTACAGTCAGGTATTGGCTCAACTTAAACAGGAAGTTGCTCACAATTATCTCAGAGTTTTTTACCAATCCGTCTTAAATTTCCTGGGAGAGAGTAAGTGTCCTTGGGAAATTAAAGGTGTAGTATATGACGAAGAAATCATGTTGCCCAAGCATCAACAGGCTAACGACCTTTATGCAATGGGAACACTATATATAAATAAACTAATTCTTTGTTACTTCTTCAATGAGTGGGAGCAAGCCATAAAAGTAGCAGTTAATGCCAAACAATATTTGAATGGTGTATCCGGTTGTTTCATGATTCCGGTGTTTCACTTTTACGATTCATTAACTCATCTGGCGATGTTACCCAACGCCCAAGGTAGGGAAGATAATAGTTTGCCCCAAGAAGTTATTGATAATCAAAAGAAGCTGAAAGAATGGTCAAACCATGCACCTAAAAATCATTTACACAAATTTTATTTGGTTGAAGCAGAACAGTATCGGGTGTTGGGGCAGATGTATGAAGCAATGGATTACTACGATCGCGCGATCGCTTCTGCCAAAGCAAATGCATATATTCAAGAAGAAGCACTAAGCAACGAACTAGCAGCCAAATTCTACCTCCAATGGGGCAAACAAAAACTTGCCCAAGCATATATGCAAGAAGCGTATTACTGCTACGCTCATTGGGGAGCTAAAGCCAAAATCACCGATTTAGAACATCGCTATCCTCAGCTTTTGGCTGCAATTGTGCAACAACGGCAACCGTCACTTACACCATCTGATACAATTTTTGCCTCAGCTTTTCATTCTACTGAAACCTCTAGCTCAAGCAGTATTACAGAATCGCTCGATCTGCTAACTGTTCTCAAAGCCTCTCAAACTCTTTCTGGTGAAATTCAATTAGAAAAACTCCTAGCCGCCTTGCTTCGGATAGTGATTGAAAATGCTGGGGCAGAAAAATGCGTGTTAATGCTGCTGTGGGGCAATTCACTACACGATACCACGGGCGAACGCTTGGTGATTAAAGGGACTGTCACCGCTAATACTCAACCCATCGTTCTGCAAAGAACTCCAGTCGAGGAAAGCGAGGATATTCCTCTGAGACTGATTTATCACGTTAAACATTCCTTAAAACCTGTGGTGTTAGCGGATGCGACTACTCATCCAACCTTTGCCAGCGATACTTACATTTTGAACCAACAGCCAAAAAGCATTTTATGTAGTCCGATTCTCTACCGGGGTAAATTCGCAGGTATCCTCTATTTGGAGAATAACTTGACGACAGGGGCATTTACTAGCGATCGCGTCGAGATGCTTAACCTGTTATGTACTCAAGCCGCTATTTCTCTAGAAAATGCTCGGCTCTATGAGCAGTCCCAACAAACACTAGCAGAACTGCGTACCAGTGAAGCCCGCTTCCAGAAGGTGGTTGACAATGTTCCAGGGATGGTATTTAGGTTCTGTCTGGCTACAGATCGCTCTTTCTCAACACCTTACGTTAGTTCGGGTTGCTATGACCTGTATGAGGTCGATCCAAAGGCAGTCATGGCAGGGGTACAGAATATTTCCCTCATGACGCATCCAGACGATCGCTCTAGAGTTGAACGGTTAGTTTTGAATTCTGCTCGAATGTTAACGCCTTTTAGACTGGAGTGGCGAATTGTGACTGCTTCAGGCAAAATCAAATGGATTCAATGTGCATCTAGACCAGAACTGCAAGCCGATGGCTCGGTTGTGTGGGATGGGGTAGTAACTGATATTAGCGATGTCTACGACGAGCTTTGCTTACGCAAACTGGCAGAAGCCGCACTTCAAGAGAAAGAGCAGTTTCTGAGCAGCATCTACAACGGAGCCGAAATGAGCATTTTTGTTGTGGATGTGTCGGAAGATAGTCGCTTCTATTATGCCGGATGGAATGCTCTTTCAGAACGAGCGTCTGGAATTAGTAGTGCTGATGCCGTAGGCAAAACGCCCGATGAAGTGCTTGATCCAGCACAGGCTGAAATTATCCAACAACAGCTTACTGAGTGCGCTAGAACCGAAATGCCCCTTTCTCATGAGCAGTGCCTAACCTTTGATGGGCAGGAAAGCTGGTGGATGATCAATTTCAACCCACTCAAGAATAATGAGGGACGGATTTACCGGATTATTGGCACAAGCTTTGAGATTAGCGATCGCAAACGTGCTGAAGCTGCTCTGCAAACTTCTGAGAAAAATCTCCGCACTATTTTTAATAACGTTAATAATGCCATCCTTGTTCATGACTTGAATGGTGTGGTTTTAAATGCTAACGATTCGGCCTTAAAACTCTATGAACTAGACAAAGAAGAAATTACAGGAATCTCTGTCTTGAAACACTGTTCTGCACCTGATAATCCCTTTCACCTTGCTCCAGACTTTTGGGCAAGGGCATTAACTGGAGAAACCGTTAACTTTGAGTGGAAAAGTAAAAAATTCAGGGATGGTACAGTCTTTGATACTGATATCACACTTACTAAAATTATTCTGGATGGTGAAACGGTAATTCTTGGTAATATCCACGATGTTAGCGAACAGCAAGCTGCACTTCGTGAACGCAAACGCGCTGAAGCTCAATTGAATCAGCGCACAGTAGAACTAGAGCAAACCCTGCAAGAACTCCAGCACGCCCAAATGCAGATGATCCAATCCGAGAAAATGTCAGGATTGGGTCAATTAGTGGCAGGTGTCGCCCATGAAATCAACAACCCAGTCAACTTTATTTTCGGCAATCTTAGCCATGCGAATGAATACACCAAAAATATTCTCAGACTCCTGGAACTTTATCAGAAACATTACCCAACTCCCCATTCTGAGATTGAAGAAGAAAGTGAGGCGATGGACTTGGAGTTTCTGCTAGAAGACTTACCCAAACTTATTTATTCGATGCGAGTTGGAGCAGAACGCATTCAAAAAATTGTTGTCTCTCTACGCACTTTCTCCCGCATGGATGAAGCCGATATGAAAGAAGTCAACATTCATGAGGGTATTGATAGCACACTGATGATTTTGCAACATCGGCTGAAAGCGAAATCTGATTCTCTTGGCATTGAGATTGTCAAAGATTATGGGGAGTTACCGTTAGTCGAGTGCTATGCCGGACAACTCAACCAAGTGTTTATGAATCTTTTGAGCAATGCTATTGATGCCCTAGAAGAAGCAAACACTCAAAACCAACTCTTAAATCCTACCATTACGATTTGCACTGCCCTGGTAGAAAGCAAACAAGTTGCCATTAAAATCACAGATAATGGCCTCGGAATTCCTGCTCATATCAAGCAAAAATTGTTCGATCCATTCTTTACGACAAAACCTGTCGGCAAAGGCACAGGAATGGGACTTTCCATTAGTTATCAGATTGTCGCTGAAAAACACAAAGGCACATTGCAGTGTGTTTCCGAACTGGGGCAGGGAGCTACATTCATTATTATGATTCCAATTTGCCAATCTTGATTTGTGATTTGTCATTTGTCATAAGCTGTCGCGCCTACAAATTGCCTCATAATCTTTTAGGTAAAACCTACCTGTAAACCCTCTCCTCTGCACCTCTGCTCCCCTGCTCCCCTGCTGTCTCAATGTGCAAATTAAAAACACAACAGCTTATCATGTCCGCTTGATTGCTTATTAGACCCGAAGAACCCCACCCCGCCAAAGCTATGCTTTGTCTCCCCTCCCCGCTTGCGGGGAGGGGATTAAGGGGTGGGGTTCTTTTTTTAATTTATGCAAGAAGTCTAATGGTTTCATTTCGTCTGTGCGAGTGCCACCACAGCTTGCACTAACTCTTCTGGATCGAGGGGCTTGGTAACGTGCCGTTGATAGCCACTGGCTATGGCTCGTTCAGAATCATCAACTCTGGCGTAGGCAGTCAAAGCGATCGCGGGAATCTCTCCCCCTTTTTCGGGCGTTAAAGTGCGGATCTGTTGAATCAGGGAATAACCATCGACTTCGGGCATCCCAATATCACTGACTAAGACATCGGGTTGAAAAGATTCTAGGTTTGCTAAAACTTCTGCCGCAGAGGCAACAGTCAAGACTGTAGCTCCGTATTCAGCAAGTAATACTGTTAATAGCTCACGGGCATCGGGATCATCATCGACTGTCAAGACTCGAATTCCGGTGAGTTCAAGTGCTGGTTGTGACAACTCATCTATCTGCTTGATTTCCGGTTCAATATTCAGCAGTGGTAACTGGACTGTAAAAGTGGCTCCAAAGCCAACACCCGGACTATCAGCCGCGATCGTGCCGCCGTGGGCCTCAACCAATTGCCGAACGATCGCTAACCCCAATCCTAACCCGCCATACTTGCGAGTAATTGAGACATCTTCTTGACGGAATGATTCAAAAATATACGGCAGAAAGTCAAGGCTAATGCCTCTGCCAGTATCACTGACGATAATGTGTGCCCGATCGTCAACTCCCTCTAGTCGGATTTCTACCCGTCCTCCCTTGGGGGTAAACTTGATCGCGTTGGAAAGTAAATTCCAAACGATCTGTTGAAGGCGGTTGGAATCTCCAAAGACTTGCCCAATATTCGGTAGTATTGGATGCAACGTAATTGATTTGGAAAGGGCTGCTGTATTTACTGTGTCGATCGCAGACTCAATCACAAATGCCAAATTCACAGGAGCCGCATCTATGCTAAGTTTGCCGCGCAAAATCTTGGCTACATCGAGCAAGTCATCAATCAGTTGAGTTTGCAGTTTCGCGTTACGTTCGATGGTGGCTAAAGCTTCAGCCGTTTTGGCTTCACTAAATTTGCGGGTTTGCAGCAGTTTTGTCCAGCCGAGAATCGGGTTAAGAGGCGATCGCAATTCATGGGAGAGAACGGCAAGAAACTCATCTTTAATCCGATTGGCGCGTTCGGCTTCTGCTCTGGCTAGTTTCTCCTGTTCCAACAGTTGCTCCCGTTCTTGCTCGGCAAGTTTGCGATCAGTAATGTCAAGGGCCGCTAGAATTGCGTAGAGAGGTCTTTGCTCTGCACTTGTCGGGTCAACGAAAGTCCGTTTGCGAACGCTTAACCACCGCACGCTGCCATCTGGCCAAACCACGCGATGGTCGCGTGCAAATAGACTAGAAGCAGCAGGATCTGAAAGATAATCGATTAATTGAGCAAGTTCGGCCTGTTCTTCTGGATGAAATGTGGCGTGGATCTGCTCGCGGGAAACAACTAGTTCATCGACGGGTAAACCGTATAAAGCAGCTGCTTCTGGCGAAAGCTCGACTATATTCGATGTATAATCAAATCTAGCAAGGGCAAAATCGGCAATTTGCATCCCCAATTGCAAGCGCTCTTCCGATTCATACAAGTGTTGTTCAGCAAGTTTGCGATCGGTGATATCTTGCACGTTGCCCAACATCCGTACCGCGTTACCTACGGTATCATAAAATACTTTACCTTTAGCCACTAACCAGCGAATGCCATTCTGATGTAGGATACGGAAATCACTTTCATAATGCTCTTGTTGTTGCTGGATAGTACGAGTCACCGCTTCATTGGCTGAGGTGCGATCGTCTGGGTGCAAGCGGCTTAACCACTCTTCGTATGTAATTGACTCTGTGGTTGGGTCAAACCCCAACAGATTGCAGTACTCTTCAGAGACATGAGTGCTGTTGCGGATAATGTCCCAATCCCATAGTCCCGATCGCGTGGCTTTGTATGCTAGCTTTAATCGGGCTTCACTCTCCTGCAAGAGGAGTTCTGTCTTTTTGCGCTGGGTGATGTCTCGTGAAACCAACAAGACTCGTTCCATCTGGCCGGAGGCATCCAGAATCGGGCTAACGACCACTTCCCACCATTTGGGAGTGTTTCTGGTGGTTGGACAGTATCCGCGAAAAATGCTGATTTCGCCTACTTTAGCCGCAGTAAATGCCTGCTCTGCCTGTTGCCGATAGCTGCCTTCCCACAAACAAAGCCATTCAGTATTAATATAGGAATTTAAGTCGTCAATTTCCATCAAACACAGCCCGCCTGTATTCATGTACAGGAGCCGCCCATCGAGGCTTAATACTTTGATGCAGTCTGAACTGCTATCTAAAATGCGGTTCTTAAATTCTTCACTCTGGCGCAGGGCTTCTTCGGTTTGTTGGCGAGTGGTGATATCTCGCCAGGTGGCAACAAATCCATCTCCAAATTTAGCCACACGGATATCAAATGCTCTAACTAAGCGTTGTTGTCCGTAATCATCCTCATAAATTAGGCTGTCTTTAATCAGCGCTTTCCCTGTTTCTACTACCTGACAGTACTCATCAAACAATCCACTGTCACGATGCCCTGGTAGTAATTCACACAAACCCCGCCCAATCTGCTGCTCATAAGTCATTTGATTGTTGAGACAGGCCGCATCATTGACATATTCAGTCCGAAAATCGATAATCTGCCCCTGCTCGTTCCGGATCGCCCGGTATACTCCAAAGCAGTCCAGCATATTTTCAACCGATGTGCGGAAGCGTTCTTCGCTCTCTTGTAGCGCTGCGAAAGAGCGTTTGCGGTCGCTGATGTCTTCAGCAATACCTGCAAACCGATAAATCTCTCCCGCTTCATCTCGAAGGGGAAAGCAGCGATCGCGAACCCAACGAATACTACCATCAGGTAAGATAATCCGGTATTCTTCATCAAATTGACCCGCGACTGCTTTTTCTTCAAACGCCTTCTGGGTCGATTTTCGATCCTCTGGGTGAATGCGATCGACCCATGATTGTTGTCCTTGATACAATTCCTCTGGGTTCAATCCCCACAGTCTTTGATATGCAGGACTAACATAGCTGACTCGGTTTTCGTACACCTCTTTGATCCAGAACACCGCATCAATATTTTCTGCGAGTTGCCGAAAACGTTCTTCACTATCCCGCAGAACCTGGGCTGATCGTTTACGTTCGGTGATATCTAAATCGATACCCGCCATCTGAATCGGTTGTCCGTGTTGGTCGTAGAAAACCTTGCCCTGACTGAGTGTCCAGCGAATCTTACCGTTGGGATATGCTACCCGAAATTCAATGTCATAGTCTTCTCCGGTGGCGATCGCCCGCTTTACGGTTGCCAAAACGCGATCGCGATCGTCTTGGTGCAACCGGGCTGCAAACATCTCATAAGAGCCGTCAAACTCTCCTGGTTCCATGCCAAATAAGGCTTCCAGGTTATCCGACCAGGAAATTTTCCCTGTTTGGATGTTCCAGTTCCACGTTCCCATCCGAGAGGCTGACAGAGCCAATTGTAGCCGTTCTTCGCTTTGACGTAGTTCCGCTTCTACTTGTTGGCGTTCCTTTAGTTCGTGCTGGGCCTGCTGATACAACTCTGCTTGTCGCAAGGCGATACTCACCTGAATTGCCAGTTCTTTGAGCAAGTCAATCTCTAAGGGCTGCCAAAATCGAGGGGAGGCACAATGATGAGCAATCAGCAATCCCCAAAACTGGTTGTCTTGGAGAATTGGCACGACTAGATTAGCTTTGACTTGAAACTGTGCCAGCAATTCAAAGTAGCATAGGTCAATACTGCTATCCTGGATATCAGATATTGCGGTTACTTGCCCAGGGTAATAGCAATTCTTGATAAAAGCGGAATCGTAGCTGACAGCTTCTGATCGCTCCCATGCAAGGTAGTTCTCAGCCAGACAGGGATCGTGGATAGTCGAGGAGAGGAGCGATCGCCACTCTTCCCCAACTGATTCTGCAATTACTGTGCCATACCCGTCAGGTTTTAACCGAAAAATTAGGACGCGATCGGTGTGGAGAAACTGCCGGACTTTGGCTACGGTTGTCTGAAGAATTTCATCCAGATTCAGGGATTGGTGAATTTGCTGGGTAATGTGGGCGACCACGCGCTCTCGTTCAATCCGCTGTTGTAATTGGGTGCGTAGCCGCACTGTTTCAATCGCCCCATTCACTGCTATTTGCAGCCCTTCTGGGGTAATTTGCTCTTTGACAATATAATCTTGTGCGCCCGCTTTCATCGCCTGAACTGCGATCGCCTCATTGCCCTGCCCGGTGACGACAATCACAGGTAGGCAGGGCTGTTGGGTTGAGGGTTGCAATTTAGCGAGAAATTCCAGTCCGTCTAGATCGGGCAGTCGATAATCAAGTAAAATAGCATCTGGCTGGTGTTGCTGCCAAAGCTCTAGTCCTTGCCGTCCCAACGTTGCTTCCAAAAATGTATAAGAATACTCGCGATCGCGCTGCAAGTACCGCCGATAGAGTTCTCGATCCTCTGGGGAATCATCGACAATTAAGAGGGTGCGCTGTTGCTGAGACATCAGGAACTAATTGAGCGGATAGAGTTTAACCCACATTTTGCAGGTTAACATAGAAGAACTGGTATTTTTTAAATAGCGCTAAAATCCTCATTTATCTAAAGATTTTACCATCCCCTTTGTTTGATGACTCTGAGTCAAGAAACAAAGGGGATGATTTTCTTTTGAAGAGAGTGATGAAAGAGCAATTATAGCAATACCAAAAAATATAATACATACCTAAGTGCAATCGCCATTAGGCTAATTGCAAATAGAATTTTCAACTACAATAAATTATATTATTTTTAGTGTTTATCTGCCAGGAAAAAACTCATAAACGCTCAATATATTGTTGGAGTCATCAACGATTAAAAGAATGCGCGATCGCTGAACTCATGACTAATCATCTAAGTAATCAGGTAGCGTTGTCACTTCAAACCAATACTCCACAAGCATCTGAATATCTCGTTTCAGTTGAGCAAAATTAATTGGCTTAACAATATAGCTGTTGACACCATATTGATAGCATACTTGGATATCTTTGGGATTATTAGAGGTAGTAAACACCACCACCGGAATCCTTTTCAAATTGTCATCCAGTTTAATCCGGCGCAACACTTCTCGTCCATCGGTTCCGGGCAGGTTCAGGTCAAGAACAATCAAGCCAGGACGGCGGGCACTTTCACGATTTATATAGCTGCCAGTCCGATAAAGAAACGCCAAGGCTTGTTCTCCATTCACACACCGTTGAATAAGAATCGGAATGGAAGATCGCTTTAGAAACCGTTGCAGTGCCTCAAAGTCTTCGTTGCTGTCTTCCACAACTAAAAGCAGTGGCGTTTGCTGCACAGGGGAGGCTGAAATACTAGTCATTTGTTTGCCTCCACTGACAGGGTAAAGTAAAATGTACTACCCAGATTTGGGGTAGATTCCACCCAAATTCTCCCACCATGCCGTTCCACAATTTTGCGGGCAATGGTTAATCCTACTCCAGTCCCACCGCCAAATTCGTCCCGTCCATGTAAGCGGCGGAAGATTTCAAATATTTTGTCAAGATATTCTTGTGAGATACCAATGCCGTTATCACGAACGTAGAAAGTAACAGAAGTGGGAACAACTTTGCTTTCGCCATTTGCTTCAATGTAACCAATTTCAACCCACTTCTGGGGTTTATCATTGTACTTAACGGCGTTGCTCATCAGGTTGCTGAAGAGTTCGTTAATTTGAGCGCGATCGCCTTGAACGTTATTAAGGGGTTGAGGAATGCGAAACTCGACTTCGCTTTGTGGTCGAGCAATAGTCAAAGTTGCGATTACCTGCTGCACTACCTCATTCAGATTCACTGATTGTCGGCTTAGTTCAGCGCGTCCCAACCGGGAGAAATGCAGGAGTGAGTTGATCAGGTCTTCCATTCGCTGCGTTAGCCTTACCAGGGTTTGGAGTTTGGCAATTCCGTCGTCATCTAGTACATCTGCATAGTCTTCCATTAAGAAGTTGGCATAGTTGTGAATCCCTCGCAGAGGTTCTTTCAGGTCGTGGGAGGCAACGTAGGCAAAGGAATCGAGTTCTTCGTTACTCCGTTGTAATTCAAAATTCATCGATGCCATTTTGTCTGCTTGCCGCAACACAACACCCACAACCAGGCTTCGCAGTTCAATAACCGCTTCAACTTCACAGGGTTTCCAGGGTAGGGCAGATCCTTGTACCGTTTCTTGCCATAATTGAAAAGATTTGCGAGGAGATATGCGTAAACTGCCATCGGACGAAACTTCCACAGGTTTATTAGGGTTGCCGCCCCAATTCACCGTTTGAATTTCCTCTGGACGAAACCAGAGAATGTAATTGTGATGAACTCTAGAAATTTCCAGGGCTAACACCCCACTAGCGATCGCTTGAAATGACTCACCAGCAGGGTAATTTTTCGCCAGCGATCGCGTCTCAAACAAGTTATGAAAAAAGTGCGGTTTAATCCAATTAAGTAAAGCGTGAACCTCTTCCTCAGACGGCGTTTTCCCGACTCGAATATACTGGTTATCACTGCATATCACTGCTCCGGTAGCGCTAACCAGATTGAGTAATTGAGATTTCAGTTGCACCATCCCATCTCGGAAATACTCCGCCTGAGATAACTCTTCAACAAATTGAGTTTGCAATGATTTCAATTGCCTTTTGTAATCAATGTCTTCACTAGCTTCTTTGTTTACTAATTCCACAGACATCACCTGTCCAATGAACTCGCAGATAGTGCGGATATTGTAAGAAACATATTTGGGCGAAGAATGATGACAGGCAATCAATCCCCAAAGCTTTTGTTCGTGCATCAGAGAAATAGACATGGAGGCGGTCACGCCCATATTTTGCAGATACTCTAGATGAATTGGAGAAACACTCCGCAACACCGATAGACTAAGATCGAGCGGTTGATTTGTCAAAGGATTGTTCGCTGGAATTAAGCCGACAGGCTGGTAGCTGGCATCTGGAATCAGCCGCAGCCAGTTGAGGGTGTATAGCTGTCGGGCTTGCTTGGGAATGTCAGAGGGCGGATAGTGTAAGTCTAGATAGGGCGTTTCCAGACTGGTATCTTCAGCGATGACACTACCTGCGCCTTCGCGATCGAATTGATAGACCATGACGCGTTCAAAGCCAGTGATTCGCCGGACTTCTGTAACCACAATCTGACACATTTCCAGTAGCGTGGGTGCTTTTTGAATCCGGGTAATGGTTCCTCTTACCTGTTGATAGAAGTCAAAAAAGCCTGTTTTACTCCTAGCTTTTGTCTGCTCCAATTCTAGAATAATAGTAGTATCTAAACGATGTACAATCCCATCAAAATGAATTGATTTATTCAGACACTTGATAGACAAGTTTAGGGGATTGATGCTCTCAAAATCCTCTGCCAAACATTGTTGAATCAGCTTAATCTGCTTGGCATCAAGTAAATCTGATAGCGGCTTGCCCAGCAATTTTTCCGGTTGACGGCTAAGAACTTCCTGGGTATTGCTGCTTACCTGAATAATTTCCAGAGTGGGATCTTGCAAAACTAGTAAAACCCCGTGAGGCTGGATCAGACTCGGAATGTGGATCGGTTCGCGATCGCAGTTTTTCAAATCAATAGTCTCATCAGTCATTCTCAGCTTTTCAAACTCCTCATTATAATTATGAATTGGGGATTGGGGATTGCGAAGATTTAAATATGAGTGGAAACGGAGATTTACTAAAAATTAGGATTATTTATTTTTAACGAGTTTGGCTTTTTATAGCGGTTCTCGATTGAGTGAGGTACAAGAACCCCACCCCCAACCCCCTCCCCGCAAGCGATGAGGGGGCTATGATGTACTTCATGTGATTAGGAAACGCTATAATTATATTTAACTGACTAATTTAACTCACACTATCGACTCAGACTTTTACTCTTCGCTTAATGTTTCAATTAACAAATCTACCTGTTGCTGTCGCTGCTGCAAAAAACTTTCACACTGACGTAAATACTCCACAGCACTTGCAAATTGATCGAACACAGCTTCTAATTCTAACTCGCCCGCCTCAATGCGAGTAATAATTCCCTCTATTTCAGCAACCTTCGCCTCATAATTCCAACCTTCCATCGAATCAGAATTAGAAGCACTTTTACGTTTAATCATTAATCTCTCTGTGTCCTCTGCGCCTCTGCGGTTCGTTCACTTCCATAACCTTCACTTTAACCCCACCTTGCCCCAATTCAATCAACAAATCTTCTCCCACAGCCAACTCAGCTACCGAACGAGCGATCGCTCCATCTTCCCTTCTCACCACCGCATAACCACGCTGTAACACCGCTTTCGGGTCAAGACTAGCCAACTTTTGCCGCAATAATTCCAAATGCTGCGTTGCTTGCTGCGATCGCCCCGTCGTAATTTGCACCAAATGCTGACGCTTCCAAGCTAGTTTTTCCACCTCCTGCTGCACTTGCCGATCTAACCGCAAACGTCGCAAACGATTTCGCAATCCTTGCAGTTTATTCTCAGCATTTTCCCTAAACTCATGCACCACCTCATGTAAAGCGACAACTCGCTGGCGATGCTCAATATATAACTCTAAAAGTGCCGGTACAACCCTTTCCGCCGCCGCAGTTGGTGTATGCACACAGACATCTGCAACTAAATCCGCCAAAGATTCATCTCGTTGATGGCCGATCCCAGTTATTACCGGAATAGAACAACTAGCAAGCGATCGCACCACACGTTCATCATTAAAGCAAGCTAACTCTTCCACCGCGCCACCACCCCGCGATAAAATTAGCACTTCGGCGCGTCCATCTCTTTCCACGCGTTCAATTGCTTTGACGATAGATTCCGGCGCTTGCTCGCCTTGTACTGTCGCGGGAGAAAATAAAACGTGTAAACCTGGATACCTTTGTTTGAGGGTTTTTTGAATATCACCCCAAGCAGCAGCCGTTGGGGAAGTGACGACAGCGATCGTTTGGGGGTGGGTGGGGAGCGATCGCTTTCTTTGCGCGTCGAATAACCCCTCAGCCAGCAAGCGATTTTTGAGTTGTTGATAGCGCAACGCCTGTAAACCAACACCAGCAGGTAAAGTCTGCCAAACTGATAACTGATATTCTCCCCGTTGCGGATAGAGGCGAATACTACCCAAAATGATTATCTGCTCACCAGCAACGGGCATTTGGGCGAGTTTTGGCAATTGGCTATTCCATACTACACATTTAATTCCGGCAGTGCGATCGGGATCTTGCAGCGTGAAAAATAAACCACTGCGATGATGGTTAGCGCTGGAAACTTCGCCAGTTACCCAAACTTGCCGTAATTGTTCATCTTGCTCTAACAGCAAGCGGATATAGTCAGTTAATCCAGATACTGAAAGCGCTGTATCGAGAATCAGAGAGTCGGGAAGGTCGAGAGTCATCAAAGATGCCTGAAAGCATTTGTGCTGGAGAGATTCTAACATTTTAATGAAAACGGAAGTTTAGTCTATTCAAAGCCCCAAACATAATTTCTCCACGCTCTTCCCCAATCCCTTTTACTAAGCAAAGGCAATTTTCTGAACGGCTAATTGTCTCACTAACATCATTTCTCCGGTATTGATATCCACAGTAAATAGAGAATTCATTGGCTCACGATTGAGATTAGCAACTGCATATAATTTTCCTAATGGAGAAAAAGCTAAACTAAGCAAGTCACTTTCTAAAGCTTGATTATTGAAGTGCAATTCTGACAACTTGATAATTAGTGGTTTCCCAGTGATTAGTGAATTATTCCCCATATCTAACTGTACCAAATGCAGAGGATATCCTAGAGCAATACTTGTGGCATAAATTTTTCTATCAACTGGAGATTGAATGAGATTACTATAGCGTCGGTTTGGTAGCAGGTCAGGTAAAACTAGTTCGTCATAAGTTACTTTCCCTGTTTTGTCATCAATAGTTGCTAACTCAAACGGGGGAATACCTCCTCTAAGACTAACTATACCCAGAAGCTTGCCATCTTGAGTTTCTAGCAGACTTTCTAAAGTACTATTATCCTGTTTAAATCCCCACACTTTTAGAGATTTACGAATTCGACAAGACTTGTCACTATTAATAAATAATAAGCGATTGAAATCACCTGTTTGCGTGTGCGCTACACAGCTAATAATAAACGTCCCGTTAGATAAAGTCGTGAGACTTGTTAACCGCTCGTGAGGCTCCTGATAGAAGGCTTTAGGTACAGCTTGAGTAAGGATTTTTTGGTTCTCAACGATGTTAGTCGAGATGGCCGAGTGGAATAATTCTTTACCAGTTTGTATATCTAGAGATATTAGAGATATTTTAGGGGTCGTATGAGCTATATTTTTAACTTCGGAAGTATGCAATAATCTTCTTACTGGATTACAAATGTTTTTTGCCGTTTCATCAGCTACACCTCCGCTAACTGTATTTAATTTGTTGCTAGTTGCAAAGCTTACTCCATAAATTATGGAAGACGTATGCACAGCACTTTCTTGTCTGTTGGTATTCATATCGGTTAAAGAGTTATTTACAGTTTATTAACTTATATAAATTGCTTTGATAACAAGTCTCAGTCAATTTTTATAGTCGTATAATACAACAAGATTGCATTCTGTAATCAGAATGCAATTTAAAAGTTAATCAAACAGAATTTAGGGGACAGGAGTAAGAAGTATATTCTGAACGACTGGCGGATAGTACAAAAGTAGCGAGTCGGTGATAGCGCAGCGTTAGCGAGTATTCGAGCGTCGCGTCTGAAAGAATGGGTTTAATACCTCCACTAAATCAAAGATTTAGTGGTGACAGAGCAAGATGCAGTTTCGTCTTCAAGACGCTTGAGACTCGCTAGCAGTGATGGGTATCTGTAATTTGAATTAGGGAAAGCTGTTAGTCTTCATCCCTCGTCTGAAACACTGGTGTATATCAGCCTTTTTCTGATAATTATCGCCGATATTCGTCGCCACAATCGCCAATTAGCTGATACAAATCTCGTGATTGCCGAGATACGGCACTGATGCGATCGCGATCGTCAGCATCTAAACTAAAACTAAATACTTTGGCGTTATCTTCTATATGTTCAGATACACCAAGTCTTGCACCAACTATCACACCGCCCACCGTTGGCTGATCTAAAATGTAACGTACTGCTACGTTGGAAATGCTTACTTTATGCTTATTAGCAATTTCCTTCAAGATAGCTAGCAACTCTTGAAATAATTGCCAACCACCCCAAGCATCGATCGTATTTTTATATTTTTTCAAACTAGCAGTGGAAAGATCGAATCCTTGTGGTTCTGGTTTGCCCAAATAGTTTTCGGATAACAAACCGCCGCACAGTGTACCGTAAGTAAAAAGCTTTATGTCATGCTGTTGACAAAACTCCACCATATTAACTTCGGGACGGCGATCCACCAGGGAAAATTGCACTTGGTTAGAAACAATCTTGATACCTGCTTCAGTAATAATCTTCAGGTTTTCTGTGTCAAAATTTGTTAAACCTAGATGCTTAATTTTACCCTCAGTTTGAAGTTCTGCCATATATTTGAGGGCATCTAGGTAATTTTTATCCTGATATTCCCACCAGTGAAATTGCATCAAATCTAACGATTGCACATTCATCCTTCTCAGGGAAATATCAATATTTTCTTCAACTAGTTTTTTTGTCATTTTACCCGGACTAGGTACCCATTTTGTAAAGGCTTGCACCTGAGATAAAGCATCTTTCCCACGAGTATCAATTAGTTGACAGCGAAACTCACCAATAAAGTCTTCTGCGGGGCCATAATGATCTGCTAAATCCCAAGTGGTAAAGCCTGCATCTAAATATTTGAACATAGTCTCAATGGCGGCTTGAGGATTAATCTGTCCGTGTGAGCCAGAGACTTGCCACATCCCATTTAATATGCGGGAAATATTTAAATCAGGAGTGAATTGGAGACGGCTGGCTGCGGGTAAGTTCATTTTCAGTTTATGAGTGAAAAGTTAGGAATGGGAAGACTTAAGAATTACTAATAGATAAATCATAACTGATAATTCATAATTCCTAACTTCTAACTCCCAACTCTTAACTTTCTAACGCCAGCCTTTTTCAGCTTGTTCGAGAACATAAGCAGCAACGTCTTGAATTTGCTGTTCAGTGAGACGCTTTTTATAGGCTGACATATTATTTTTACCATTGGTAACTATGGATGTAATTGCCTCTATTGAATCCATACCATACTTTTTTAGGGCTTGCTTTTTGAGATTTTTTCCACGCCTGACTATGTTGCTACCGTTAATATGACAACCAGCACAATGAACGCTAAATATTTGTTCGCCGTTAACTGTGTCTGCCGCACTAGCAGGTAAAGTAAAAGTACTTATAAATAACAAAAATGTTACTAATACTAATCTGAGTATTTTTTTCAATTAACTTCTCCTGATTTTAACAATAACTATAGAGATTCAAAGTCAGTTGTAAATCCAGTAAAATTTGCACAATCTTCTTGAAATGATTCGGCATCGCTAACATCCTCAATTTTGTAGGACATGATGCGTGTACCATCTGGCATTTTTTTTGAACCGATTAATTCACCTTGATACTTTTGTGCGATCGCTTTAAATTCAGTACCATAAAGCTTCCAGGCATCGCCCGAACAAGTAATATTTACTCGCCACATATTTCACTCCTAATTACTACCACTAAATATTCATCATCTCACAAATGGTCAACATCCTACACATCACCTCTGTGGGGCTGCAATTTTCTATCTAAAGGAAGTGCCTAGCTCAATCAGGCTGCGCCATAATATGGGTGTATGAACATGTGAACATGTCTAGAAACTTTTATCCCAATTAGTTAAATTCCAAGAGTTGAAAATGCCTAACAATATCAAACAACAAATTCAAGCAGACTTGCAACAAGCTAAAGAAACTGGACAATTAAGAACCGACCGAATTCGAGAAATTGTTAAATCGGCAGTTTCTCAAGTAGGTTCTGAGTTTAAACATGGTTCTAGCGAACTTCGGAGCCTTGTTAGAGATGCAGTTTCTGCTGTAATTGAAAACTTCCAAGAAAAAGGTAGCGAACTCAAAGATGAAGTGACAGCTTCTATTGAAGGAGCGTTGGAAGGAATTAATAGTCAAAGACATGAAGCCATTGCTAAAACTCAGACAGATATCAAGCGGCTACAGGCTCAACTGGATGGTGAGGAAGAAGAACTCCAGCAAGAGGTTGATGTAATCTTGGCAGAGATTGAAGAGACGGGTAAGGAAAAATCTGCCAGTACTAAAACTGCTATTGATTCTGCTGTCAATGCTATTAAAGATAGTGAAGAAGCAGCATTGTTAAAGAAACGTTACGCGCAACTGCAAGCGCAGCTAGCAATTGTCCGAGCTAACTTAGCTGCACGCTATGGCGGACGTTCTCTGGAGGTTCAAGATTATCTAGATGAGGCGAAACACTGGTATGATAAAGCCCGTCCCCAAGCTGAAGCCGTAGTTGTACAGGTAGGAGAGAAGCGATCGCAGCTAGAAGATAAACTAGGAGAAGCTGGTACATCTCTCGCGAGAAAAGAGCGTCAAATCAAACAAACATTGCGAGAATTACTTTTAACAGCAGCTGATTTCTTCAAAGATAAGGATAAAGAACCTGCTGACAAAGAACGGGAAACTATTCATAAATAGACGAGACTGCTTCTTCAAAAAAACCGACACATATTTTTTCGTAGGGTGTGTTATGCCAAAGGCTAACGCACCTTTTAGTATGAAAAGTTTTGCTAGAAAGTAAAAGTGGTGGGTTACATCTCTAGCTGTAACCCACCACTTTTAAGGTTTCCTAAAATGAATCTTGCGTATTAGTAAGTACGTCCCTCTGGATTAAGTTGTTCTTCATGCTTGGCGATGACCCAAATCGCATGAATACTACCGGGTAGCCAACCTAAAACTGTCAGCAAGATGTTAATTAACAATGTTGGACCAACTCCAACTGTCAGGAAAACGCCTAAAGGAGGCACTAACAAGCCTAGAGCAAAACGAACTAGTTTCATGATTTTACAACTTTGTAATTTTGTTTAGTTACATTCTTCTGAAGATGCCGAATGAGGAAATTCACCTTCGGATATTTTTTTTGGAGTAGAGAAGTGATAAAATTACTACTTCTACTCCCTCTAATATTTATCTAGAAGGTAATTCATTTTGGCTTTTGACATCACTACCGCCAGTTAAAAGGCTTCTTTCAACAAAGTAGTTATTAATGAAAGTATTAGCAAAAGTTAGAATCACTGGCCCCAGAAGGAAACCAATAATCCCACTAACTGAGAAACCAGGAACTAGTACTGCTGCTAACCAAAAACACAAACCGTTGACAACGAGGGAAAATGTTCCAAATGATAAAAAGTTAAGCGGTAGGGAAAGACCAGACAGAACTGGTTTAACTGAACCGTTAATTAGACCAATTACGAAAGCGGCAATCAAAGCTGCCGGAAAATTTGCAATATTAACGCCTGGAACAACTAAATCAACAATCAACAGGCTCAAAGCTGTAGCTAGAGCAGTTAATAATGGTGTTAACATTTTTCTTACCTAATCACTAAAGATTTTTGTAACTTCTTATCTCATCTTCAACTATGTGCTAGATTTTAACCTCTCTTGCAAGATAGAATTTGGTTCTATCCTTAGACCGATTATTGAGAAAAATATAGCGGTTCCAATACTGCGTAGGTTTTACTTAAAAAAGCACTCCGAGTAGGTTGGGTTGAGGAACGAAACCCAACATTTTCACTACCTTTAAGCCAACCTACAAGTCTTCTTAACCGATTACTATTTCAATCACTCAGATTTTCCAGACTCAGGCTTATAGTAAAGGGCTGACTTATATAAGACTGGTTCTTGATGGGTTTCTAAAGTGCAATTAGACAAAGGGTAAGTTACACAAGTAACAACATAACCAGCCTGTATTTCACTTGGGCGCAGAAATTTTTGCTCGCTTTGATTAACTTCACCACTAATGAGTTTAGCGACACAGGCAGAACATTCGCCTTGTTTGCATCCAGATGGTAGACGGATGCCAGTATCTTCCGCTATATCCAGAATATATTGATCGTCTGGTACTTGAATGGTGCGATCTAACCCAAGTGTAGGATTGATGAATCGAACTTGATAAACTGCCATCTGCTGCTTAGAATTATTGTTTAACTGCTTTCATCGATAAACTAATGCGCTTGAGTTTCTCGTTGATTTCTAACACCTGGACTTTGACTACTTGCCCGACTTTGACAACTTTGTTGGGATCGTCTACAAATCTATCAGCAAGTTGGGATATATGCACTAAGCCATCTTGATGTACGCCAATATCAACAAAAGCCCCGAAGTTGGCGACATTCGTCACGATTCCCTCTAGTTCCATTCCCAGCTTTAAGTCCCTGATTTCTTTAATTCCTTCTCTGAAGGTGGCATACTTAAATTCAGCCCGGGGATCTCTACCTGGTTTTTCCAGTTCGCTGAGGATGTCGCGTAGTGTGGGTTCGCCGACGCTATCGGTAACATATTTTTTCAGGTTGGTCTTTTTGAGTTTTTCGGCAATTTGTGTCACCTGATTTAATGGCACATTTAGATCGGATGCGATCGCTTCTACTACAGAATAACTCTCTGGATGCACTGCTGTACTATCTAATGGGTTGTCACCGCCGCGAATCCGCAGAAAACCCGCCGCTTGTTCAAAAGCTTTTGGCCCCAGCTTGGGAACCTTCAAAAGTTGGCGGCGATTTTTAAAGGCTCCATTCTGATTACGATGAGCGACAATGTTATTGGCAACAGTTGCCGTAATCCCAGAGACGGAAGTCAGAAGTTCTTTAGATGCAGTATTCAAGTCTACGCCGACGTAGTTAACGCAGCTTTCTACAGTGTCATCTAATTTCTTTTTCAACAACTTCTGATCGACATCGTGCTGATATTGTCCCACACCAATAGATTTGGGATCGATTTTCACCAGTTCTGCCAAAGGGTCTTGCAAACGGCGACCAATGCTAATGGCACCGCGCACGGTAATATCTAAATCGGGAAACTCTTCTAGCGCTACACTACTTGCAGAATATATAGATGCACCAGATTCATTCACCATCACTTTAACTGGTTTGCGTTCTATTGTTTGCAATACTTGCGTCACAAACTCCTCTGTCTCGCGGGAGGCTGTACCGTTACCAATGGCGATTAACTCAATCTTATATTTCTCAATCAGATTTTTGACAGTTTGTGCAGCTTTCGTGCGTTGTTCAGCAGCTTGGTGGGGGAAAACCGCTTGGTATTCCAGAAATTTCCCCGTTTGGTCGAGGACTGCAACTTTGCACCCAGTTCTAAATCCAGGGTCTATCGCCAAGGTTGGTTTCATTCCGGCTGGTGCAGATAGCAGCAACTCTCGCAGATTAGTTTCAAATGTCTTGATTGATTCTATGTCTGCGTAGACTTTTTTATCAGAAATTACCTCTCCCATTAGAGATACTTTCATCAAACGATTGAATGCATCCTTCAGCATCGCCTGATAAAAATCCCGAATTGTCCGTACTTTGGTTTTAATTTCTTTCGACTCCAGATAGTAAAGTACAGTATCCTCATCAAAAGCAATTTCAAAACTTAATATTTTTTCAGTTTCACCCCGACACAACGCCAGCATATTGTGGGGTGCAATATTTTTTACCCTAATTTTATAGTTACGGTACATCTCAAATTTGGTTGTCCCTTCAGGATAATCATCTTTGATGCGGGAGACAAATACCCCTTCATCTAGAAGATAATCGCGGATATATGCCCGTAGTTCAGCTTTTTCCGCAACTTCTTCGGCTAAAATATCAGCAGCACCTTTAAGGGCCTCTTCTGCTGTTTTTACTCCCTTGGCTTCAGAAATATACTTAGCCGCTTCTTCCTCCAGTGAAGCTGTTACAGCATTTTTGAGATTTAGTGACTTGATGAACTCCGCCAGTGGTTCGAGTCCTTTTTCTCTGGCGATAGTGGCGCGGGTGCGTCGTTTTGGGCGATAGGGTAAGTATAAATCCTCAAGTTCGGTTTTTTGTAAGCAGGATGAGATTTTGGCTTTGAGTTCATCTGTAAGTTTACCTTGTTGGGCGATCGCACTTAAAATCGCAGATTTTCGTTCTTCTAGTTCTGTTAAATAAGTATATCGATCGGACAGTTCACGTAGTTGCACTTCATTCATCTCATCGGTGCGCTCTTTACGATAACGTGCAATAAAGGGAATTGTTGCACCCTCCGCCAAAAGTTCCAGCGCGTTTTGCACCTGATGGGGTTTGAGGTTTATTTCAGTTGCCAGTAGTTGAGGAATATTCAGCATTAGGTGTCTAAAATGAAAAAATGAAAATGCTACTTCTAAAGGTAATACGCTAGATCCTTATCTTGGCGCAAGATCAAAGTTTTAAGCTAATTTACCAAATGATTTCTCGCAAGAGGGTAATTTGCGAAATAGACAAAACTCACCTACGCAATTTTTAAAATCTATCAATCCACATAGATAAGCAAAGTTAGTATAAAAATTTACGCCATGATGATTACTTGAGAGAGTACTAGGGACTTACATCACCACAATAAATTGTCTAATTTTACACTTAAACGGAGCTGCATCTAGCCTCTCTTCACCTACTCTTAAAGCTAGCTAGACGCACAGCCAGCGAAAAGGATTTATTCACAAAGCTTTTGTCTGCTTCATCTATAGGAAGAATTATTCCGATTGGTGCAATATCCAACTTTGCGTAATCTTGATTTTCTATAATATTTATTTCGATAGACTGTTGTGACTAAAACCTTATTGGATGTAGAATTAACCACAATTCCAAAAACAATTTCGATTTGTTTTACAAGCAAAACAACTTTTAACTTTTAGCTCAGAGGTTAGTAATATGCCTTTGTTTTTCTTGATACCACTGTGTACTGCTTTAGCCACTGGCTACTTATTTAAAAAGAGTAATGATGAAATTTCATATCTTGCAGGTGTGTTTGCAGCCATTAGCTTGATATTAAGTTTAGTGTTAGCACCCTGGCAGATTCAGTTTGGATTGTTAATCATGGTCTTGATCATGACCAACAGACTTTTGCAGCAGAATCAGTCCAAATAAACTGAAACTACAGGATAAACAACCTAGAGAAATTAAATAATATCAACCTCTTAGCTTGGCACTTCTAGAGCCTGATACCAAATGCCTACTTCTATGAGTTTATTAGCCAGAAAGTGCTTCATAAATCTACAAATTCTTGAAAACAAAAATTCACATCCAGAAAGCTTTCGATTTTGTGAAGTTTCTGTTTAAGTATATTTTCATTAAATGAATTTTTGATGAAGTACAGCGATAAATATGCAACACGCTATTCTCGTGGTATTCTAGTAAGTAATTGTATGTAGCAGTAGATTTTGAGGTAAAACTCTAGTTAAAATTACATATAGTTAAGAACAATTCAGCAACACTAATATTACAATAATGGAAAGACATTTCAAATCTGCTTAAACCAACGTAAACAGCGAGTTGATTGCCAAACGTTAGTTGACATTAGCTATTAGTCTCAAATACTCCATTTAGACATTTACTAAAATACCTCAGAACCCTGTAAAGCTCACTACCATAGACTGGATTCATCTGTCTATGATTTTCGCAGCCAAGCAGATTTTTGTTAATCGTTTTGTTGCCATGTCTAAAAAGAGTACCTGTACACACTCAACTTGAGTAAAAATTTTTATTAATCGGCTTAGTTACCAGCCGAGGTCACAGATTGTGACCTAGAGGAATTCTATGGTATATCAATAAGTCAATTAAACTTTTCTGGATAAAATGAATAACATTTATCAATCTAGTTAAGTTAATTTATTGAAAAGTTAAGTCGTGTCTTTAATAAAATTTCTACAGCAGGATGCAACTGATGAAAATTAATGAATGGATTAATCAAAAATTATGGCAATCCAGTTTTATTAGTTTAGCTCCATCTGTTGAACATACGCGTCTAATGCAAGTTCAAGCTCGGATGTCGCGCATTGCTAAAACTTGTCTAGAGCGATTTTGTGATGAAGTCTCGAACCTGCACCATGTCTGCATTCACTATGACATAAATGTTGCGATCGCACTAAAAGTAGTATTGAAGCATAACTGGCTAAGATGGAAGATTTCTGTAATTCTCGCTCATATCAAAATTGGATATAATCCAGTAACCCTCCTACAAGCTGCATAGTATTTAGTTGCTAACTCTTAGACATTAGCTTCGATGGTCATTTTGATATTAGTCACGTCAACATAGCCCTCCTAGTTTTATTGTCTATTTACTGAAGTGAAAGTCGAATTATACAGAAGGTGTAGCCGAAATCAGAAGCGTTCAAAATAACGAGATGTTTACTGTCAGGTTCATACCTACTATCTCGATTGAGGCAAATGTACTATGAAATCTATGTCGCAAATTTCAAACTTTAAAATAATTCCTTATTTTATCTTGTTTGTCAGTATTTTATTTAGTATTTCTGGGCAACTGCTGATGAAAAATACCATGAGTCATGCAGAAGAAGGACTATTTAATTGGGAATTTATTCAAAAGTTAGTATTAGCTGTTAGTGTTTATTGCTTGGGAGTAGTAAATTGGATATTGGCTCTACGTTCTGTAAAATTGAGTGTTGCTTATCCACTGACTAGCTTAAATTATGTCGGTATACTGTTTGGCTCATACTATTTTTTTAATGAGGTAATTACACTAACTCGAATAGCAGGAGTAATCACTATTTTTATGGGTGTTCTTTTAGTGGTTCTTCCAGTTAAAAAATCTATATAAAAACCAAAAGTAAATCTTATAAAAAATATTGACAAATGAACATTATTACTTGGCTACTTTTAATGATTGTAGTTTTATTTGGAACAACAGCTAACGTATCACTAAAATATGGACTGCACATTTCTAGCCCTACTGAAGGAGGAAGTGCGTCTATCCTAAATCTCTTATTGTCTCGTTATTTTTTGATTTGGTTTATCTGCTATACATTTATGACTATATTGTGGCTTTATGTATTGCGGACAATTCCTCTGAGTCAAGCATTTCCAGTTCTAGGATTAATGTATGCACTTGTACCGATTGCCTCTCACTATCTTCTGAAAGAGCAGGTTATCTTTAGCCAATGGTTAGGAATTTCCATAATCATTACTGGTGTAATTCTGGTTGTAAACTAATAGCTAAAAAATCAATGATTGAGGTGATTAATTTTAAAAACCTCATGAAGATAAATTTCAAAAAAATCGCTAAAAATATAAATTTAAATTTATGAATATAGGTATCGTTGGCGGAGGTATAACTGGGCTAGTATTAGCCCAACGTCTTGCACATCAAGGACATAGAGTAACTGTATTCGATAGTAATCAGCAGCTTGGTGGACTTACCACCTATCATGATTATGGGTTATTTACTTGGGATCGTTTTTATCACGTCATCCTCCCTTCTGATACTCATTTAATAAATTTCCTCAGAGATATTGGTCTTGGAGATAAGCTACGTTGGCATCGAAGTTTAACAGGGTTTTACGACAATCAAAAATTCTATTCTATCAGTAACACCATAGAATTTTTGCGTTTTCCTCTGTTTGGACTTATAGGTAAAATCAGATTAGCTTTTACTCTTCTATATGGTTCACGCCTGAATGACTGGAGGCGCTTAGAGAAGATTTTAGTGGAAGATTGGCTATTAAAACTCGGTGGTAAAAGTACATACGAAAAGCTTTGGAAACCGTTGCTTCTATCCAAATTAGGAGAGAACTATAAACGGATATCAGCAGTTTTTATTTGGGCTTATATCAAACGACTATTTTCAGCGCGGGATTCTTCATTAAATAAAGAACAACTTGGTTATGTCTCAGGTGGCTACAAAACTGTTTTCGACCATATAGAAAAATTAATTTCCGCGGCTGGAGGCCATATCCGCACAGGGGTTGCAGTAGAATACATCGCACCTCATCCAGGGGGTGGAATGTGGGTAGAATCTCAGGGTAAAAAAGAACATTTTGATAAAGTCATTTTTACTGGGCCAGTTAATATTTTGCAGCAAGTTGCTGCCAATGAACTGGTAAAAGTTTCAGACACTGGTGAAACAGTAGAATACCTGGGTGTAATTTGCATGGTGCTGATTACTCGCAAGGCTTTAGTTCCTTATTACGTAGTAAATATTGCCGATAGAAATATTCCTTTTACCGGAGTCATCGGTATGAGTAACTTAGTTTCTTTGCAGGAGACAGCAGGATATCACATGACATTCCTACCAAAATACATCCTTTCCACTGACCCGTTGCTGAAACAGCCAGATGATGAATTGCGCCAAGTATTTTTCCAGGGTATACGTTTGATGTTCCCAGAACTCAAATCAGATGAAATTGTAGCGGCACATATAAATCGAGCTATTAAAGTGCAGCCACTACAAGTTTTAGATTATTCAAGCCTTGTTCCAAAAGTGAGTACCGAAAACGATGATTTTTTCGTCGTGAATACCTCACAGTTGGTCAATGATAGTGTCAACAACAATGCAGTTGTGCGACAAGTCGATGAATTTCTCAAGAAATCAACATTACTGAATTCTTGAGATTTGAGTAATTGTATTTTATTTTAAAAATCACACGAGGTCTTTATGAGTCTTTTTGTTCTTTTACCCGCATACAACGAGCAAGAATCAATCCGCCCTTTATTCAAAAGGTTTCAGACATTACAGCAAATCTCTAATATGGAGATAAAACTAATTCTTGTTGATGATGGTAGTAGTGATGCAACTGCTGATACTGCTTTAGAGGAAGCTGAATCACTGGGGGTATTACTTAATTTAGTCCAACATCCCAAGAATGCTGGTTTAGGTGAAGCAATTAAAACAGGTTTCACAACTTTCTTAGAAAATTCTAAAGAAGGTGATTTTTTAGCCGCAATGGATTGCGACAACACTCAACCACCAGAACTCTTAATCAAGATGTATGACACAATGATAGCTGGTAGCTATGATATTGCGATCGCATCTAGATACCGAAAAGGCTCTAAAGTCATAGGCTTATCAAAATTTAGAGAGATAATGAGTTATGGAGCAAGCTGGCTGTTCAGAATTGCCGCCCGTGTACCAGGTGTCAGAGACTATACTTGTGGTTACAGGTTATATAACCGTAATTTTGTTAGTAAACTGGATATGTATTATGGCGACAATCTATTCACTGAAAGTGGATTTGCTTGCATGATAGATTTACTGCTAAAAGCCAAAGTACTCAGACCTAAAATTGCGGAAATTCCAATGGTTTTGAGATATGACCAAAAGCCAAGTGCCAGCAAAATGAAAATTCTGAAAACTATTACTCGAACATTGAAGCTCCTGTTTAAGAATCTCACATCCACAGGAGAAACTGCCAATTTAGGTCAGACTTTCAATGAGCCAGGAATAGCAAGAATTCCACTCAAAATGGCAAATCGTAAATAAATCTGAGAGTTATAGTCTGGATTAAATTAAGCATTTGTAGCCAACAAGATTACATATTTAGTAGGAGTGAGTCGATAGTTAGAGCATCTTCTGCCTCGTGACTCTCTTCGTTGAAAAGAGTACTAATTAAATCAATATTAGGTGCATCTCATTTTACACCGACACCCTCAAGGGTGCGAACTTTCCAAATCTCAGCCCGCCTTTGCGGGCTTTTTTATTGACAAGCCTTTTAAAGGAGGGTTAGGGAAATCCACACTGCTTTTCTACCAACTGTAGCTTTCACTGATTTGTTAGACTGAACAGACCAGGATTTTTCAGTCAAATCTCTGAACTACGCCAGCAGACGAGGCTACCCATGCTTACAAGTACGCTACTTCTCTCGAATCAACTTCCCACCTTACAATATTCCTCCACACCAGAGCGTTTCGATGAAACCTGGGAAGCCCCCCTGGCTACCCTCCTGGGATTAGGACGCGCTGCGGGCGCTGACTTTATCGAATTATTTTTAGAGCGTCGCAACTATATTAGTTGTCTTGCAGAAGAAGACTCCATCACTAGTATTTCACCAAGTCTGTCTACAGGTGCGGGAGTCAGAGTATTTCGCGGCAAAGCCGATTGCTACGTCAGCACTAATGACCTTTCATTTTCTGGTTTGAAAGCAGCTTTAGAAAAAGGTCTGTCTATTCTGGGATTGCAATTACCGACTCCTAAAGCTTTCATTCCAGAAATTAACCTAGAATTACTGAGAGATTACGCCACCAAAAGAGGTAAAGATGCATGGCTACCAGTGTGTAGCTCCATCCGCGAAATGGGAGAAGTCCTTCTGGATGGGACTGCCAATTTGAAGCAAAAAGCTAGCCACGTCCAATCGCGCCGTGCTACTTATTTTCGGGATTGGCAAGAAGTTTTAATCGCCGCTAGTGATGGGACTTTTGCCCGTGACATCCGCCTCACCCAGTCAGTAGGATTTAACCTATTGTGTGCTGATGGTGCTAATCGTACCTCAATTGGCGATCGCGCAGGTAATACTAGCGATGCTAATTTCTTGAGAACTTGGGATTCTCAACAAGCCGCCGAAAAAATAGCAGAATCTGCTGGAAAAATGCTCTACGCCGATTACGTAGAATCAGGTAGTTACCCGATTATTATGGCCAATCACTTTGGCGGCGTAATCTTCCACGAAGCCTGCGGACACCTCCTAGAAACTACTCAAATTGAACGCAATACCACTCCTTTTGCTGACAAAAAAGGCGAAAAAATTGCCCACGAAAGTTTGACAGCTTGGGATGAAGGGCGTTCTGAAAATGCCTTCGGGACAATTGACATGGATGACGAGGGTATGCCCGCCCAAAGAACCCTATTAATTGAAAAAGGCGTTCTCAAAAACTTCTTAGCTGATAGAACAGGTTCTGCACGCACTGGGCACCCCAGAACTGGAAGTGGCCGCAGGCAAAATTATACCTTTGCTGCTGCTAGCCGGATGCGTAATACTTATATTGACTCTGGCGAATATAGCACTGATGAATTATTTGCCTCTGTTGATAAAGGTATTTACTGTAAAAAGATGGGTGGTGGTAGTGTTGGTGCTACAGGTCAATTTAACTTTAGTGTTGATGAAGCTTATTTGATTGAAAATGGCAAAATCACCAAACCTTTAAAGGGAGCAATTTTGATTGGTGAAGCAAAGGAAATTATGAACAAAATTTCTATGTGTTCCCAAGATTTGGAAATTGCCCCAGGTTTTTGTGGCTCTGTGAGTGGAAGTATTTACACCACAGTCGGACAACCCCACATCAAGGTTGATTCTATTACCGTTGGTGGACGATAGGAATTTTAGATTTTAGATTTTGGATTGCAATGTTCAAAATCCAAAATGCTCAAGTTACTGTATGATTTCGTGGGTTAAATCTAAAATCTAAAACTGTTGAACTGTTGCTTCAATCAGACCTCTACGAAACAAATACAAGCAATAACATCCAAAATCTAATATTCAAAATAGAATCATTTCCAATCTAAAATCAAAAATCAAAAATTGACTATGCCGAACATCAATGAGATTGCAAATTCTGCCAAAGATAATGCTGGTAAGCTTGGTATTAAGAAATTCGACATTTATGGCTCAACAGTAGATGATACTAGCGTGCAAGTAGACCAAGGTGAGCCAAAACAAGTCAAAGCCTCAAATCGCTCTGGTGTGACTGTTCGGGTTTGGAATGAAGATAATACAATGGGTGTCACCAGCACCACAGATGTAGATTCCAAAGGACTGGAATTAGCTTTGAAAACTGCTTATGAAGCCAGTTTCTTTGGTGTTAAAGAAAATGTTCCTGATTTTAGTCCCGAAGCTACCGTTCCTATTCCGAATAAACATCAAGATAAAACAGCCCAAGCACCTGTTGCTGAACTAATAGAAAAATTGTTGGTAGCGGAAAAAGAATTACTGGCAGCCCATCCAGCAATTAAAGGTGTGCCTTATAATGGATTGTCGCAAAGAGATATTGACAGGTTTTATCTAAATAGCGACGGTGCAGTTAGAACTGAATCTCACTCCTTAGCATCAGTTTATCTTTACAGCAAAACTGAAGAAGAAGGAAAAAAACCTCGCAGTGCAGGTGCTTATAGAATCAATCAAAGTTTAGATAATCTAGACATCAATGGTTGTATAAAAGAAACCGCCGATAAAACTATCAGCCACTTGAACTATGAAAAAATCAAGACTGGTAAATATCGAGTTGTTTTCTCAGCAGAAGCTTTCTTAAGTTTGTTGGGTGCTTTTTCTAACTTGTTCAACGCCCAAAGTATTTTGGACAATCAAAGCCTATCAACTCCTGATGATTTAGGTAAGCAAATTGCCTCTCCTCTGCTTTCAGTTTACGACGATGCACTACACCCAGCTAACGTAGGAGCAGAAACTTTTGATGGTGAAGGAACTCCAACTCGTCAGATTTCACTGATTGAAAATGGCATTTTAGCAAGCTTTCTCCACAGTGCAGGTACTGCCAAAAGGTTGAACGCGCAGCCCACAGGTAATGCTAGTATTGGTGCAAAAGTCAGCGTTAGTCCCAATTTTTATCACGTTTTCACAACAGCAACTCCTGAAGAAGAGTTAAGTTTAGAAACTGCTGAAAATGTGATTTTTATCGATGATTTACAAGCTCTCCATGCGGGAGTTAAATCCTTGCAGGGTTCTTTTTCTTTGCCATTTGATGGTTGGCTAGTGAATAAGGGTGTCAGGACGAGTATTGAGTCTGCAACTGTTGCCGGCGATTTCTTGGAACTCTTAAAGTCAATTATTTATGTAGAGAAAGAGGGTGAGTTAACCCCAGGGGGAGTTTGCCCAAAAATCTGGGTTGATGAACTGTCTATTACTGGTGAGTAAAACTTCGTAAGTGCAGGGTTAGGAGTTGAATCTAACTCTTAACTCATCACTTTGAAATCATAACTCACCATTCGTATTCACCACCGACGCTAATGGCAGTATTAAACACATCAGCACCGCTTAAATCAATACAGCACCTCCGGCTATTATGAAGCACAATTTTACCCATATCCCTTTCCTATCCTAACTTTTGAGACTGTGTGCGTACCTCATAGCAGTCGCAAGTGCTGTATTAGCGATAACTGCGCCATTTACATCACTATTATATAAACGGGCATTGCTCAAATTAACGTTGGTGAGATTAGTCTTATTTAAGATAGTATCGCTGACGAATGCTTTTGTCAGAGGAGTTATTTTTTAGGCTTAACTGAACAGTATTGCCATAGCTCTAGATTCATAAACTTTGCGATAGTCTCTATATGACTAATTAACAGATTTTTTATACTATCAATTCTCAACAAAAAAAGAGGTCTTTACCGACCTCTTACCAATTCCCTAAAATAATATTCTATTTACAGATTACGACAAGCCAGTATTAGCGCCTTGCTTACCAGTTGCCAGTTCTACTTTAATGATTGTGCCACCTGCTTTTTGAATACGTTGTTGTTCGCGGAACCAATTTTCATAAGGAACCAGCTTAGTGAAGTAAGTATTTTGCAGTTCGCGTTGGGTACGAATTCGGGTTTGGCTGGGAACTAGAGCAGTAATTTTAAAAAAACGGGCCATGTTTTGAAAATCTCCTGTATACTTTGTGAAAACTTTTTTTTATCTCAAAATCTTGAGTGCAAATCTTTTAATGATTCCAAGGCTGGAAATCAAACATCAATACTAGACCACCAACACTCATCTCTGATAATTTACCAAGATAAGCAATATAACGTTCTAGCACTCACGGCTGATTTCCAGACCTTAATAAAGCCGCACCTAAATTCTTAAGCGCAAACTAGCTCTTAGCTTAAGCCAGAAGAGATATAGTCTAAGTAAACACCCATTTCCTTACCAGCATCGGAACCAACCAAACTAGCGGTTACTTCCTTGATTGCTTGGATAGCTTGCACGGTAGCACCAACGGGAACTCCTAAAGAGTTGTAGGTTTCCTTCAAGCCATTTAATACGCGCTCATCCAAAATGGAAGGATCGCCAGCTAACATAGCGTAGGTGGCATAGCGGAGGTAGTAGTCCAAATCGCGGATGCAAGCAGCATAACGGCGAGTTGTGTACATGTTGCCGCCGGGACGGGTGATGTCAGAGTATAGCAAAGATTTTGCTACAGCTTCTTTAACGATCGCAGCAGCGTTAGCGCTGATGGTGCTAGCAGCACGTACTCGCAGTTCGCCAGTAGCGAAGTAGCCTTTTAGCTTCTCTAAAGCAGAAGAGTCGAGGTATTTACCTTGAACGTCTGCGGAGTTAATGACAGCGGTAATTGCGTCTTGAGCCATGTTGTTAATTCCTTATTTCCAACCGTATTGCAATACTTCTGTTTCAGTAGGTAAACAGCTTTACCCTATCCTAGAAGAGCGCCAACTAGGTAGTCGAAGTAGCTACCAGCTTCACTAGCATCATCACCAGACAGCAATGTACCAGCTACATTCTTCAGCCCACGGATACCTTCAGCAACACCATCAATAGGGGTTCCCAAGGACTTGTATAGTTCACGGGCACCGATAACACCAATTTCTTCGATAGGTGTAACATCACCAGCAACGATACCGTAGGTAACGAGGCGGAGGTAGTAATCTAGGTCACGCAGACAAGTAGCAGTCAATTCTTGACCGTAAGCGTTTCCACCAGGAGACACTACATCAGGACGCTTTTGGAACAGTTGATCGCCAGCTTGCTTAACAAGACGTTCACGATTTTCTGACAAAATTTGAGCAATCCGTACACGGCGCTCACCACTTGCAACGAAGGATTTGATCCGATCTAACTCACCAGGGCTGAGGTAGCGGGCTTCTGCATCAGCATTCACGATAGCTTTCGTGACAATACTCATTAATGGATTCCTCCAATACGAATGAAACCAGGATTTGATTAAACTGGTGCGACTTTAAATTCGGTTTACTGAGTTTGTTTTCTTGTTCTTTTAGACACAACAGTTTCATAACTGCTACGGCTAATAAATTACGAGTTTGCTTGAGTCCACACAAGTACACAAGCTTTCAAACTCAGTTACCTTCCGCAAAACATTTTCCGGCATTCTGTTGAGCATTTATGACTGCTCTTAATACTTTGTAATATTACCTTTCAGAATTCCCTGTTTTAGCAGTAATCTGAGAGCGATATTACGAAAGGTTACGAAGGTTACAGGGTAAAGATCGCAGAAAATAATCTGTACCCTGTAACCTATTACCTACTCAGCCACCTTTACACTGCCAAGGTAGTTACCTGCTGGCAGAGATGGGAAGCGGTTGTAAGGGACAACATCTTCACCGAAGTAGCGGCTATATTCTTGGCTCTCGACTATTGCTTCTACAGCAGCCGACAAACCACTATCAGCTAGCAACTGGTTACACTGGCGAATTTCTTCCTGAGTTGCGGGTGTACGCCCCAACAGATGACGGAAGAGGAACTCAATGACCTTGGCATGAGGATAAGGTGACAAGAAGCGCTGACGATAGATTTCGGAACTAGCTAGTTCGCGCACAAACTCGCGCACAGAAATTTCACCATTCTGGAGCTTGCTATCTAGGTCAGTACGGCGGAAATTATCAGGAACTTCACCGCTAAATACATCCAATACCTGGCAGTAAATGGCGTTGATTGCCTGTTGTGTTTCGGATTGGTTTGCGCTTTCCGTTAGACGGTAAATGCGTGCATGTTTACGCACACTTAGTTCCACGGGTTGTCCACTACCATCGTTGTAGGAACGACCCAGTTCAGCAAAGGCGGGCTTGCTCTTGTTGATACCGTTTGTTTGGGCTGCTATATCTGCGATCGCCTGGGACAAAAGCTCGGTAGTAGTCGATCCGACGCGCGGCTGTACTGGCTTAAAGCTAGGCACAACTACGTCATCGTTTTGCTTGGTAAGCTGGTTGTAAAGCTTTTCGGTATTCGGGAAGTTTGCCGCCGGTAGGGTTGGGAAGCGACGGTAAGGAACCGTATCTTCACCGAAGACCTGGTTGTATTCCACACTATCTACCAAAGCACCAATAAAGGCACGAATCCCTTGAGTAGCCAGAATCTGGTTATACTTGCGGATTTCTGCTTGGTCTAATGGCGCACGTCCTAAGAAGTGTTTGGTTCCTAACTCAATCACCTTGGTGTTGGGGTAAGGTGTGTAGAATTCTTTCAGATAGAGGTTAGAGTAACCCAAACCTTCAATAAATTCCTTCACACTAATTTCGCCATTCCCCAGCTTGCTTTCCCACACCGTAAATTCATTTTTGGCGATGTAGGGTGCAATATCCCGCTCAAATATCTGACGATACGCAGCACTGATCAAAGTTTGCACTGCAACTTTATCACTGGTATTCGCCACCAATTTGAAGATTTTGGTTTGTTCGCGTTGCTTGCTAACGCCTTGATTAATGCGGAATTGAATATCTGGTTCTGATCGATTTTCTGTGACTGTACCCAATGTCACAAAGGTTGGCGTTACTTCCTTCTGAACTTTGGCCGCAACATCTTCACGAATACTACCAACGCGCAATTGTCGCCCTGATACACCACCAGGAGTCAGATACCGTTCGTAAGGAATTGTATCTTCACCAAATGCTTCGTTGTATTCTACGCTGTTAATAATGGCATCAACTACCGCGTAAAAGCCCTGTTTGGCAGCAAGATCAAAGTACTTGTTGATTTCTTGACGGCCATAAGTCGGACGACCCAACAAGCGGCGGTGAATATACTCGATCGCTTTACAAACATAGAGCGATGACCAGTACAGATTGCGGAATACATCCGACTTAGCCAAAGCACGGATAAACTCTCGTACAGAGATGTCGCCGTTTTCCAGCTTAATTTCCAATACCTTCGGGCGCTGACCTTCGTATAAATCACGACCAAAAACTTGCAAGTAAGCAGCTTTGATCAGTGCTTGCGTCGAGCTTTCGGAGTATCTGACGCTAGAGTTTTTGGCAGCTTTTTTACCTCTAGTACCAGGCAGTTGATCTAATTTGAACACCTTGGGGCCTAGAGTACCAGGAGCCTCACCCCGCGCGTTGGGATTACTATTTTGGTTATTAATCCCTGCCCCTTGGTGAATCAGGATACGCTTGGTATCTTTGCCAAAAGGAGCCGGACGGGTGCTGGGGTTGCGAGTTTCTTTCGGGAAAATCGCCCCAAACTGAATTTCCAAGGGGTCATTACCAGAACCGTAAGGATGTTGGTCTGGTAGCGGCTGTTCGTAAGCCGCAAATGTGGTGATGAACTGAGGTATTTTGCGGAAAGGCGCACTGTAATTAAACAGGTCTTGCTGCGGGCCCCAGTTGCGACATTCTTGTGCTTCTTGACCAAGACCCCGAAGGTAGGGTACTGTTTCTTCACCAAAATAGTCGCCGTATTCAGCAGAATCTACTAAGGCGTCGACTAAGGCTGCCAGACCACCGTTAGAAATAATCGAGAAGTATTTTTGTACTTCTTCGCGGCTACTTGGCCCCCGTCCTAGAATGTGACGGAAAGCTAGTTCGATAACTCGGCTGTTAATAAAAGGCTGGTAAAACTGTTTTTGGTAAAGGGGAGATTTAGCTAGACGGCGGACAAACTCTTTTACGGAGATGTCGCCATTTTTTACCTTGGATTCTAGGTCAGATATAGACAAGCTATAAGCACGGGTAATATCGCGTTCAAAAAGTTGCCGATATGCCGCTTTGATTACCTCATTTTTTTCGCTAGCTGACAACCCAGTTTTCATCACAAACTTGGGACGGCGTTCTGCTGCATTAAAGTAAATTTGCGGCAGTGCTAACCCTTGTTGGTCGCTAGAGGGGCGTTGGCGAACTTTATTTGAAGGTGTGGCTGCTTTGAATTCGGTTAACAAAACATCCATGTACTGAGACACAATTTCTGTAGCCTCAGCATCGTTGCGGAAAAAAGAAAGTGACCCAGCTTTGATTTCTTGCAAAGCTACTAGCGTTGCTTCACCAGAGCAGGCATTTTCAATTATTTCCCGCAAACCCCGTGTGTTCACCGCTATGATGTTGGGGTCGCCAGCAACGATCGCATAAGTAGCGTAGCGCAAGAACCAGGATAAATCCCGCAAGCTCTTGGCCATGTTGCTCGGGCCATATCGAGCAATGTTAATTGGTCTGAAACCTGCGGGTACAGGGCCACTGGGGGATGAGTTAAATATCGATCGTAAATTTTCTAGAAACCCACCACGACTTTCAACGTAGGTTACAGTTCCTAGTTGCATCCCTTGTTGAACATTAGCACCAGCACTAACAGGTACTATTTCTATTTCTCTGGGCTTTTCTAAAAAAGCCATTGGCGAACCACCGACAAAAATCCGGTTGGCAGCGCGAGACACAATAATCTCGGCATTATCGGTAAGCGTCTGAGAAATTTCTAAACGCTTTGCACCAGATGCAAAATAGCTTGCCAGTTCATTTAATTCACCACTTCCCAAAAAGCGGTCTTGCTGCTCGGCTTGGATAATTGTCGCTACAGCTAGGGTTTGATATAGTTGCGGACGCGCAACTGAGCTTCCACCACTTGCCTTAACACTCATCGGATTTGTAAAACTCCCATCATAATCATTTATGTGTTAAGTCTGGGTCGTTTTGAGGCTTGACACATCGGTGTCTCTGTGCTTTATAAGCTTGAGAGTACTGCCTGCAAAACTGCCAGTAAATTAACCCGGTTAGCTTTTAGATTAGAACGTTTTGCGTTCTCAAGGCTGGTTTATTAAGAAGTGTGTAGAACCTGTAGCTTAGATACATGCAGTCTTAAGAGTACATACTCTTGTTTGGCTGAGATCAAATCTAAGTTTTGTAACTAGGAAATAGGCTAGGCATGGTCTACTGATGCCGAAAACCTTTATTTTGATGTTTATGACAGTATCTATTTTACGATTATTGCAACTGTTACAAAATCTTAGTTGAAACCAAATTTCCTTCAGTCAGTAGCGATCGCTGGACAGTAGTCATTCGTCGATGTTAAGTTGTTTTTGTTACTGATAACTAAATATTAAAAAATAACGCCACCTGGAAATAGTTCTCAAAAGATGGCGGTTGTAGCTTTAGCTATCAGCGTTCTCTAAGGGGAAAATACTATGAACAAAAGTTCTAAATTTAACTATTTATTCAATGTTACTCTGTCTGCGATCGCAGTTATTTTAGCCGTCACTCCGGCAAATGCGCTTCCAGAACAAAACATTAGCACCGTTGTGAAGTGGGCGAAAACGCGATCGCAATTACCAACTCTGAGATACAACAGCGAAGCTCACGGCTATGATGGTACAAAGGGAAATTTATACTTCTATGCTGATGTCACTTCTCAAAATGGGACAGTGACTAAAGAAGGAATAACCGTTAGTGGTGACTCAAGCATCAAATTCACCACAAAAAATGCCAAAGCAGTGAAACTGTTACAAAATATTTATACTTCTAATATTGCTAATGACTTCCAGAAGTCTCAGTATGTCACCAAAGTTGGACGTGACCAGTATTATCGCGGGCAAAAGTTTGCTTACATCACTGCGGCGGTGCAGGATGGAACATCATTTCAGATAATTCCCTTGAATAAGTTGCAAGAGTTTATAAAAAATGCCAGATATTGCCAAACTAATCAGTGCGACCTTTAATTAATTGTGTAGCCTGGAATTGACATAAGCATTATTAGTAAACCAAGGTACGCAATCACTAATATTGTAGGCGGCAGACAGTTCAACATCTGACTCAAAACCTTTTTCAATCAACTCTTTACCCGAACTACATTTTTTCAAGTACCCCAGTAAATCCTGCTGGAAAGCTTGAAATGTGGCTCTTCAGTACTTAGTATGCCAAATTAATCTGCTAAAAAACTGAAAACATTGCTGCACAAGAAAAGCAAGCATTGTTTTTAACATTTTAGTCCATTCTTGGGACTTAAGCGTTCTAAGCTTGATTTTAAAGTCTAGTTTTGATGTTTAACTAATAATTTGGCATAACAGGTACTGAAGAACCTGAAATGTTGTTACAGCAACTTCGGCTTCTGGTGATAAACTGCCATCTAAATAACTGAGAATTGCCCCAGCACCAATTAAATCTTCAAATGCAGGGCGGAGGCTACCATCTTCTTTCCACCTCTCGCCGGCAGGAATCACAGCGATTTTATCGCCATACTTTTGAGCAAACTCCGCTACAGCTTGGCAATTTCGCAAGCAACCAGCCAAAGTTGGTGTATTCCCTGTATGTAAAGTCAGAAAAGAACCATTAGGTGAAGGTAAAACTAGTCTAGTTCCAGCAGGAATTTCAGCTACCGATTTTGGCGAGAGAGAATATCCAGTTGTTGTCCAACGTTGTCTCTGACTTGCCAACTCTGCTTGCACTGATTTGGCATAATCTATGGCTGATTCATCTTTATATGCGTAGGGAAAAATGATTCCGCCGTTGTTGGTGGCAATTTCCACGCAGGTAGAAAAAGAGAGAACGTCAACTATCACAATTACATCACTGATGGGAGCAAGTTGAGCAACTCCTTGTGCGCCCCATTCACAGCGTAAATTAAACTCTGATTGGTTGTAAATCATTATATGGATTTTTGTTTAGCTACATCTAGTATTTCCTGAAGTGTAAAATAGATATAGTAAAATACTGGTTTTCCATTAATTTCTATAGTACCGTATTTTCGATGCGGACGACCTTGCGTGTCTTTATCAGAAAAATCGTTAACCTTATGTTTATATCCACGATAAGATGGAGGAATATTTACTAGTTGAATCGGAGTACATTTTTCATCAAAAGTGATACTCCATTTAATTTTTAATTTTAATTTGCCATCAGAGTCTCGTTCTAAATCATGGAATAAGTTATCATAAAAATAGGCTATCTTAACTTTTTTAAAATCTTCTTCTGTAATAAGTTTTGAATACGATAATTGAGATCGGATGACACCAGTAGGATAAAGTTTTTCAAAAAACTTATCTATTTGCAGAAATATATAATTTTCTATAAGTTTTTTTTGTTCTTCGTTAGCAAAGGACAGAAAAGGAACATAAATACTCTCAAGGGCTGAATTTGCTGAATGAGTTCCAATAATATTTAACTTATAATTCATAAATTATCTTCTAAATAGAAATTTTGTATTAAGTAAAAATTTGCTCTAAATATTTTTATACCCTGAAGGTTTAGGCCCGGCTCTAATTCACCTAATGGATTAGATAGTGCTATATCGTAGTAATAAGGAATAAAAAACTCACTTGCAGAAACCTCACATTTTTGCTGTAAAATGTATTCATAGGTAAGTTGCTTGATTATGTCATACCTGTATTTCTTGGCCGACTTTTGAGAGAGTTTTTTATTAATATAGAATTTTAATGGTAAATCTTTATAATCAATTATTTTTATAGATTTACTCTCTTGAAAGTTATTATCTACTTTTTCAGCCTGGGTTTCTAAAATTAAATCAGGACGTATGAATCGACGTAGTACTTTACTTCTAACTCGTTTCTCAGACTGATTATATTTAGAATGCGAGTAAACAAATTGTCTAGGATTTAAATCAAATTCAATGCAAAGTAGCTCGTTCCATTCAAGTTTATCTTGGATTTTTCCTAATTTGTTAGAATTTGTTAAACTTGTGCAGTAAACCCATTGATTCCAATATAAACTTCCGCCATTGGCTTTGCAGTTTCCAACTCGATTTTTTTCTTCTCCTTCTCTTTCTAAGTTCTGATATCCTTTTAGAGATATGTCTGTATCTGCATAGCAAATTTCGTCGCGGTGTTTTTTAAAAAAATAGGTGTTGCACATATCTTCCCAAATTAGGGAAAACCCATATACTCCCCAGAATTCACCATCGCCTTGCTCAGGATTTAGCTCGCCGTAAAGGAATGTTTCAATAGCTTCGTAAAGCCCCCAATAGTCAGCATCTTTGTATAAAGTATTTTTATCTATCTTATCTAGGGCTTCTTTAAGAATACTAATAGTCTCTTCAAAGGCATCTTTGGCAAAAATAGATTGGTTGCTAGTTAGATAATCTTCCTTAAAGCCTTGGGCAAGAAAGCGTATATCTTGAGTACGTGCTTTAATGTTATCTGGTACATCACTATCTAACTGCTCTATAATCTCATCTAGAATATAGCAATACAGATTTACAATATCAGTGCTTTCATAGCGTACTGTCGAACGTGGCAGATCCATTGCTTCAACATAGATTACATCGTTGTTTGAATTGTCTTTTAGATAAATAGCGCGATCTAGATACTTGTGGATCTGAGAATATTCGATGTCTTCACTACGTTTAACTTTCTTTTGAATTGAATTTATCGCAAGCTCATCGTAGGCTTCCAAAACTCGCTCAATCATTTTAATCTTACTGTAGAGTACACAAACATCTCCTTCCTCTGTTTGCATCTTGACTCCACCAGATGAAAGAGTTGTTTGATCTTGCTGCTGTTGAAAATCAGGTTTATTGATGTTGAATCTTGTGTTATCTAAATTATCACGCTCAAATTTGCGAAAGGTGCGATACATTTTGAAAAATAAATTTCGTACTGCATCGAAGTCACCCTCTGGGAAATTATCAAAGCCATTTGGCAGACAAAACTCAAAATTATCTTCAAATTTAGACTTACGAATACCAATAAAAAAATCGTTTGTATTTTTGACTATATTAAGGCTTGAGAAGTCAAACATGGCTCGTTCAACATAGAGGCTAGTTTTTCAAATTTAAATTGTAATACCAAAATCAATCAGCAAGGTTCATTATATTCTTGATAAAAGCATTATGTAGTTTAGTGAAATCTCCAAAAGTTACTAGATTATCTTTTGTTACCTTCAGAAGATCCACCAGTGGCTTTTTATCACGATTAAACACACTGTCCCATAGAAAGAACATTAGTTTATTCTGGATTTGTTCAGCAGTTACAGGCTGTTTGATAAAATAATATCCGATTTGCTTGTCTTCAATTCCTCGAATTGAGGCATGATGGCTTTTGATAAAGTTATTAAGGTTTTTAATAAGCTTTTTCCATTCCTTTTCCTCTAAGATTCCTCCTTTACCATACGTCGCTGTATTAGGCTTAGTCTCATCCCAGTTAACAAATTCCCAGTCCCAACGACGTTTGAATGCACTGTCCATGAAGTAAATGGAATTATCAGAAGTGTTCATAGTAGCAAGGATAGAAAGATTAGGAGGAATTTTGATAATTCTATTTACTAAATCAAATCTTAAAAATTCAATTTTCTTTTGTAATGTTTCTAGCCTAGCAACTCCTTCGTAAGGTTGCAATTTATACTCATTGATGTTTCCTCTGTCATCATAACTAAATTTAGTTCCTATCAATTCTAATAGCTTTAAAAATTCAATAACAGTTAGATTAATACCGTAACTTGACCAACCATCTTCATCTCTATCTAAAAGCTGAAAAACAGTACCAAATATAGCTGAGGAGTTACCTCTATTTATTTCATCAATCACAAGAGCAACATTTTTCGGTTGGTTTAGTTGCTTACCTTCTTTATCGTAGGCTTCTTTAATATTCTTATAAGCTTGAGATAGTGCTTTTAAAAAATGTCCTTCATAGTAGTTGTACTCTACTTTCCCCGATCTCATCGTAATCGGTATTAATTTGCCCATAAAATCCCCATAGGTATATTCTGGGTGAAAAACTGTTTTGATAATATTTTCAGGATTAGTAGATTCATCTATACCTAAGTAATTAGGGATAATCTCTGAAACTATTCTGTGGCTTTTGCCAGTTCCAGGACTGCCAAAGAGAATTTTATGAACGGGTTTATTCATAAGTGGTATATTTGTTGAGCAACCATTTGTTAATGCCAAATGTAAAATTTATACAACAAACCAGCTTAACTCAATTTCCTGTAAACGGGTGGTAAAACTTCTTGGCTGCAAGCATCAAATATTCGATAAACTCAGAATTGCCCCAAAATTTACTTATCATGTCCGATTCCCAAACTGTTAGTGCTGCTGTTGCCAAACTCTACAATACCTACCCCTTTCCGCCTGAAGCCCTGTTAGATGAACCACCTCCAGGCTACAACTGGCGCTGGAATTGGCTAGCTGCTCATAATTTCTGCACAGGTCAAAAACCTCAAAGACAAGATATTCGGATTTTAGATGCAGGTTGCGGTACTGGTGTAAGTACAGAGTACTTGGTTCACCTCAACCCCCAGGCTTCTGTTGTGGGAATTGACCTCAGTACTGGCACTTTGGCTGTAGCCAAAGAACGTTGTCAGCGTTCTGGGGCTACCCGCGTTGAATTTCATCACCTCAGTTTGTTTGATGTGGAACAGTTACCGGGTGAGTTTGATTTAATCAACTGCGTTGGCGTTTTGCACCATACCCCCGATCCCATTCGCGGTATTCAAGCTTTGGCGAAAAAGTTAGCCCCAGGCGGTTTGATGCACATTTTTGTGTATGGGGAATTGGGACGCTGGGAAATTCAACTCATGCAAAAAGCGATCGCACTTATTCAAGGTGATAAAAAAGGCGACTACCGCGATGGTGTCCAAGTTGGACGACAAATATTTGCCTCTTTACCAGAAAATAACCGAATTGTCAAATCCGAAAAACAACGCTGGTCATTAGAAAATCACAAGGATGAACATTTTGCTGATATGTACGTTCATCCCCAGGAAATTGACTACAACATTGAGACACTGTTTGAATTAATTGATGCTTCGGGATTGGAGTTCGTTGGTTTCTCGAATCCGAGTTTCTGGGATTTAGACAGGCTTTTGGGCAAAGCACCGGAGTTAGTAGAACGGGCAAAAGATTTGAGCGATCGCCAGCTTTACCGTCTGATAGAATTACTAGATCCAGAAGTAACTCATTACGAATTTTTCCTCGGTCGTCCTCCTTTAGTCAAAGCTGACTGGTCAGACGATAAGGCGCTATTAGCAGCGATTCCCGAACTTAATCCTTGCATCGAAGGATTTCCTAGTCAATGCTTCTTTAATTACAATTACCAAATTGTTAATTTATCTGTAGTAGAGTTTGAATTTATGCAAAAGTGTGATGCGAATTCCACAGTTGCAGAGATTTTGGCAGATGGGCAACTGGGATTGGATGAGGTCAGAAAACTTCTTGAGCAGCAGCTGATTTTATTGACACCTGCTTCATTTTAGACTTGACTTTCATCCTGTTTACTTTTTTACTCAGCACTATTTTGGTGAAGAGCGATCGCCATCACCACTTTTGGTAAATTAATGTAAATTAGGAAAGTGACCAACAAACAGGTATTCTGCATCCCCAAAGTTGGAGTTTTCTGAAATTCAGCAGTGGTGCGATGTTTAATGACAAGCCGCTACTCTCCGATTTATGATTTGCGGTAAGTCCATACACTCCTCAAGCACCAGTTGATTTTATTGACACCCCATTAATTCAAACACCAAGATGCTATGTAACAACTTTGGAGGACAATAATCCACTCAAAAAAGCTGAAATTGGAAGAAATTTTGAATTTTCAGGCAGCGATTATTGATTATTCACCCGCACAGTCTTTTACATCATCAGCCGCTCTCTCGCTTCTGAGAGCGCGATTTTACTGACTGTCTAACGTTGCCAAGAAGTTAATTGTTTTTTCCTAAAGTATTGTTACCGCATCGTGATATGATTCATCTGACTGAATGTGCAGTCATCATAATTTAGCTGTACTGGTTTCGAGTCTCGTGAGCTTGTCAGACGAATCAATTGCGCCCACTCCGACAACGCAACAAGATGCTAAAACTGGTTCTGGAGATACAGAATCAGGTAACTCTATGCAAGAGTTTCATCAACTCTTCCAGCGATTGTTGGTAATCACGCTTGTCTTGACGGGGGTTATTTTTATCTCTGTGTGGATTTTTTATTCCTTAAACATTGCCCTAAATTATTTAATTGGGGCGTGTACAGGTGTGGTTTACTTAAAAATGTTGGCTAGAGACGTTGAGCAACTTGGTAGTGAGAAAACCAGTTTGAGCAAAACTCGTTTTGCTCTATTTATGGGAGTCATGATCGTAGCAACTCAATGGCGTGAACTACAGATTTTGCCCATATTTTTGGGATTTCTAACTTACAAAGCTACACTCCTCGTCTATATGGTGCAAATTGCGTTCCTTCCTGATTCTTAAAAAGTCAGGCTCACAAAGATAGTAATCCCATCCTCGCTTGTTGGGGAAAATGCTTGAAGAATGCAAATGCTTAGTCTCTTAAACGCCTTTAATTCTTTTCCCCTCGCCGAATTAGAAGTAGGTCATCATTTCTACTGGCAATTAGGCAATCTTAAAATTCATGGGCAAGTTTTCCTCACCTCATGGTTTGTGATTAGCATTTTAGTAGTGGCTTCAATAGCTGCTACTCGCAACGCACAAAGAATTCCCAAGGGCATCCAGAATTTGATGGAATACGCCCTAGAATTTATTCGTGATTTGGCCAAAAACCAACTTGGTGAGAAAGAGTACCGACCTTGGGTGCCATTTATTGGCACATTGTTCTTGTTTATTTTCGTATCGAACTGGTCGGGTGCGCTAATTCCCTGGAAGCTCATCAAGCTACCTTCGGGCGAATTGGCTGCTCCCACCAACGACATCAATACGACTGTTGCATTGGCACTGCTAACATCCTTAGCGTACTTTTACGCAGGTTTTAGCAAGCGGGGTTTAGGCTACTTTAAGAAATATATAGAGCCAACACCCATTTTGTTGCCGATCGCAATTCTTGAAGATTTCACCAAACCCCTCTCCCTAAGCTTCCGGCTATTTGGTAATATTTTGGCGGATGAATTGGTAGTTGCGGTATTGGTGCTGCTAGTTCCTCTCTTTGTACCTCTGCCTGTAATGGCCTTGGGTTTATTTACCAGCGCCATTCAAGCCCTGGTTTTCGCCACCCTAGCCGGAGCATACATTCATGAGGCAATGGAGGGACATGGTGGAGATGAGCATGAGGAGCATTAAACTTCTCAGTTGATAGCACAGTCAAGAAGAGCATATTCGCTCAAAACATCGCAAAGCGCGATCGAATAACTCATGTGCAGCGTGAAAACCACGTTTCTAATCGTTAACGTAATGTCTGTTAGTTTTGTAATCAAAGCAAGGAAAATCAACATGGATCCATTAGTTCAGGCTGCTTCAGTTCTCGCTGCTGCTTTAGCGATTGGTTTAGCTGCAATTGGCCCTGGTATTGGTCAAGGTAACGCTGCTGGACAAGCAGTAGAAGGTATTGCTCGTCAACCTGAAGCAGAAGGAAAAATTCGCGGTACTCTGCTATTAACCTTGGCATTCATGGAATCTTTGACTATCTATGGTCTAGTAATTGCCTTGGTATTGCTGTTTGCTAACCCCTTCGCATAAGACCTGAAAATTTTGTGAGTGTGGAGACGTGAATCATCACGCCTCTACAATCAAAATGTTTTGGGTATCTTAATAGTTTTAATGTTCCGTTGACCCTTGTTGGCTATGGGTCTCTAAAATATCAAAGGTTGGATGACTTTGCTAGCCATGAAAAATGCTACTCCAGCCAAAGAGGAGACAAATGTTTGATTTCGATGCTACCTTGCCCTTCATGGCATTGCAATTCCTGCTATTAGCAGCTTTGTTGAATGCAATTTTCTATAAGCCACTGACCAAGGTACTAGACGATCGCGATAATTATATCCGAACGAATACCCTTGAGGCGCGAGAAAGCTTGGCTAAAGCCGAGCGCTTGGCTACAGAATATGAGCAGCAACTCGCAGACGCTCGCAGACAATCGCAAGCTACTGTAGAAGCCGCTCAACTTGAAGCTAAGAAAATTACTGCCGAAAAAATCGCTGAAGCCCAAAAAGAAGCTCAGTCTCAACGAGAACAAGCTTCTGTTGAAATAGAACAACAAAAGCAACAAGCTTTTAACACCTTAGAGCAACAAGTTGATGCTCTCAGCAGGCAGATTCTAGAAAAACTATTGGGGCCAACTCCAGTTAGATAAGCTAACGGGATTGTTTCTGTGTAAAGCATACGCGCAACTGGCCCCTAGTCCAGAGCGCTTAATTAAGTGTCAAAAAAAGGCACTTTTTCCCTTCTGGGAAAAGATACTTAAATTTCCTTCCCTTGGGGAAATAGATACTTAATTTCCCTTCGGGAAAATACAACGTATTAGCAAGCGAGCAGCGCACTTGTAAATGGATATCATGGGGACATTCTTATTACTTGCCGCAGAAGCGAACGCTGTTCACTCTGAATTGGCAGAAGGCGCAGCAGAAGGTGGTTTCGGTCTAAACTTAGACATTTTTGAAACCAATCTGATCAATCTAGCGATTCTGATTGGTATATTATTCTACTTCGGACGTAAAGTTTTAAGCAATATCCTGAACGAGCGACAATCCAATATTGCCACCGCAATTCAGGAAGCAGAAGGGCGCTTAAAAGATGCAAAGACTGCCCTTTCCAAAGCGCAAGAGCAGTTGAAGCAATCTCAGGCAGAAGCAGAACGTATCCGCCAATCAGCCGTAGAAAACGCCCAAAAATCAAAAGAAGCCTTGTTAGTAAAGGCAGCGCAAGACGTAGAACGCTTGAAACAAACAGCAGCAGCAGATTTAAATACCGAAACCGAGCGAGCGATCGCTCAACTACGGCAACGAGTTGCTACACTAGCATTGCAAAAAGTCGAATCACAACTTAAAGGTGGGATTGCCGACGATGCTCAACAAGGTTTAATCGATCGCAGCATCGCACAACTGGGAGGCAATGTATGACAAGTCAAGTAGCCGCAGTCGAAGTCGCCCAGCCTTATGCACAGGCGCTTTTGTCAATAGCGCAATCGAAAAATTTGACAGAAGAGTTCGGGGAAGATGCACGGACTTTTCTGGGACTGCTTAGGGCAGACAAACAGCTACACAACTTCTTCAGCAACCCGTTTATTCAGTCTGAGAACAAAAAAGCTCTCATCAAACAAATACTCGGTGAAGGCGCTAACCCCTACTTACGCAACTTTTTGTTAGTGCTAGTAGACAAACGCCGCATTGCATTCTTGGAATCGATTTTTCAACAATATCTGGCGCTGTTGCGGCAGCTGAATCAAACCGTATTAGCGGAAGTCATTTCAGCCGTTCCCCTCACAGAAGCTCAACAGCAAGCAATTACAGAAAAAGTGATTGCCATCAGTAATGCTCGCCAGGTAGAACTCGAAACCAAGGTAGATAGTGAGTTAATTGGTGGCGTGATTATTAAAGTAGGCTCACAGGTAATTGATGCCAGTATTCGGGGTCAACTGCGCCGCCTTTCATTGCGCTTAACTAATAGCTAGAAAGTTAGGAGATGCGATTAATCGCGTCTGTTAGGAGTTAAGTAAATAGTAATTTATTTTAACTTTTAACCTTTGCTCTTTTAACTCAGCACGAGCTAAACCCTAGCTATGCGGTAACATCATTCAGCACTGAATTCAGTCTCGAAAGCAAACAAGATAGACACATGAGTATATCAATTAGACCTGACGAAATTAGTAGTATTATCCAACAACAAATCGAGCAATACGATCAAGAGGTCAAAGTTGCTAACGTTGGTACTGTTCTTCAAGTAGGTGACGGTATTGCCCGGATCTATGGTCTAGAAAAGGCTATGTTTGGGGAACTCTTAGAATTTGAAGATGGCACAATTGGCATCGCCCAGAACTTAGAAGAAGATAACGTCGGCGCGGTGTTAATGGGTGAAGGGCTGGAAATTCAAGAAGGTAGTTCTGTAACCGCCACTGGTAAAATTGCCCAAGTACCCGTAGGAGAAGCCTTAATTGGACGAGTTGTAAACGCTTTGGGTCTTCCCATCGATGGGAAGGGAGAAATCAAATCTTCAGAAAGCCGTTTAATTGAATCTCCAGCACCAGGTATCATTGCTCGTCGATCTGTACACGAACCCATGCAAACTGGGATCACAGCTATTGACTCAATGATTCCCATCGGCCGCGGTCAACGGGAATTGATTATTGGCGATCGCCAAACCGGTAAAACTGCGATCGCGATCGACACCATCATCAACCAAAAATCAGAAGATGTAGTTTGTGTCTACGTTGCGATCGGTCAAAAGGCCTCCACAGTTGCTAACGTGGTGCAGACATTGCAAGAAAAAGGCGCGATGGATTACACCGTCGTTGTCTTTGCTAGCGCCAGTGAACCAGCAACCCTACAATACCTAGCTCCTTACACAGGCGCAAGTATTGCCGAGTACTTTATGTACAAAGGCAAAGCTACCCTGGTAATTTACGACGATCTTTCCAAGCAAGCCCAAGCTTATCGCCAAATGTCCCTACTGCTACGTCGCCCACCAGGACGCGAAGCTTACCCCGGAGATGTATTCTACATTCACTCTCGTTTGCTAGAAAGAGCCGCAAAACTGAGTGACGAATTAGGTAAAGGCAGCATGACCGCCCTACCAATCATCGAAACCCAGGCTGGCGACGTTTCAGCATACATCCCCACAAACGTAATTTCCATTACCGATGGTCAGATATTCCTCTCTTCTGACTTGTTTAACGCTGGTATCCGTCCGGCTGTAAACCCTGGTATTTCAGTATCTCGTGTGGGTTCTGCGGCTCAAACCAAGGCAATGAAAAAAGTTGCCGGTAAAATTAAATTGGAATTAGCCCAATTTGACGACTTGCAAGCCTTCGCGCAATTTGCTTCTGACTTAGATAAAGCCACTCAAGACCAGTTGGCACGTGGTCAACGGTTACGCGAACTTCTCAAGCAGCCACAAAATTCGCCACTTTCAGTATATGAACAAGTGGCAATTTTGTATGCAGGTATTAATGGTTACTTAGATGATGTACCTGTAGATAAAGTCACCACCTTTACCCAAGGTCTGCGCGAGTCCTTAAAGGGTGGTAAATATGCCCAAGGAGTACAAGCATCTAAAGCATTAGGTGACACAGAAGAAGCAGCCTTGAAGGAAGCGCTTACCGAATACAAGAAGACCTTCAAAGCTACAGCGTAATTAAAGTTAGAAGCGAAGAGTTAAGAGTTAAAAGTTAATGAAAGACTCCTAACTCTTAACTCCTAACTCCTAACTCCTAACTCAGAACTTAAAAATATGGCCAATCTAAAATCAATACGCGATCGCATCCAGTCGGTCAAAAACACCAAAAAAATCACAGAAGCCATGCGTCTCGTAGCTGCGGCTAGAGTCCGTCGGGCGCAAGAACAAGTGCTAGCGACTCGCCCCTTTGCCGATCGCTTGGCACAAGTATTATATGGTTTGCAAAGCCGTCTGCGCTTTGAAGAAGCAAACCTACCATTACTGAAAAAACGGCAAGTTAAGTCAGTCGGGCTGTTAGTAATTTCAGGCGATCGCGGTTTATGCGGCGGCTATAATAATAACGTTATCCGTCGTGCAGAAAACCGCGCCAAAGAAATCAAGGCAGAAGGTTTAAACTATCAATTTGTGCTAGTCGGACGCAAAGCAACACAATACTTTCAACGCCGCGATCAGCCCATTGATGCTACTTACAGCGGTCTAGAGCAAATTCCCACCGCCGCCGAAGCCAATCAAATTGCCGATCAACTACTTTCCTTGTTCCTTTCGGAAGAAGTTGACCGCATTGAATTAATCTATACCAGATTCCTTTCGTTGGTTAGTTCACGTCCTGTAATCCAAACCTTACTGCCACTCGATCCACAAGGTCTAGAAGCAAGCGATGACGAAATCTTCCGCTTGACAACCCGTGGCGGTAAATTTGAAGTTGAGCGTCAAAAAGTGACTAAGGAAGTCCGCACGTTGGCTCCTGACATGATTTTCGAGCAAGATCCAGTACAGATCCTCGATTCTCTATTGCCCCTGTATCTGAGTAACCAGCTATTGCGAGCGCTACAAGAATCTGCCGCTAGTGAACTAGCAGCGCGGATGACAGCTATGAGTAATGCCAGCGAAAATGCCGGTGAATTGATTAATAGCCTCACACTGTCTTACAACAAAGCTCGACAAGCTGCAATTACCCAAGAACTCCTTGAGGTTGTAGGTGGTGCTGAAGCACTAACTTAGAAAAATACTTGTTGTGGATCGTGGTAAATAGCCAATTGCTAATGGTTTTAAAATTAGCGATTGGCTATTTTGAGTAATTGGAGCCATATATCCAGACTTTGATAATTACAAATTACGAATTCCCAAATTGCGTATTATAATTGAAATATAGAAGCGCATGGGTCCGTCACGGTTTCGACAGGTTGGCGAACGCTGCTCTGTGATTCAGGTCGAGAGTGAGTCTCCTCTCGCAAATCAAAGGCTCAAACAAAAAGTAAATGCGAATAACATCGTTAGCTTTGCTCGTAAGGATGCTCTAGTAGCTGCCTAAACGCCTCTTATAGGTTCGAGCGTCTTCGGTTTGACTCCGTTAAGGACTGAAGACCAAACCCCAACGGATGCTCTAGTAAGCGTTCTCTGGTTGGCTTGCTAGCTAAGATTAAATCAGAGCATCCTACGTTCGGGACAATGAACGATTCCCGCCTTGAGGGTCAGAAAGGCTAAACCTGTGAATGAGCGGGGGGTCAATACCCAATTTGGACAGCAGTTCGACTCTGCTCGGATCCACTAAGAATAAATAACAAGTCCACCAAACAATTTAATGTTTAGGTGGATTTTGTTTGACTAAACAGAATTCAGGATTCACGAGTCAGAATTCAGTTGGATATTCTGACCAAAAAAGCGGATAGTGAATCTGTGTAGCTCTCCTCAAAAGCTAGCTACAGCAGTTACCGAAGTTATGAGGTACACTAATTGATCGAATTATCGTTGATCTGGGGTAAGAAAGTTCGTAGTCAGGACTGAAGTCCTGATTTTATAAGCACTAAAGTGCTTACTACAAACTTTTCATTACTAGCTTGACAGACTACTGAGTATTAGACCTCTTGCAGAATTACTTTTATGTTATGGTGGGGGTTTGGAATTTTGCTTCTGGTAAACTTAATTCGTAGTTGTAAATTGAGGCTAGTAAGTTACAACGCAGACCATAACGACGACGGCGATTACGATATCTATCGCCAAAAATCTTGAAAATTTTCAGACGGCGATTGATGTGTTCAATACCGATTCTCTCTTTTGCTAGAACCCGATTATAGTCTTTTTCTAAGATAGATAGGTTTCCTTTTTTAGGCTTTTTTTTGGGAGTGTAACTGTTACTATGATATTGATTAATTCCTTGATAACCACTATCGTATAAACCTTGTGTTTCGGGATGAAAATGAATTCCACTAGCTTTGAATAAAGCAAAATCGTGACAGCGACCTTTCCCAAAGAAAGTGCAAATAATTTCGCCCGTTTCTTGATTAATAATCAATTGGCTTTTGAGAGTATGACGTTTTTTCTTACCTGAATAAAATTCCTGTTGTTTTCTTTTTGGACGCTCAATGGGTGTTTCAGTTACATCCATTACTACTACTTCTGGCTGACTTAAACCTTGCAGCAAAGCTTTTTTTCCAGGAAGACGAAACATTCCTGACTGCATCAGTTCTGATTCTATGCGATGAACAATGCGACAAATAGTTGATTCCGAGACTCCCCAACTAGTTGCAATATGAAAGTAAGTTCTGTATTCTCTCCAATATTCTAAGGTAACTAAAACTTGTTTCTCAATATCTAGTAGAGGTTTGGCACCAGTATTAGAGTGTTTATTAATCTTTTGGAATAATTTTATAGTTTTAACCATGCTCTTAAAAGTTTTTCTTCTAACTCCAAAGCGACGTTTAAATGCTCTTGGATTTAACTTTTGGATGCACTGATATTTCATTTATCTATAACCTTATTTTATAGAAATAACAGAATTTAATTCTATCTTTTTTTGGCGATATTTACTACGAAATATTGTAGCCATCTCTTCTGAATGCTTTAGGTATTGCCTTTCTCAATTATCTCTTGCCATTAGCATTAAGAAAAAACCCAACATCATAACACAAAATGAATTCTGCAAGAGGTCTATTCTGTTCCTGGGGTTGTTTTTGTGCGCTTCCAAACCTTCTTCCCCTTTGCTTAAGTACACGCCGTAACCGATCTGCACTCAAGCTCACTTGACGTTCGGATGCGAGTTTTTTTGCTAATTGTTTAGAGTTATAAGTCTGCGACTCTTGAGCTAAACAATTTTCTAGATAAACCAAATCTGATTCTGAATATCGAGGTTTTCCACCTCTACCAGGAGCATCCCACAGACCAGCTAAACCCATCTTTTCCCAACGATGAAGGGTTTGACGTACTGTTGAAATTGCCCAGTTCAAGCCTTTAGCAATTTGCTCGTTTTTTAACCCACGATTATTTAGCAATAAGACTTGAGCGCGATCCTTAGTGCGTTGAGGAGCATCTTTGGCTTTTCTTAACTCTTCTAAGGTTAGCTTTTCTTGCTCAGTCAGAAAGACTTTTAATCGGCATCCCATAATTAATAACCTTTTGCACAATTAATTTTTGCTATTTTTTCTTATGTCTATTCACGCCTATACAGCACTTCCGGCTATTATGCAATACAGCTTTCCTCTTAGTCGTTTCCTATCATAGCTTTCAGCTTTGAGGATGTACCTCATAACAGACGCAAGTGCTGTATACTTAATAAATTACGTATTTAATAGCATCCTCTTAAAATTGAACTATAAATATTACTGAGAGATAGAAGCTATAGCTGCTAGCCATAACAAGAAGAATTTGTTGGCGTTATCCTAATTAGTGAGTGTCTAAAGCCGATAATAAAGGACTGTATCACTAAAATTATTAGATTATTCGTATGTTTACGGTGATTTACCGAAACTTTAAAAATTATTTTTGCGAGAGTTTCCATTTGAATGAGCAAAAAAACATACATATATAAGCCTAGTTCCTTTTTATTCAACTAATCTCTGGAAGTTTTTCTTAATTATCTACAAAAAATATCTATCCTATCAACTTTACATAAAGTTTATATTTTACATAACAAGATTATTCGTTGAGATAAAAATATATTCAATACCTATTGGAGATAAAACTTATTTTGTTAATTTTCCTACTTTTCCTACTTTTCCCACCTTTCCTACTTTTCCTACTTATTTATGAGATAGCGTATTCAAAAACTAACTTCTAATCTATTTGCTTAAGACAATTATATTGCACCATAATTACAAGTTTTATGTATAAATCCTGATATTTTGTTAGCATCAATACGTCATTACTAAAAAAAATAATTTTAATTTCTTAACTTACTTATATAGTTAGGCAATACCCAAGAAGCAAGGGTAGATAAAGCTGGGAGCATCCACTTTGGGAAAAAACACTGGGCGATTGGAAATCGCGGCTATACAGACTTATAGTCTGTTCGCGTAGCGTGCGCCTTAGCGCAGGGCGATCTGCTGAGTTTTCCAAAAATCAGAGATGAGTTTTATATAGTAATAGTATTCCTATATATGTCATAACATCTTTATCTTTTCGGTTTTTATTGTCAAATATTATAAAGAACATGATATTTTTAATTTATGAGAAGCTGAGATAAGTCGCAAAATTAAATACTCAGTATATTTTTTAGATAAATTAATATCAAGTAGATTTTTTAGTCATACTTTTTGCTAAAAAAAAGCAATAATTGATACAAGTTAAATTATTCAAAAACTGATATTCATTACAACTTAAATAAAAAATAATAGAGACAATGGGGGCAGAATAAAAACCTGGAAATTTGCGCTCGGAGACGAATAATGGTAGCGATCGCAGAGAACGTTCAACATCGGCTAACTATACAAACTGTAGAAATTGCCCCTAACACAACGGCGATTCGCTCTCTTGATTGGGATCGCGATCGCTTCGATATCGAATTCGGACTGCAAAACGGCACAACCTACAATTCATATCTAATTAGGGGTGAACAAACAGTTTTGATTGATACTTCTCACCAGAAGTTTCGCGATCTGTATTTAGAGACTCTCAAAGGTCTTGTTAACCCCAAAACAATTGATTACATAATTGTTAGTCACACAGAGCCAGACCATAGCGGCTTAGTAGAAGATGTCTTGCAATTAGCTCCTAGAGCTACTGTTTTAGCCTCAAAAGTTGCGCTTCAATTTTTAGAAGGGTTAGTCCACGATCCTTTTTCTAAGCGGGTTGTCAAAACTGGCGATCGCATCGATATCGGCAAAGGACACGAAATAGAATTCGTGAGTGCGCCTAACCTACACTGGCCAGATACAATCTTTAGCTTTGACCGCAAAACCCAAATCCTCTATACCTGTGATGCTTTTGGGATGCATTTTTGTGACGATCGCACCTTTGACGAAGATTTAGAAGCGATCGAAGCTGACTTTAGATTTTACTACGACTGTTTGATGGGCCCTAACGCTCGTTCGCTGCTGAATGCGATGAAGCGGATGGGCGATCTAGGGAAGATTAATATAATTGCCAATGGTCACGGCCCTTTATTATACCACCATCTAGATGTTCTAACTGGGTGCTACGAAAATTGGAGCCAAAAACAAGCTAAAGCAGAAACCACCGTTGGCTTGTTTTTTGTTTCAGAGTACGGGTACGGTGAACGCCTTGGTCACGCAATTGCCGAAGGTATACTGAAAACAGGCGTTGGTGTAGAAGTACTGGATCTGAGTACTGCTGGGAGCCAAGAAATTCAAGAACTAGCCGGGAGAGCAGCTGGCATTATTATCGGTATGCCCCCGACTACTGCCGCCGCCGCCCAAGCTAGTATCAGTTCGGTGTTAGCTGTTGCCAAGAACAAGCAACTGGTTGGACTGTTTGAATGTTACGGTGGGGATGATGAACCCATTGATACACTCCGCAGAAAATTTCTTGACTCTGGCATCAAAGAAGCTTTCCCAGCCATTCGGATTAGAGAGGCTCCCACTGCATCTACATTCCAGTTGTGTGAAGAAGCGGGTAAAGACTTGGGACAATTGTTGGTGCGCGATCGCAACATCAAGCACATCAAGTCCCTTGATGTCAACATGGAAAAGGCGTTGGGTCGCATTAGTAGTGGACTATATATAGTCACCACTAAAAAAGATAATGTCTCAAGTGCAATGCTGGCATCCTGGGTAACGCAAGCGAGTTTGCAACCATTAGGATTAACAATTGCTGTTGCTAAAGACCGCGCCATTGATTCCTTAATGCAAGTAGGCGATCGCTTCGTCCTCAACGTTTTGGAAGAAGGCAACTATCAAGAATTGAAAAAACACTTTCTCAAGCGCTTGCATCCTGGTGCTGATCGCTTTGCAGGAGTGAAAACTCAAACGGCGAAAAACGGTTCTCCGATTCTAACTGATGCTCTGGCATACATGGAATGTGAAATACAGAGCAGCATGGAATGCAGCGACCACTGGATTTTATACTGCACCGTCCAAGAAGGTCGTGTCTCCAAAAACGATGGACTCACAGCCGTTCGCCATCGCAAAGTAGGTAATTACTACTAAAGATTGGGTATTAGGGATTGGGTCTTGGGGATTAGGGATTGGGAAAAAACAGTAGCTAGAAGTTGTTCTTCTTGTCCCAGTCTCCAGTCCCCAGTCCCCATTCCCCATTCCCCAGTTCCCATTCCCCAGTCCCCATTCCCCATTCCCCAGTCCCCATTCCCCAGTCTCTGTTCCCCAACTTTACCAACAGC
>NZ_JBALBW010000005.1:0-740 GCF_036919895.1 Nostoc sp.
ATCATTCAGTAGTGCTACAGCTTTTTGAACATCGGATGGATTCTTCAAGAAGAGCAAGGATGAAGTATCGCCACCTCTCTCAGCATCAAGCTGAATACCATTTTGTGCGAGAAGTGCGCCAAAAGCAGTCAGGTTGCCATCACCACCGACAGCACCAGTCACACTATCAAATGTACTGTTCAAACCAACGGTAGGATCTTGAACTGGGTTTTGTCCGTGCTTGGCGGTTAAAACCACCAGAGTTGAACTGTCCAATCCTTGCTTTTGTAGTTCATCCAAAATCAGACCAATGCTCTGATCGGTATGATCAATTACCGTTACCAGATCGGGACGAGCATTTCCATTAGCGTCAATCCCGCCACCGTTAAATTGAGTAGCTGGCTCTTTCTCGGCTACACTCACAGCTTGTAAATTCAAGCCAAAAATTGCTGGAGTGTCAACTTTTGTCGTCCCCGCAGCGTTAAAGCCATCGATCTCGTTAAGTATCTGCTTAACCTTGAGATCGTCGTAGGCGGAGGTTGTTGCCACACTGGTGAACTGATTCGCGCTAAAACCAGTGGGTGGAGCCTTAAACAGAGCCGGATTCCCCTTTGTCGCGTCGTTAAAGAAATTGGATGTAATATCAGGGTTGGTATTGGAGTAAGGAGTTCCTGTTGACTGATCGACTAAAGCACCCGTGCTAGTTGGGAGAGTACCGGGCTTAGTTGGATCGATCGCTACTGCGGCATTAATTTCTAGGG
>NZ_JBALBW010000006.1:0-24715 GCF_036919895.1 Nostoc sp.
TTTGTTAAGATATCTCTAATGAGAACTATAGTCATTCTCTTATAACAATTGCTTAATTTTCTGGGGATTGGGGATTGGGGATTGGGGATTGGGGACTGGGGACTGGGGATTGGGGACTGGGGATTGGGGACTGGGGATTGGGGATTGGGGGACAAGGAAAATAATCATGCCCAATTAGGAATTAGCAATTCCCAATTCCCCATAATCTATTATTCTGTTTTGAGCGGTAAGATACCACTCATTTGTTCTAGATTTAAGACTGTGGCTAAGTCTGTTTCACTCATCAACCCGCGTTCTAGGACAATCTGGCGCAGAGATTTACCAGTTTCTAAAGATTCTTTAGCGACAGAAGCAGCATTTAAATAACCAATGTGGGTATTGAGTGCGGTTACTAAAGCTAAACTGCCTTCGGCATAAGCTAAACAACGTTCCTGGTTAGCAGTAATTCCCTTGATGCAGCGTTCGGTAAGTGCAGCGATGGTATTACCGAGAATTTCGATACTGTGAATCAAGTTATAGGCAATTAGTGGCATCATCACATTTAATTCTAATTGTCCAGCTTGGGCGGCTAATGCGATCGCACTATCGTAACCCATCACCTGAAAACACACCATTGATGTCATCTCTGCCATCACTGGGTTATATTTCCCTGGCATAATCGATGAACCGGGTTGCACTGGCGGGAGTTGAATTTCTTTTAAACCAGTTTTTGGCCCCGAATCCATCAGCCGTAAATCATGAGATATTTTGACTAAATCTTGCGCTAAGTTGCGTAAAGCGCCGGAAACATTCACAAATGGGGCCATACTCTGCATAGCTGCCATCAGATGGGGCGCAGGTTCTAAAGGTGTATCAATCAATTCTGAGAGAACTTCTACTACACGGGCGCGATATAGAGGATGAGTATTTAAACCAGTTCCAGCTGCACTACCTCCCAAACCCAACACCATCAAATCACCAGAGGCGGTGTAAATCCGGTTTTGATGTTCTGTAAGAATTTGCGCCCAAGCCCGAAAATTCTCACCCAAACGCACGGGTACAGCGTCTTGTAAGTGGGTTCTGCCAGATTTGACGATATCTTGAAATTCTACAGCTTTGTTTTCTAAGGATGCGATCGCATTATCTATTGCTGGGTGCAATGTCTTGGATAATGCCAATAATCCACCAATCCGAATGGCGGTAGGAATCACATCATTGGTAGACTGCCCATAATTAACGTGATCGTTAGGACTAACACGTTTATAATTACCCTTTTCTTCACCAAGTATTTCTAAGGCACGATTTGTCAGAACTTCGTTGACATTCATGTGATGAGATGTTCCAGCACCCGCCTGATAAACATCCACGACAAACTGATCCCGCAACTTCCCAGCCAAAATTTCATCAGTTGCTTGGATAATCGCCTGACTAATATCTTGGGGAATGCAATTCAGTTCTCCATTCACAATTGCTGTAGCTTTTTTAATTATCAACCCAGCATCTACGTAAGTATGTAAAGGCTTAATGCCGCTAATAGGAAAGTTTTCGATTGCCCGCAGCGTTTGGATACCGTAATAAACGCTACTAGCAATTTGGCGATCGCCCATCGAATCGCGTTCGATGCGGAATTGGTTGTCTGTGTGTTCAGTCATAGTATTGTTTTAGGAGAGCTACAGAAAACAGATTTTCCCATGCAGGCACACTCAGATACACTAATCTGCATAGATTTTGCATATTTGCTTGGCTGCTTGTTACTTTACAGTTGTTAATTTTGAAGTTTGATTTTTGAATTCCCTATGACTCTACCCAACTGGATTACCTTCTCTCGCCTATTGGGGATACCATTTCTGCTTTACGGTTTATATAATCCCACACCTGAAGCTCAGTGGATATGTTTGGCGATTTTTCTCGTTGCGGCATTGACTGATTGGTTAGACGGTTATTTGGCACGGAAACTCAACCAAATTAGTGAGTTGGGTAAATTTCTCGATCCCTTAGTGGATAAACTTTTGGTACTTGCGCCGTTGCTGGTTTTTATTCAACTAGGAAAAGTCCCAGCTTGGGGAGTGTTTTTAATTTTAGCGCGAGAATTAGCGATCGCTGGTTGGCGAGTGAATCAAACGACGATTACCGGGGCGAATATTTGGGGTAAACTCAAAACTGTTAGTCAAATAATCGCGATCGCACTTTTGATTGCGCCTTTGGGTGAAGCGTGGCAAAGTCCCTCTCTGATTGCCTTTTGGGTTTCTGTCACCCTGACTTTAATCTCTGGGGGTATTTATCTTGTACCGCAAAAAGCTAGCACTGCTGATTGAAAATATCGAAATAAAATTGACTGCAAACGTTTCCTTTCAGTTTGTGCAATCCTCACCCATAGGAACACTCGATAATTTAAAAAATATCTCTCAAACTCTCATTTCTCCGTGTCGCGCCAGTTGCTTCAAGTCGGGGAACCCGCCCAACGCACTGGCTTCTCTGTGCCTCTGCGGTTCGTTATTCCGTAACTCTTACGTAAGTCCTAAAAATTTTATGGAGTTATGAGTTATAGTTCTTATTCTTAACAGATGCGATTCATCGCGTCTCTCCAAACCCCTAACTTTTTTCAATGCCATCCAAAATCTTACCACCGCCCTTAAAACCTGGAGACTTAATACGAGTCATTGCCCCTAGTGGTGCTTTGCGAGAATTTGAGGTGTTTGAACAGAGTCTAGAAATTTGGCGATCGCGTGGTTATCAATTAGAAATCAGTCCACAGATAGATGACAAATGGGGTTATCTAGCTGGAACAGATGAAATCCGCCGTCAGCAATTAGCAGCAGCATGGCAAGATCCTAATTGTCGTGGTATTCTTTGTGCCAGAGGCGGTTTTGGTAGCACCCGCATTTTAGAAGATTGGAACTGGCAACAAAACTCAGCCCTTCCCAAGTGGCTTATAGGCTTTTCTGATATCACAGCTTTATTGTGGAGTCTTTATATAGCAGGGATTTCCGGCGTTCATGCTCCCGTAATGGTGACTTTGGCAGATGAGCCAGATTGGTCAATTGAGCGATTATTCGATTCGGTAGAAGGTCGTCCTCTCGCGCCTCTCAAAGGTTGCGGGTGGGGTGGCGGCGTAGTAAATGGTACTTTGTTACCAGGTAATCTCACGGTCGCAACTCACCTCTTGGGTACACCAATCCTGCCACATCTTGATGGTGTAATTCTGGCGTTAGAAGATGTTACAGAAGCACCCTATCGCATCGACAGAATGCTGACACAATGGCGTTTGAGTGGTGCTTTGTCTCAAGTCTGCGGTATTGCTTTAGGCGGTTTTACTCGCTGTGAAGCGCCGCCAAATCTGTCTAGCTTTAGTGTAGAAGAAGTATTGCGCGATCGCTTGGGTGATTTGGGTATTCCGATTGTTTCTGATTTACCTTTTGGTCATGATAGCCCGAATGCTGCATTGCCAGTGGGTGTAGAGGTAACTTTAGATGGAGATGCGGGAATATTAGCGATGCCTACAGAGGTAAGCTACGCATCATAAGTTTTTCGCAAATATTCCATCATCTAGATTAGCCTCAAAGATTAATTTACTTCTGTATTACGACTAAATAATCCCGATCCGAATAAAAGTTTTTTCCATCTGGACTGGACTCTTTAATCACTTTAAATTGCGCTTTTTCTATTAACAACTTAATTGCGTCTGGTGAAGTTGGCTGATACAATACTTCGTCATTATTGTAGGCAGCAAACCTTGCCCAACCATTTGGTGTAGTTATATTAGTGGTATGAATAAAAGCTTTTCCACCTGACTTGAGAGTTTTATAAATACCGTTTAAGTATTTCCAAATTGTTTGTAAATCTAAATGTACAAATACATCGAATGAATATACAAAATCAAATTTTTCGCTAAACTCAGGTTCAAATTGAGAATTTTTTATTAAATGAAACTCTATTTGAGGATATTCCATAAGCGCTGCTTCAGCATTATCTAGCATTTCTTGCGCTATGTCGAAACAGTATAATTTTTTGACGTTTTTAACCACTTTTGCCGCAATCCTGCCACCACCTACACCTATTTCTGCCACTGTGCTGTCTTGAGAAATAAATGGTGTAATATATTCACTCACAATACTGACTGCATCTTCTACAGTTGCCCATTCATCACCTAAATAATTGATGTAATTATCTCTTTCATGATCTGTAATCTTTTGATTACCTAGAATAACTTGAGATTTATCCCATTTTTTTGCGTAATTATTCCAGAATTCTTGATTAATTTCAACGTTTGATTGCTGCATTGGTAGCTCCTGTTATAGGGGTAATATCTAACTTGAACAAGATTAGTACTATATCAGTTTCTCAGAATTTTTTTAAACCACTCTTCGGTGCGATCGCCCATAGCTTCTAAAGAGTATAAAGTCTCTACTTGCTGGCGACAAGCTTGGCGGTCAATTTCGTCCAAATGCCTAATCGCTTCTACTAAACCTTGAACACTATCAGGTTCCACCAGAAAACCAGTTTTGCCTTCCTGGACAATTTCTGTTAAACCACCCCGACGATAAGCAATTAAAGGTACTCCACAAGCAAGCGCTTCTATTGCTACATTTCCAAATGCTTCTATCCACCGAGGAGTTACTAAAAGTGCTTGACATTTACCTAACTCCTTTTGTAGCTCAACCGTTGGTAAAAATCCTATATATTCTATAGGAGCATTAGGATATTCTTCACAAATTTTCTCCCAGTAAAATACATCCTGTTTTAACCCGAATATTTTCAGGGTAATGCCAGTGATTTCTGCTGCTGCTACAGCATCTTCTAGTCCTTTTTCAGGAGCTATCCTACCTACCCACGCCAAGCTTTGAGTTGGTTTGTGGCAAAATTGATAAATAGATAAATCCATGCCATTTAACAGACAAACACACCGCTCTGCAAATGTGAAAGTTGCTGCTTGTGTTTGGCTGTGAACACCGATACTACCCGGAAAATTGATTGCTACTTGTTCAATAATCTCATCCATTGCATCTGTCAAAGAACCCATGCTGATCAGATGTGCGATCGCACAGTTAAAAAATGGTGTTAAATACAGTGGCAACCAATCATAAGCAAAATTAACAATCAAATCATAATCTGCTTGTACTTGGCGAGCATAATCCCACATATTCGCTAAAACAGAATTTTTATGCAGCAAAATCGGATCGCTACGACTCTGATTTTGCGCTGGTATCTGTATTATTTCTCCGGGAATTTCTCTAATCGGTAATGAATTGCTGATAGAGCCTTGCGGTGCAACAATATCTAATTTATGTCCCCGCCGCATCATTTCTGTAGCAATATTAGATAAGGTCAACTCTACTCCACCTCCCAGTCCTGAACCTAGCGGCCCCATTGGGGTAGACATAAATAATAATTTATGGTACATCTTCGTCGCTAATGCATTTTCATAAACATCATTTTTTACCTAAATAAGTAGCTTGGCATAAGAAAACCAAACTATGTAAACAAAAATAAACTAGCCTAAAACTCTTTTGCCTCTTGCCTCTTAATTTATTACAACTACAAATTTTGACACCCACCTAAACAACATACTTATTGGGTTTCGCTATAGCTCCACCCAAAAAGCATCCAATAAAATTCAACCCTGCTTGCGATAACAGCGAGTTGTAATCAGGTAAGGGTGAAAAACCTCTAAAAATTGACTCTGAAGTGTACGGAAAAATGTTTCTACTACTTTAGGATCGTCTAAGTGAAAAGGAAATTCTTGATTAAAACCTTTAAAAAAATACCAATTCACTATTATTTTACCTTCCGAATTCAAAGATTGATAAAATTCTAATAACTGCTGGCTAGGATCTGACACATGCTCTAAAACGTCGAAACAAAAAATAGTATCAAATTTCTCTTTCGCGGGCATTTCAATAGTACAAATTATTTTTTTGTCCAGTCCCATTTTCTCTGCTCGATACTGAACAAAATCACGATTAATCGGATTAATATCATAATAAATTACTTGCTCCACTTGTGGGCAAAGAGCAGCACCAAGGGCATGAGTTCCTATTCCACCACCAAAATCTAATACTCTTCCTTGGGCATAATCTGCAATTAACCGCAGCATATCACCAATATAATCATAACTTGATAAATGCCAAGCCCCCAATTCAAACAAGTAAAGTTCTCCTACTTTCTCACGATAGAAAGCAGTTGCTTCTTCCCAATTAAAATCCTTGCGCCCTAAGTTTTTTATTTCCTCTTGTCCTGCTGCTAACTTGGTCTCTATGGCTTCTGGATCTAAATTTAAAAAACATTGTAAATGATGTTTGAAGTCAAATGAATTTTCTAAAAAGCTACTTAAGAAAAAAGGATCTGTAGAGTTTACCATAAAATTTATATCGCAATGAAATTAACGTATTCTATTATAGAATAAATATGTGCCATTTCATTCTGACTTGTTACCAGTCGGACAAAATATAGTATATTTGAACAATAATTTCTAAAAAAGAGAGATTTTTTCATGAAAATTGCCTTAGTTGCTGGAGGTTATATTCCAACACCTCCCCTATCAAATTCTATATTGACTCTGATGCAAGAGTATAAACATTTTTTAGATAAGCTTGGACATCAAGTAGATATTTTTAATAATAAAAATGTCAAGGAAGTCATCGACATAATCAATAATAATAATTACGATTTTGTCCATTTAAACGCCTATGAGTTTGCTAGTCAATTCAATCAAAACCTGAAACAAAAGTATTGTTTTAGCTGTCATAACGGTTATTTTTTTAAACAAGATAAATGGGAGAAAGATTTTAAACAAGGATTTGAACATTACTTAAATGCACCTGGGATAATTGCCCTTTCTCATCCAACAAAAGATGTTTTTCTGAAAGCAGGTTATTCTGGATACATATCAGTGCAAGTAAACGGTATTGATACTCAAAAATTCGATTTTAAAGACCAAGGAAATAATAAAGCTATTTGTTTGGGTTGGATTCAACCGAGAAAGCAGCAGAGATTACTAGCAGAAACGATAGATGGTAATTTAAACTTAGATTTTGTTGGGCCTTTAGATGACCCTGATTTTAAAGAAGGAACCACAACAAAACATCTAGGTATCTGGAGTTTAGAACAAGTTTATGCTAATCTCACAGATTATAATTGTTTAGTTTTAATTAGTGAAGGAGAAATTGCACCGCTTGTAGTATTAGAAGCGATGGCGGCAGGTTTATGTGTAGTTGTTTCAGAATCTGCTAGTGCTAACTTACACTCCAAAGAGTTTATTAGAGTGTTGCCAGATAATATATTAACCAATGCTACCGACGAAAATCAAAAAATTGTTTGTGACACAATTATTGATCTGATTGATAAAAATAAATCTTGTCGCCAAGAAATTGTAGAATATGTCAGGGAAAATTTTGATTTTAGCCATATTATCAAAAACTATATTCAGATAGTTGACGAATTTACCAACTTTTACCACTAACTATGTCTGTTAAAAGTGCATCACAACAATAAGTATGGGTTTAACAGCTAGTTTCACCGCAAAAATTAGGATATTTAAGGAAAAACGAATCATGAATAAAGAAACGATAGAATTTATTGACAGAGCATCGTTAGTAGATGGTGATTATGTTTCAGTTGGGCTTGAAATTATCAAGCCAGATAAATGTTTTCCCAATATGATTGCAGAGAATACAAATGTTTCTGATTGGCCTTATCTAAGACGCGAAATTTCTCATAAATGGTATGTAGATAAAAGAGAAACCTATGTAGGATTTCTCAGTCGAGATGAAGCTCATATTCTTTATAATACTGCCCTAAAATTTAGAGGGAAAAAAGCTTTAGAAATTGGCTGCTGGTATGGTTGGTCTGCTTGTCATATAGCTTTAGCAGGACTAGAAGTAGACGTAATTGATCCCCTGTTAGCAAAAGAAGATATGTATGAAAGTGTGTCTAATTCTTTGCAATGTGCAGGTGTGCTTGATAGAGTTAATTTATTAAGCGGTTATAGCCCTCAAAAAGTAGAGGAATTAGCAGAACAATTGCAGCGCAAGTGGTCGTTGTTTTTCATTGACGGCTCTCATGATGCTCCATGTCCACTCAACGATGCAATAATCTGCGAAAACTTGTCAGAGGCAGATGCTTTGATTTTATTCCATGATTTAAATTCTCCTGATGTTGCCCAAGGTCTAGATTACTTAAAGCAAAAAGGGTGGAACACAATGATTTATCAAACCATGCAAATTATGGGTGTTGCTTGGCGCGGGAATATTGAGCCAGTCCAACATCAGCCAGATCCAAATATTAATTGGAGTTTACCAGAGCATTTGCAAAACTATCATGTGAGTGAATTATCAACAGATTCAGTAAATGAATTTCTAGAAATTATTACTGCTATCCGACCTTACACTTTATTGGGTGAAGCCCGTTTATTTTCACTCTATTCTTTGGCAAAGAAAATTTGTTTACAAGATATTCCCGGAAACTTTGTAGAATGTGGAAGTTGTAAAGGAGGAGCAGCAGCGCTTTTAGCATCAGTAATTCAGCGCTACAGCCTTCGTCCACGGTTAGTTTATGCTTGTGATACTTTTGAAGGAATGCCTGAACCGATAGAAATTGATCTACACAACGGTATAGCCGCAAATGAAACGGGGTTTGGAGTTGGCACTTTAAAAGCTCCAATTGCAGAAAATATCCAGTTGATTTCTCAATTATTAAAAGTTCAAGACATTGTTGTACCTGTTAAGGGTTTATTTGCTCAAGCATTGCCTCAATATAAGTCAGAGATAGGTAGTATTGCCTTGCTACACGCTGATGGAGACTGGTATGAATCAACAATGGATATCTTCAATAATCTTTATGACAATGTTGTTCCAAATGGCATGATTCAGGTCGATGATTATGGTCATTGGGATGGTTGTCGAAAAGCCTTACATGAGTTTGAGCGTTTGAGAGGGGAGCAATTTAACCTTCATGGAATTGACTACACTGGGGTGTGGTTTAAGAAGGGTGAAGTAATAAATATCCAACAAATATAGACTTTCCAAAGATCCGCTAAAAATTGGCATGAAAGTTACCCTTTTCCAATCCCAAATTCAGAATTTTTCCCGCCAGTTGACCAATTCTCCTTGGCGGCTTTCGCTAATAGGAATAATTCTGAGTATATTTTTCATATTCTTATATGGTTGTCAGGGGACAGTCCAGAAGAATGAGAGAGTAATTCATCTGAATTTATGGCAATCAATCAATCCCCCTATTAATCGGGATGTGTTTGATAAACTAGTAGATAAATTTAATCAGACTCATACTGATATACAGGTGGAATCTATCTTTATAGGTCAACCCCAATTGCCAAAAATATTAACAGCAGTTGTGGGGAATGCGTCTCCAGATATTTTGTCATTCGATCCTCAGTTGACAGGTCAGTTTATGGAACTGGGGGCAATTCGTCCTCTAGATAAATGGCTGGACAAATTTCCATTAAAGTCGGAAATTAGCCCCAACTTATGGGAGGAATTAAAATTAGATGGTCATCTTTGGTCAATTCCACTCTCCACTAGCAATGTAGGCATTTTTTACCGACCTAGACTTTTCCAAGCTGCGGGAATTACGCAAATTCCTAAGACTTGGGAAGAGTTGAGGGAAGTTGCCAAAAAATTGACCATAGACCGGAATGGCGACAATCGACCCGAACAGTACGGAATTTTACTGCCTTTAGGGAAGGGAGAATGGACTGTTTTTAGTTGGTTCCCCTTTTTATTGAGCGCTGGCGGAGAGATTGTAACAAATAACCATCCGAATTTGACGAATCCAGGTGCGATCGCAGCCTTACAATTTTGGCAAGACCTATTAAAAGATGGTTCAGCAACCCTTTCTTCGCCAGAACGAGGTTATGAAGAAGATGCTTTTATTGCGGGTCGTGTTGCAATGCAGATCACAGGCCCTTGGACTTATATCATGAAGTCTAATGTTGACTTTAACGTATTCCCCATACCTGCAAGTGTCAAACCTGCTACGGTAACAGGCACTGGAAATATGTATTTGATGAAGACTACACCAAAAAGAGAGCAAGCAGCACTCAAATTTTTAGAGTATGTTTTAAGCGAAGAATTCCAAACAGAATGGAGTATAGGAACGGGTTTTTTACCGGTTAACATTAAATCTGCACAAAGTCAGGCTTATCAAGAATTCCTCCAGCAAAAACCTGTTTTGAAAGTCTTTATTGACCAAATGCCTGTGTCAGGTTCTCGACCAATCATTCCTGGCTATAGTCGTTTGTCTGACAGTTTAGGTCGAGCCATCGAAGCCACCATGCTAGGAGCATCTCCAGAAACAGCACTTAAAAAAGCTCAAGCAAACATTGATTCAATTTGGGATTCCCTATAATTTAGATGGAATCTAAAATCCTAACTAGCTTAATTATAATTAACCAGAAATTCCACTCTGGCGATGTGAATTTCTTTTCAAGGTACATAAGCCAATTGCTGGTATAGCTCCCAAAATCACTGCTGTTAGTCCTTGTCCACTCCAATATAATATGGGAGTCCGGTAGGTTTCTGGAATCAAATTTTGCACAATAAAAAGTAACCAAACCAAAATAGTGATTAAGAAAAAAGAGATTGAGGGTAAAAAATTCCACCACCAAATGCCTGGTATATATCGCCTCAGTACCAGCCATTGGCAAAGCCCTAGCCAAATACCAGAAATTATATATGCGATCGCAGATAGAAACCCAAAAATAAAAGTTTGTTCAGGAGATAAAGTTTCATTTAACGATGAGGCTATAGATGAAATATAGTTAATCCAGGCTGTAGAAACACCGTTGGCAATCAGCCAACCGACGCTAGTCGCAAATATCCACTGCAAACCCGGTAAATATCGGTAAACTACAAGGCTCTGGTCAGCAGCGAAAATCACGGCAAATACAACGTTGCTGAGACTTCTAACTAAAATACTCCATGTTTGTGGCTGGAGAGAAATACTAGATGAGCTTTGGAGAATAATTTTCTCTAAGGCGATACTGGCAACGCCACCCACAACCCATCCGATCAAGGTCATTAAGGTAAACTGAATAAAGAACATCTGTCGCTGCGATCGCGGAATTAAAAACTTTCCTGGGTTAGGCTCGTTATTAGCAGATGCAAGATCGTCGGGACTGTTAGAGTCAGTTTGCATATTAGGGGACTGGGGATTAGGGACTGGGGACTGGGAAGTGAGGAAGATGGGGGAGAAATAAGCAATGATCAATGCCCAATTCCCAATTCCCAATTCAATATTGATTCTTGTTTTATCCTATTTCCCAGTCTCCAGTCGCTAATCCCCAGTCCCTTTTATTCTGAAAAAGCGTAATCCCGGAATGATAAGCTAAACAGTGGCATAAATAATGTGACTTAGGATGAAGTAATAAATGGGTGTTTCTTCAACAACTCCTCATCTCTTACGGGCTGCTCGTGGTGAAGTAGTAGATCGTCCCCCTGTATGGATGATGCGACAAGCGGGACGATATATGAAAGCATATCGAGACTTAAGAGAGAAGTATCCTTCGTTTCGCGATCGCTCGGAAATTCCAGATGTAGCAATTGAAGTTTCCTTGCAACCGTGGAAAGCTTTCCAACCAGATGGTGTAATTTTATTTTCTGATATTGTCACCCCATTACCTGGTTTGGGTATTGACATGGACATCGCCGAAGGTAAAGGGCCAATCATTCACTCGCCCCTCCGCACTCAAGAACAAATCGATCGTCTGCATCCCTTAGAAGCAGAAGCAGCTTTACCATTTATCAAGACAATTTTGCAGGCGTTGCGTTCGGAAGTGGGCGATAAATCAACGGTGTTAGGCTTTGTGGGTGCGCCGTGGACGTTAGCAGCTTATGCGGTGGAAGGAAAAGGTTCTAAAACCTATTCCATCATCAAAAATATGGCATTCTCAGATCCGACGATATTGCATCAACTGTTATCTAAATTAGCAGATGCGATCGCCATCTATGCCCGCTACCAAATTGACTCTGGCGCTCAAGTTGTGCAAATGTTCGATTCTTGGGCGGGTCAATTGAGTCCTCAAGATTATGACACCTTTGCTCTCCCCTATCAGCAGCGAGTTTTCCAGCAAGTCAAGCAAACCCACCCCGATACACCTTTAATTCTGCTAGTTAGTGGTAGTGCGGGTGTGTTGGAAAGAATGGCACAATCTGGCGCTGATATTGTCAGTGTAGACTGGGCGGTGGATATGGCAGATGCACGAGCCAGATTAGGTAAGCAAGTCAAAGTTCAAGGAAATCTTGACCCAGGCGTGCTATTCGGCTCTAAAGAGTTTATCCGCGATCGCATTCTCGATACCGTTCGCAAAGCTGGTAATTGGGGTCACATTCTCAATCTCGGTCATGGTGTCTTACCAGAAACTCCCGAAGAAAATGTCGCTTTCTTCTTTGAAACTGCAAAGGAATTGAATCTTGCAGGAGTTAAGAGTTAGGAGTTATGAGTTATGAGTTAGGAGTTATGAGTAGAGATGCGATTAATCACGTCTCTATAGGAGTTATCAGTTGTGAGGTGCAGAGTTATTTTTAACTCCTCACTTCTAACTCCTAATTTTATTTTTAACTCCTGATTCGGAACTTTTAACTTCATTTTTAATTCTTCACTTTTAACTCCTAACTTTTGAAAAATTCTCTATGAGCCAGAAACGGATTTTAGTGACTGGTGCAAGTGGTTGTGTAGGTCATTATTTAACAGAAGCCTTAATTAAGGAAACAGATCACGAACTGTATCTACTAGTTAGAAACCCAAGTAAACTGCAAGTTGATACCAAAGCCCGTTCAGGTATCAACGTTTTGCAAGGTGATATGCAAAATATTCGCCAGTTTGCCGATTTGCTATCCACAATTGATACGGCGGTACTCACAGCCACAGCTTGGGGTGGTGATAATACATTTGATATTAATGTTGTCAAGACTATAGAGTTGCTCGAACTGCTAGATCCAGAACGTTGCCAGCAGGTGATTTATTTTTCGACAGCTAGTGTTTTGGATCGCGACAATCAACCATTAAAAGAAGCCGGGGAAATTGGGACAGATTACATCCGTTCTAAATATGAGTGCTTACATAAAAAAGAACAATTAGCGATCGCACCCAAAATTACCACAGTATTTCCCACTGTAGTATTGGGCGGTGATGCGAATAAACCCTATTCTGCTGTCACATCTGGGATTACAGAAGTTACCAAATATATTAATTTGATTCGCTTTTTAGAAGCAGATGGTAGTTTTCACTTTATCCACGCACGAGATATTGCTACTGTCGTGCAATATTTAATCGATCGTCCTCCCGAAAAGGATCAACCACGTCAGCTTGTTTTAGGTCAAGAACCATTAACTGCTAATCAAGCAGTAAAACAGGTTTGTGCTTATCTGGGCAAAAAGATTTACTTTCGCATTCCTATATCCATAGCATTGGCTAATTTGATTATTGTTCTGTTCCGCATTCAAATGGCGGCTTGGGATAGGTTTTGCATGAGCTATCGGCATTTCACATATAAAAAATTCATTAATCCCGATAGTTTCGGCTTGCCAAATTACTGTGCAACTATGAATGATGTTTTAAAAATTAGTGGCGTTAAACGTTAGCCAGTAAGAGAGTTTATGTTTATTTAGATTGAATATACTGCTTGTAGCTTCAGCAGTTTTTTTATCCGCAGTATAGTTTTTTGATTAAAGAATCACTGTACTGAAAACCTTGATAGCCAATGGCGAAGCAACTATCTCATAACAATATTGACTCTCAGAAAGATTAATTTTTGAGAGCTATCGCCCATTCAGCACTTGAAATACATATAATAATATATCCTTCGGCAACTCTATAGCAACCTCAGTTTTCGAGAAAAACCATGATGTCAGGCTATATCATTACTGTTCTCAAAACCAGTGCCAGTTAGGTTACTAGGTGTAAAATGTGGTTCAGCTGCGAATCCAAAAGGTAATGCTCTAAACACCCGCAGATGTTACCGCAGACACTGGTTATGTTCTGGCTGCTAAAATACGTAAGTATGAGTAGTACGCTCGGACTACTCAGATAGAAATTGTCTATTTGGTCACACAACGCCCTCAATAGATTGTAGAAAAGTGTATTTCCTTGTGTTGATAGTGGTGCTAACCTCAATTTTAAGGATGTTATCAGCCTTTATCTGCTAGAGTTTCCAACTTTCAGCAAACTAGATAATCTATCAACAATATAAATCGCTAGGAGTGCGATGAGATGTCACAGTCCCATACCATAAGACCAGAAATAGCATCTGGAACTCTAATTGATAACCGTTATACTATCCAAAAACTTCTAGGACAGGGAGGATTGGGGCGAACTTACTTGGCATTTGACACTCGGCGATTTAATGAAGCTTGTGTTCTCAAGGAGTTTGCACCCATTGGCACAGGAGAAAGTGGACTAGAACAATATCGCAACTTATTTAAAAGAGAGGCAAAAATTCTTCATCAATTGCAACATCCTCAAATTCCCAAGTTTTTAGCTTGCTTTGAAGGAGATGGTCGGTTATTTCTGGTACAAGAGTATGTTGACGGTAAAACATATTCTAGACTGTTGGGAGAACTTCAACGTGAAGGAAGAAATTTTTCTGAAGACGAAGTTATCCAGTGGCTAAAGAATCTGCTACCTGTTTTGGAATATGTCCACCAGCACAACATTATCCATCGAGATATTTCTCCTGACAACATCATGTTACCTGATGGCAACGATCTACCAGTGCTGATTGATTTCGGTGTCGGCAAGCAAATTACTGATATGAATGAAGGGAGAAGTTCTAACCACCAGGTAACGTTTGTTGGCAAAATGTCCCTTGTAGGCAAAGTGGGATATGCTCCCCGCGAACAGATTAGCTTGGGTTTATGTTCGCCCTCTAGTGACCTTTATGCTTTGGGAGTAACAGCTATTGTACTACTCACAGGTAAAGATCCATCTTTACTAATGGATCAGTATTCACTTGAATGGAACTGGCGTTATTATACTTATGTTAGTGATGGGTTTGCTCAAGTACTTGATTGCATGTTGGCAGACAGACCTAACAAGCGATATCAAACAGCCAGGGAAGTTATTAACGATTTAGAGCGGATTGGAGAATCAGAAGTGCCAATGTCTCCTCCAATCATCCTTGATGATTTGCCTGCTACAGTATTTAATCCTGAATTCCAGGCTATGTCAGCAATATCGCCGTCATACAATCAACCTGTAGAAATAATTTTTAGTTCACCTAATTTACCTTCTAATCCACAAACTGGGCAGATTGAACAACAACAACCTTCTTTACAACCATCATTCATCAAACATTGTCGGCAAGGGTTAGCTTACCACATCGGGCCAATCGCAAATCTGATTATAGAAGAAATATTAGAAGAAAATCCTTATATTTCACCTGACCAATTTGTTGAACTCATAGCCAGAGAAATTCCTAACTTTCAAGCAGCTTTTGAATTCAAAAAAAGCTTATTTTCATAGATATTTATACCACTGTTAATTTAGAGATAATTTTGATTATTTAACTAAATTATAGTATGGCAATTTTAAGTAAAGAGAAACTCAACACAGCCAGTTTTGTAAGCTGGTCTAAATCTCTGTTATAGAACTTAATTACGAATTAAGTTAGCGTAGTCCACGTTCGCTTTTAGCGTATCGTAGAGAGCGTCATTACGAATTATTTGAATCCCCTGTACCTCCCTGAGTCCGTTTGATTCTTTTCATTGCCATTTCTAAACTTAACTGCATCCGTTTAAAGGCTTTAGCTAAATTACCGATTTCATCATTAGACATCTGCTCAAATTCAACTTCCATGTGTCCGGTACTAACTTCTTCAGCTATGCGAGTCATGCGTTTGAGAGGTATTACAACTTGTCGATTCAAGAACAAATTGACTAATAAGATAGTTGCGATAAATATAGCTGATACAATTAAAATAATTACTAAGGAAGACTGATTAGCTTTGCTGATGACATTATTCGCTGGTACTGATATAATCTGAGCGCCGACAATTTCATTCAGCTTCCACCCAAATCCATTAGCTGTGCCATAAAGAGTAATCATACTTTGAGGTGCCGCTTCAGGTACACTATGACACTTCAGACAGCTTTCTTCAGAAATTGGTAACGGACGAGCAATATAAAAGATATCCCCACCGGGAAGTGAGCGAAATCCACTCACCTCTTTAAGGTCTGATTTACTTCTGAACCTTTCTACAACTTCCGTCTCAAAACGGTCAGCTTTATCCCGAAGATTTGTAGGATTGAGAGTTGCTTCTTTATAAAAGAAATCACGGTAATCTGCTGTTTTCCGTAAAATCTCAAATACCTCCCGTGCTGAGTATGCAGGTACACTTTGTGGCAAAAACTCAGTAGCCAATTTATCAGCTAGCTCTGGATTCACTTGAGTACTGGTGTATTTCCGAACAGAACTCATCGTTTGCATGAGCATAAGACCTGTTGAGCTAATATCTTGTTTAGCATTCTCCCTGAGCAGAGAAGAAAGAGCAAATCCACTCAAGCTCAAACCGAATGTTAGAATCACCAGTAATAGAATTGTAAACTTTTGTTTCAGGTTCAGATTTTTTAGCATAATTACAGATTACCTACAAGTCAAATTATTATGAACAAATATTGTAAAAGTTATCGTTTACTCTACCATGAACAATCAACTCTCATATTTGGTTGTAAAGGCATAGTTTAGCTAAAACTATTAGGGTATACCCAACTTTAATACTATTAGTAATATTGAGGTTAATGAAAATGTTCTCTAAGTAACTAAGTTCCAAAAAGCTCCAACAGCAATTAAAATGGAATTCCCCAAAATTCCGATTGGCTGTTTTGATCCCGTGCCAAAATAAATACCAGCAATTGTCAAATATTACTAATGGTGTGGAATGCAGGAAAGTCTTTATTCGGGGGACGCTACATTATTGAAAGCCAACTAGGTGAAGGTGGAATTGGCATTACTTACCTTGCCAGAAATCAACGGAATCAACTGCGAGTGATTAAAACTCTCAAAGAAGAAATCCTAAACCACCCCGCTTGGATACTCCACCGAAATAAGTTACGGCAAGACTTCCGTGATGAAGCAGTTAGGCTGGCTGTGTGTCACCATCCTCATATAGTACAGATAGAAACCATCTTCGATGATGGAAATCTGCCTTGTATGGTGATGGAGTACATCGAAGGCGAAGACTTAGGACAGTACCTAAGACGGGTTGGGGTGCTGTCAGAAGCAGAAGCGCTGTTCTACATCCGACAAATTGGCGATGCTTTGACACTAATCCATTCTAAAGGACTGCTGCATCGGGATCTCAAACCACGCAACATTATGATCCGCATTGATAAATCAGAAGCAGTGCTGATAGACTTTGGTATTGCTAGAGAATTTATTCCCAATGTAATCCAAAGACACACAGTGTATCGCACTCCTGGTTTTGCCCCACCTGAGCAGTATGAATCGGAAGCACCACGAGGAGAATATATTGATATCTACGCCTTAGCCGCTACTTTGTATAATTTGCTTACCGCAGTGATCCCAACGAGCGCAGATGATAGACGACACAATATTAATTTAGAACCACCGCAGTATTTTAATCCCAATATTAGCAATAGAGTAAATCAAGCTATTATGTGCGGCATGGATTTGGATTCAACCTATCGTCCCCAGTCTGTGCAGGAGTGGTTGGATTTATTAGGCCCCGATCTTGGGACAATGGTAGCACCAGAAACATCTACTCTAGCGATCGCGCCTAGAGTAAAATTACCTCCACCTGTTGTATTAGATCGGCAGAACTGGCAATGCGTACAGACCCTCAAAGGTCATTCTAGTATGGTTCATGCGATCGCCATTAGCCCAGACGGACAATTGATTGCTAGTGGTAGTAATGACCATACTATTAAACTTTGGCAACTGGCTACTGGCAAGCTAGTGCGTCAAATGGGTCGTTGGTCTTCTTGTCATTCTAGTATGGTTCATTCCGTCGCCTTTAGCCCAATCTCACCAAAGCTTTCTTATCAAGGGGAATCAGGCAAAGCTGCGAGAATCACAGACCATAACTTGGGAATCTTGGCTAGTGGTAGTTGGGATAATACGATCAAATTTTGGGATGTAAATACAGGCAAAGAAATTCGCACTCTCATTGGTCATACCAACTGGGTAAATTCCGTTGCCTTTAGTCCAGATGGCAAACTTCTAGCTAGTGGTAGTGCTGACTGCACAATTAAACTATGGCAAGTCAACACTGGCATAGAAATCCAAACTCTCACAGGTCATTCCGACTCAGTTTCGTCAATTGCTTATTCTCCGAGAACTGCTACAACGTCGAATAGCCAGGATAGACAGCTTGTAGCTAGTGGTAGTAATGACTACACCATCAAGCTGTGGCAAGTATACACGGGCAGAAACATCTACACATTTACAGGTCATTCCTTCTTCATTAACTGTATCGCCTTCAGCCACGATGGAGAAACGATCGCTAGTGGCAGTGGTGATAACACAATTAAATTGTGGCATGTAAATACAGGCAGAGAAATTCGCACTCTCATTGGTCATTCTGATTCAGTTTGGTCAATTGCCTTTAGCCAGGATAGGCAATTTATCGCTAGTGGCAGTTGGGACAACACTATCAAACTGTGGCATTTACACAGTGGTAGAGAAATCAGCACACTTACAGGGCATTCCAGCTATGTTCGATGTGTTGTCTTCAGTCCTGATGGACAAACCCTAGTTAGCGGTAGCGATGATGATACTATCAAGATTTGGCGAAGGGGGAATTGAAGAGGTACGGGTTATTATTTCACTATTTAAGGTATATATGAATACCCGTCATTAACTGATTCATCCCCCATTTATGCAATGCCCATATTTGCTTCCGGTGAAATCTAAGCATTGCTCGCTATCTTGCCCAGATAGAATATAAACTAGGGCCCCTTGGAAATTCAGAAATTTATCTATGCAAATTATTTATTGGCTGTTAATTGCCGTAATGCTTGTGGGTATCATCGGTGCAGTAGTTCCAGCCATTCCCGGTAGCAGCTTAATTCTAATTGCAATTATCGTCTGGGGAATCGTTAGTAGTTCCTTCGCAGCTATCAAAATTCCCCTAATTGTGACAATTATTGTTTTGCTCCTTAGTGTAGGAGTAGATTTTTTAGCTAGCTATGTAGGAGCAAGACAAGCTGGAGCTAGCAAGTGGGGGCAAATTGGCGCAATTGTCGGTTTAGTGGTGGGATTTTTAGGACTATTGCCAACTTTGCCGTTTGGCGGGCCACTGTTAGGAATTTTACTAGGCCCGCTTTTGGGAGCAATTATTGGTGAGTATATTTACCGACGTGAATTTGGGTTGGCGGTTAAAGCAGGTATAGGAATTGTAGTCGGATCTTTGGTAGGAAATTTGATTCAAGGATTGTTAGCGATCGCTGCGGTTGTAGTTTTTGTTATGACAACTTGGCCGCAGGTATTTGGTTCTTAACATGATTAAGGTAAGAGAGAAAAATTAATTACATCTTGCCTTAAGCGTACATAATCAGTTCAAAATAAAATCAGATTCCTATACATAAGTATAAGTGCGATCGCTACATTAATATAAACTTCAGGGAAAATCTGCTTTGTTTCAAGGTTTTGCCTTCACACACAGCCCCTTTTCAACTCTATGGGGTGAAAAAGATACAAAGACCAGTTATACAAGCAATTAAAATTTTATGAAGAGGACACATTAATTAAAGATGTGATGAGGACAACTAAGTAAATATTGCGTACCTGGGATATATGTGATTTTATGGAGATAAGAAATACATCACGCAAGTTTCACTTTCACTGACGGTATTTTTCCATAAATTACTCAGATTAAAAGTAAAGCAATTGCCTGATTTAAGGTTATTACTAGGAGCCTCAAGGAACAATGGTTAGTTTTAAATCTACATTACTAAATGCAACTTTAGCTATTACTGCTGCAATTCCCTTAGCTACTGCTGGGTTGTTTACTTCTGCTGGATCTGCTCAAGCATACACTGGTGGCTTTAACTACAGTCCTTCTCTAAATGGTATTAATGGCCCAACTGAAGCCACTCTTAGTCAAACCTCTGTAAGCTTTATTCCCGATCCAGGAGCAATTTTACTTACACAGAGGAAAGGAGATTTTGCATCTGATTTTACAGGTTATATCAAAAGCTTCCAAACAAGTCCATTTATTTCACCTTCCCAGTTTATTGATGTTGGTGCTTTGGACGGAACTAAATTACTTAGTTTGACCAGTCTAAACCCAGCAATTTTTACTACACAAAATGGAGGAACAGACATCAACTTGTCTTTCCTGGGACTCTTTGAAGATGGAACTAAAGCAGAAGGATATATTACTTTTGCTACTCAAGATAAGAGTGCAGAAGCAGATTATAAGAGTGGTAAAACAATTAATGCAAGTTTCACAGGTCTTGCGGTAACTTCAGTTCCCGAACCTGCTGCATTACTAGGCTTGGGTTCAGTTGGTGCAGTAATGGCTATGTCTCGCCGTCGCAAAAGTTTCGCTCAATAGACCTATTCTAAATATAAAAAAGTTACTTTTAGTTGCTAAAAGTAACTTTAATTAATCAATTCGATTTGGCTGGAATGCACAATTTTCCTAACCAGGTCGAATTTTTTTATTCTGTTAGACTAATCTATTTAAGGATGACTTTTCTTAACTTCAGATAGACTTAAGCTGATTGCAAAGAATTTTTGGCTTCAGTTGCGATCGCATCTACTTCATCATTAGCCAGAGTTTCTAATATAGATTTGGCTTCTGCATTACCCAAACGAGCCAAGGCTTGTACAAGTCTGTAACGAATTTGCCAATCTGGATTAGTAGCATAGGGAGCCAACAGAGGAACTGCTTGTAAATCTCCCAAGTCACCCAAAGAACTAATAGCAGCAGTTTGGACTAATTCGTTTTCTGATGAGAGTGCCTCTTTGAGTAGCTCAAAAGCTCGTGGATCGCCCAACTCTCCTAATGTAGCAATAATACTGAATTGGATTAGCCATTCACCGGTTGTATGATAAAGGTGCTGCAAATCTTCAAAAGCTTCACATAACTTCAAAGCACCCAAACAGTCTGCTGCTGCTGCTTGTACATCTACTTCGGAGTCATGAAGCAAGCGATCGCGCAAGATATCCAAAGATAATTGTAAATCTTGGGTTCCGAGTGTATCCATTTGACTCACTGCTGAGTAACGAACACGAGAATTGCGATCGCTAATGGCAGTTTGAATCAATTCAAAGCCAACCGCAGGTTCCAGTTGACGAATTTGATTAACTGCACGTAAGCGATCGCCTAAATCCTCAGAACTGAGCAATTGCTTAACAGACTCCGAAGTAATACTCATTTAGTTATCCTTGATTTTCAAAGGTGTAAAAAAGACAGATGCGATTAATCGCGTTTCTATTTTTGACTAATCTTGACTTGCAGCCATTGCCCGAATAATATCACCACGAGTCAGGATACCAATTACTTGATCTGTGTCATCAAGTACTGGCAAGCGGTGAACGCTGCGATCGTGCATGATTGTAGCGGCTTCTTTTAAAGTTTTATCAGAGGAAATAGCGATCGGGTTTTTACTCATCACCTCCCCAACGATTTGCCCTAGTGCCTTATGTAAGTCACGTTCATACGTAGCAGGATTTTTTAAATAGATAACGCTATCAAGAAACATAATGTACGCAGGTGGAGTAACACCAGTTTCTTGCCACATCAAATCGGTTTCTGAGATAATGCCCACCAATTTCCCGACATCATCCACAACAGGTAGTCCACTGATGTGGCGTTCTGCGAGAATTTGGATAGCTTCCTTCAGTGGAGTTTCCGCGTAGACGACAATAGGATCGCGGCTCATCACATCGGCAACGGTTTTAGGCATTTATTTCCTGATACCTTTAATCAAAGTCTCTGCACCTATTGTAGAAAATTGCGGGACTCAACCTGATGCAATTAATAGATTGTTACGGTATTGGGCATTGAGTATTGAAAAACTCTTTCCTATTCCCCATTCCCTATTCCCTTTTCAAAGCAGCAATAATTTGAGTATTTGCTTTCGGAAAAGTAAACTGCTCCAGTTCTTCCAAAGTTACCCAGCGAATTTCATCAGATTCCAAAGCTTGGGGAACACCTGTAATATGGCGGCAGTGATGTACTGTGAGAGTAACGCGCAAATTTGTATAGCTGTGGTCAATAGTAATCAGATGTTCTCCTACTTCAATTACTATTCCCAGTTCTTCGGAAATTTCCCGTTTAATACACTCTTGGATAGTTTCGCCAGGCTCAATTTTACCACCAGGAAATTCCCATAAACCACCCATTGCTCCTTCTGGACGACGGCGATCGATTAAAATTTGCTCTTGGCTGTTCCAAATTACTGCAACACCAATGATTTTATGGGGTGGGAAAGAACTGGTTTCACTCATAATTGATTGACAAGAGGGAGAGATGATTAATAACAAAACTCGGCAGACTAGTTTTAACTCTGCCGAGTTTTGATTTTTTAAATTTCAACCTTAATGCATCACAGTTTTGGATATTTTAAAAAAGTTTAGCTGATAATGATTGAGAATTAGCAGCAAAGATTCCGCACTGGCTTATTTTCAATTTCTATCATCGTGACTGTGACTAAGCTATCAGCCCAACAACAATATAAAATTTTCTAAATTTTACATTTCTAGTCAACTTCGCTATTGTTAGTTTCAGTCCCTTGCAGGGCGAGTTCAAAATTCATTCTCTGTTCAGCATTACGCAAGAAATATCCACTAATCATAGCAGAAGCCAGAAGCCGACCTAGACTTTCTCGACTGGTGCTTACGGTGATGCCAAAGTGTTCTGAAGGGAGATTACCCAATAGTCCTGTAATATTCCGTTCCATCACCTGAAATACTTCGGCGGATGTAGGTTTAGATAGCTGCGTAACTGTCTCTGGACTCAAAGATTTAACATACTGCCATAGTAAATCGTTAGTTTCTGATTCGCTATTGAAAAATTCTGAGACACGATTGGATGGGTTACTCATTTTTTAGCTCCTTAACTACCACTACTGGCTGCGGTGCTTGTGATTTAAATATGAAATGCCTGTTTTGGATTTGACTTAGCTAGCTATTTTCTCTTCCTGTCAACTAATGTAACAGTCTAGCTTTCTGGTAGAAGTAGGTGTAACCGTACCAAAGTCAGCGTATTTTCTCACCCTAACAAAAAAAGTAAGGAGTGAGAAGTTAATTCCTAACTCCTCACTCCTAATTTCTAACTCCCCACTCTTAACTCCTAACCTTCCCCTAACTTGCCAAATATTCACCCATATTGGCTTTAGACTTGCGAAGTTTGGTTAAAGCTTCCCGCTCAATTTGCCGGACTCGTTCGCGGCTGATATTCAGTATTTCACCAATTTTAGCCAGAGTCAGCGCTTGCCCATCAGTTAAACCAAAACGCAGTGTGATTACTTCTCTCTGTTGTGGAGTGAGATCGCCCATCAGGCGATCTAAGTCATAAGATAGGGAAGATTGCATGACAAACTCTTCTGGAGATGCTCCTGGATCTTCCAGCATTTCTCCAAGCTCGGTGTCATAGTTATCACCCAATCGCAAATCTAAGGAAAGGGGCAACCGCGCCTTTTCTAAATATTCTCGTACTTGTTTGGGGGTTAATTCTAATTCTTCAGCTAGTTCGCCAGCTGTGGGAGCGCGTCCCAATTTTTGAGACAATTGGCGCTGTGCCTTTTTAATTTTATTTAATTTTTCAGTGATATGGATCGGCAACCGAATGGTGCGAGCTTTTTCGGCTATAGCACGAGTTATCGCTTGCCGAATCCACCAATAGGCATAGGTAGAAAATCTGTACCCTTTGGTAGGGTCAAACTTTTCCACGCCGCGTTGCATACCAATACTACCTTCTTGGATCAAATCCAGTAAATCGACGTTGCGCTTGATGTACTTTTTGGCAACGGAGACTACCAGCCGCAAATTGGCTTCTACCATCTTACGCTTGGCAATTTCACCATCAGCGATCGCTTCATTCAATTCTGCTGGTTCTAACTTCGTCGCTTTCGCCCACTCTTCTAAAGTCGGTTGACGATCTAATTGGGTGGCAAGAGATTCTCTTGATTCGTGCAAAGTACAGGAACGTTGCACCTGTTTACCATAAAAAATCTCTTCCTCGTGGGTTAAGAGTGGCACACGGCCAATCTCACGCAGGTAAGTCCGCACGAGGTCTGTGGCTGTCTGAGCGGTCTTCATGGCGCTACTCTTTGGTAATGATGGGTTTGGCGGTAGGGTCATTAAGGGATAGATGCTTTGGTAGGGTGCTACCCAGTCAGACTGGGAACCTATGCTATGGTTTGCAATTTACGCGCCCGAGAAACTCGGCTGCTCATAACAATCAAATTTAGGCTTCTTAACTGCTAAAAGTTACAGTTATTTCCTACTTTCCACAAGTATCTACAGTTAGATAAAAGGTAGCTTATTAAACATTTTTCTCTGGGAGTCTTATTAATAATTGTAACATTTATGAGAATGCTTTGGCTATATGGCGACATTAAATTTCCTGGTTGTTCCAGTTCGTGCAATCTCGCCCTCTCTCTTAAGGCTGACTATAAGTCAATTTCTGAAGTTATCTGATAAACATAAGCTCCCTCATATTTGTTAAGATATCTCTAATGAGAACTATAGTCATTCTCTTATAACAATTGCTTAATTTTCTGGGGATTGGGGATTGGGGATTGGGGATTGGGGA
>NZ_JBALBW010000007.1:0-142993 GCF_036919895.1 Nostoc sp.
CAGGTAGTGTTGCCGTTTGTAGATGCTGATTTATCATTGTCTGTTCTTACACTTGTACACTCATCCCTATTATCTCGTAATCTTTTTCAAAAATCTAAGTATATGTAGCGTGTGTTAGGCGTAAGCCGTAACGCACCTGATTCCAAGGTTTTGGTGCGTTATGCTGACGCTAACACACCCTACGTATCTTTTCAAAAATCAAATATTAGTCCTATACAGCACTTCCCGAAGTTAGGAGGTACACTAATTGACCGAATTACCGTTTGTCTGTGCTAATAGCATTCAAAATATTTGTACCTCATAGGAGCAGGAAGTGCTGTATATGGTTTTAATTCTTAAAAACAGCAATTTATTAGCTAAAATTAGATAAACATACTAAATGCAGATTAATATCTTGAACAACTAGATACTATAACTAGTTTACAGACACTATATAAAATCGCCATTTTTTTTGCTCCGCCAACAACCATAAGTTCTTACAAAACAATCAAAATCTATTTACGTTTACCAAATCCTTAAAAATGCCAGATCCATTAATGTATCACCAAGATAATTTTGTTGTTCTAGAAACAAATCAACAAGAACAGTTTTTAACACAGCCAGAGTTATTAGAGAAACTTAAAACAACTCTCCAAAAGCTCACAAGTCAAGACTTACCACCTGATGTGCAAAAATTTGACACTTTTGAAGCTCAAGCACAGTATTTACTAGACACAAGTTGCGAATTAGATATCGGTACTGGGCAATATTTGCAATGGTATGCAGTTCGTTTAGAAAAGTAACTTTTTAGTCAATGTTTGATGCTGTTGATAAAATCAAAAAAGCTTGTGTTAAGGTAAGCCACTTCCGCGATGAAATGATTGATAGATTTTTAAGCAGCTTTGTATCCAGATTCTTTCTTACCTAATAGAACTATTCTTTCAGAGTGTGAGAAACAAATCGCTGAAAGCTTTTTGGAGCTTTGCTTTTCACTGTTCGCCTAAAATTTTTTATTTATGTTGGGAAATAAAGCCTCGCATCTTGGTTAAATTAAAGCTCAAGATTCTGGATTCGATTCTTGTTTTCCGAGAGTGACAGAAGAAGGATAATATAGGAATCCGGTTTGATTTTTGAACAAAATTAAGTATTTGTAGGGTGCGTTACGTTGTCGCTAACGCACCTACGTGTCTGTTCAAAAATCAAATAGTAGTCCTGTATTTTACCATTAAATTAAAATAAACTAGTTTGTATAGAGTTATCTAGTTCAAATTTTCCTCGTTTAGATACATAATCAATCAGCTTAACCCAATCAATTTGATTATTTGTCATAAAATTGAGTATAAATTCTTGAGTCATTTCATTAACTTTCGCAGCATACGCAGATTTAAATTTTTCATCTCTCTCTTTTGCTTTTTCATCAATTGGTACAATTATTTCTTGATAAAGATTATCGTCATTAGATATAAAATACCAAAAATCTTGACCAGCATATTTGTAATAAACTTTTTCAATATCTATATTATTTTTTAAATGCACAGTCTCTCTTCCATACATGCAGCCATTTACTGCAATAATCTCATTAGTAACACCTTGTTGTCTTAAATTTTGTTTTGCAATTTTAAAATTACTTTTCATTGCGGCTATCTGGTCAGAATTAGCCCAATTAATTCCAGATTTTATTCCTACTATATAATAAATACCATCTCTTTCAAATTCTAAATCTACACTTTTAAAATTAGATTTAAAACCACCATATAAAGATTGAGATACATAGATTGTAGAATATCCAAACAATCACCAAGGATAATTTTATTACGCCACTCCTCTAAATTTGGAGCAGATTCATTTGGGTCTGAAATTGTAGATATTTCTGGGGAAATACTTAAACTCATTTTTGTAGTACATACAAAATATTAGAAACTTATTAATAGCATGATTTTTAGACTCAATGCATAAAAATAAAGCAACAAAGTTTCGTAAGCTATTAAAAAGATTAGTATGTTTCAAAGTTAATTTTAAATAAAAACTTTGATTTTCGATAATCAAAGCCCGTGACGAGGATTGAACTCGTGACCTCACCCTTACCAAGGGTGTGCTCTACCACTGAGCCACACGGGCAAAATATCATTCTGATTTTTCAGCTAGAAATTATAATGCTGGGAGTTTTTGATGCTTACCCAGACATTATAACTTATAACTTCGTAAGTGGTGGGCCGGGCTGGATTTGAACCAGCGTAGGCGCTAGCCAACGGATTTACAGTCCGTCTCCATTAACCACTCGGACACCGACCCGATTTGTCTCACGATTCAAAATCTTAGCACCACCTTTTAGAAATAGCAAGTGATTAGAAAAAATAACTTATGGGTAGAGATGGCAACAAAATTGCGTCTCTACCATCTGAATAAAAATACTGGTTACACGCTCATCTCCAGCATTCGTTGCATTGGTCGCAGTGCAGCAAGGCGAATATCCTCTGACATGGTAATTTCGGGAGTGCGATTTTTCATTGCCCAGTAGAGCTTTTCTAGGGTGTTTAACCGCATAAACGGACATTCGTTACAAGCACAGTTATTTATCGGCGGTGCAGGAATAAAACGCTTGTCAGGAGCTAATTTTTGCATTTGGTGAATTATTCCCGGCTCTGTCGCCACGATAAATTCCTTGGTAGGGCTGCTTTGACAATATTTGAGTAAGGCGGCTGTGGAGCCAATAAAGCTGGCGTGGCGCAATACACTACTTTCACATTCTGGGTGTGCGATCGCCTCTGCTTCGGGATGGGCAATTTTTAACTGGACAATTTTCTTTTCCGAAAAAGTTTCATGGACAACACAGCTACCTTGCCATAGCACCAAATCTCGTCCAGTTTGTTCCATCACATACCGCCCCAAGTTCCGATCGGGGGCAAAAATAATCGGCTGTTCTTTCGGTATCTGCTGCACAATTTTCACAGCGTTGGAACTGGTACAAATAATATCGCTCATCGCCTTGATATCAGCAGAGCAGTTGATGTAAGACACCACCAGATGATTCGGATGCGCTGCCTTAAAAGCTGCAAACGCCTCTGGTGGACAACTGTCTGCTAAAGAACAACCAGCATTCAAATCTGGTAAAAGTACTAATTTATCGGGATTAAGTATCTTTGCTGTTTCTGCCATGAAGTGAACACCAGCAAAGACGATCACATCCGCATTGGTTTTTTCGGCGGCTCTTGCCAGTTGTAATGAATCCCCAATAAAATCGGCAATATCCTGAATATCTGGCTCTTGATAATAATGTGCCAGGATAACTGCGTTGAGTTCTTTTTTGAGACTCTCAATGGCGGCAAACAAATCTAGTGGTAGTTCACCCAGTTGGGTTTTTTCTCGTTGAGCTAATGCAGTAGTAAACACAGTTTAGGGGTGCTTTATGTTGCAAATTTATGTCCTGTGGATTCAATTATAGTAGTTTTTACCAAAAATAGTGGACGGTTGATATTTTGGGGTTGTGTCCAAATCGGGCTGAGTTTCATATCCTGGAGATAGACGGCAAGGAAAGTGGCATGACCAGTCAGAAAACTCAATCGATAAACCTCAAAATTGCTGTAGTTGGAGATATTCACGACCAATGGGAAGTGGAAGATGGCGTTGCACTCAAGCATTTGGGTGTTGACTTAGTGCTGTTTGTCGGGGATTTTGGCAACGAGTCAGTGGAAGTGGTCAGAGCGATCGCATCTCTCGATATTCCCAAAGCAGCCGTGATGGGCAACCACGATGCCTGGTACACCGCCACCGAATGGGGACGCAAAAAGGCTCCTTATGACCGATCTAAGGAAGACTGGGTACAGGAACAACTCGATTTATTAGGCTCGTCCCATGTCGGTTACGGGAAGCTGGATTTTCCCGCTTGGAATTTAACTGTAGTGGGGGGTCGTCCCTTTACCTGGGGTGGCCCAGAGTGGAAATTCGCGGAAATCTGTCAAGAACGTTACGGTGTGACGAGTTTGGAAGAATCCGCCGATCGCATTTTCAAAGCAGTCAAAAGCGCCGCTTACGAGACAATTATATTTTTGGGACACAACGGGCCTAGTGGATTAGGCGATCGCCCCGAAGACCCCTGCGGCAAAGACTGGCATCCAATTGGCGGCGACTTTGGCGATCCAGATTTGGGCGAGGCGATTTCTCAAGCCTTAACTGCTGGTAAAACCATTCCCCTGGTGACATTTGGTCACATGCACCGAGATTTACGCCATACCAAGAAGGTGCAGCGCAAACCCATCTTTAGAAGTCCAGAGGGGACAATTTACTTAAATGCGGCTAGTGTCCCCAGGATTGTGGAAAATGACAGCGAGAAGTTGCGTAACTTTTCCATTGTCTCCCTAGAGGCGGGTGTGGTTTCGCAAGTTTCCCTAGTTTGGGTGGGGAATGACTTTCAGGTGGCTAAGGAGGAAATTTTGTATGAGCGATCAAATCCGGTAGTGCAATCTGCGTAGATAATAAGGTATAGTATTATCTGTCAAGTTTAGTGCTAACCAACAAAAGCGCCTGAATAGCGTCTGAAACTAGGATAAGCACGAGTTTGACAGATTTACTGGAGAGGTGGCAGAGTGGTCGATTGCGTCCGACTTGAAATCGGATGAGGCTAAAACCTCCGGGAGTTCGAATCTCCCCCTCTCCGTTGAATAGTTTGAGAATTAGATATTGATTAATAGCTATTGCTTATTAGTTAAGCAGGAAGTTGATACAAAATTTCATATCACATCCTTATATAAGTGCTTTAAGTGATCAGGTAAATCTATTTCCTGGGTTTGCTCAACTGATGTAGTTGGAAGACCGCTCAGTTCGTCTAAATCTCGGATTTTTCTAACAAGTATCTGAATTAAAGAACCGTTTTTACCTAACTCAAAAATGTCATTTTTGTCTAAGACAACTATTCTTTTTTGGGTCTTAGCATGAAAAATTACTTGACGTAATCTACAGTCACTGATTGCTCTCTGTCTAGTATCACCTGATTGAGGAAAGCCTGCTGCTCCGTTCAGTGTAAAAAATATTCCCAGTCCGACTGTGCTTGAGAGATTTAAGTCTAAGATACTGCATAGTCGCGCAAACTGTTTGTCAGGCAAGCGATCTTTGGTTGCTTTTGCTTCAACAACTATGCCTCTTTGATTCTCTTTAAGATAGAGCTGATTACAAACATATAACCAGGCTAGTTGATCTCCACTAACTAGAAAGTCGTATTGAGGCCCTGCTGACTGAAAGCTCTTGAAGCTTGTAGCTCCTTGAAGTCCACGAAAGACAAGACAGACAATTTGCTCAAGCAACTCACCAGCTTGTTTACTTTGTGGAAGTGTAGGATTTTTCAGTTGTGTAAATTCTTTGAGTTGTTCTAAATATTTTGAAAGTCTTGGGTCTTTTACGGTGTACAAAAAAGATGCTAACTTATCTGATGCTGGGTCGTCTCTGTTAAGAAGTGCCAGAGTATCGAGAGCTGATTGAACTAACTCTTCTTGACTGGGCATACCTTAATTAGAGAAATTCGATTGAATCCATAGACTTTGCCATAATATCAAAGGACAATTCATTGTAGTCTTCAACACTCTTTTCGCAAAATGGACAAACCCAAGGCAAATTGGGAAAGCCTTGACCATAGGGAATTGCCCCTGCTGGCACATCTGGCTCACAGTTATGATAAATGAGAAGCTGATTTTCACAGAGTCCCTCAGCTTCGAGAACAGCTATGACTGCAAGCGCTTCAAAGTATTCCAATCCCAATCTGACGGCAAGCTGGTGTGGCATAGCCGTTTTTGATGGTTTCTGAAAGTGCCTACTCAGTTCAGCCCTTTGCTCACCAGATAGGAAATCTAAACGTCCTTTACAAATCACGCTGACCATTGCCTTAGCCTCGAAGTCCAAGTTCCCTTAGAAGAAACTTTAGTACACCCGTACTCCCTCCATAGTATCCTGAATGGCACTTTAGGTGCTGAAGAGAATCTTGGGTTTTAGAACCGGGTTTGAGTCCAAAATAACAATGTGCTTTGAAAAGCTTTTCTAATTGGGCTTTGGTTTTTGAACCTTCAGTGTCAGCTTCCCTCAAATTGACTTCTCTGTCTAGACTGAATTCATAAGATTTAGTGCCCCATTCTTTGAGCAGAGTACGTAAAAGGGCATTTTCAACATTACTGATTTTCTCCATATCATCTGTAAAGCCAAGTGTCTCTAGTGCAGATTCAGCTAATTGTCGAGATAGTGCCTGTAACCCACTCGCATCAATTTCTTGCACTCCAGAACTATGAGCATTCAGAGCAACCCCCGCAGATTCTGCTCTTATCCGCAAGTGCTGCCATTTATAGTGAAAATCATTGATAGATTTATTGAGATATTTATTCCACATTTCATGAAGAACTAAACGAGGAAGATTGGGGTAAACCCATTGACCTTGCAGATAATCAGCTAATTGATCGAAGAATGGTGGAATATATAACCAGAAAGGAAACTGTGTTGATTTCTCTGTGTGTTCATCAGTGCGTGGAGTAAATGAGAAGCCTTCCCATGATAAAGCAACATAATTATGCCCGACCTCAGCAATAACAGACCACCGAATATTACATTCCTCAAACTGGCTAGTTTCACCAGTCTTCCTGCGGACATAATCAGGAATCTTATAGGTGCGAATATACCATTTCTGTAGTCCCGTAGTCTCTTGAAGTGGGCCATACCAGCCCTCTTCACCAAATTCTGTTAATAGCAAAGCAGGCGACTTTAAACTAGGTGTACAAGCACTCTGTCCTTGCTTGATGCTCAACCACATCCTTGGCTGCTTGACATACGCTAGTAAAACTTCATCTGTAGTAAGTTCACCTTTTTCAAGGGAATTAGCTATGTGTAAAGCTATTTTTTCTTTGTTCTCCTTACTCGCAACTGACGGAGCAATTTCTCTGAGGGTTGCAGCCTTAAACTCCCAACTAGACAAAAATTGTACGCAAAAATCTTTGCCAGAAGGGAAGCCATAATCCACAAAAGCTTTAATGCTCATAGAATTTTTTGTTAGGAGGTCAATTTTACTAAGTGGAAGTGATATTAGCACTCAGAGCATACTAGGATAGCGTCTATTCTAGGTATTTACTTTTGATATTTATTTCAAAACCGATCGCTCCTCTCTTCTTTGCTTGCATCGTGCTAGCATAAGGATAAATCCTGCTTGGAGGTAAAGCGATGGCTACCCTTTATGTAAGAAATTTACCCGATGATTTGTATGCAAAGCTGCAAGAGTTAGCGGCATCTGAACACCGTTCCATTAACGCCCAAGTTATAACTCTGTTAGAGCAAGCTTTGAAGACTGAAGCACAGCAAGCAGAAGACGAAAAGCGAAAAAATGTCCCAAAACTTTTAGAGGAAATTCGTCTTCGCCGTGAGAGTCGTCAGACTGATGTCGAATGGCCTGATAGTACTGCGTTAATCCGAGAAGACCGAGACAGATGACTATCCCTCTCAGGTGTGTTGTAGACGCAAGTCTAGCTATTAAACAATTTATACCAGACGATCCACTAACTCCAAAAGTTAATCAACTGTTTGCTCATCTTGCCAATCCCCAAACTGCAATCTTTGTCCCAGACCTGTTTTACATTGAGTGTGGCAACATCATTTGGAAGTATGTCCGCGCCAGACTTTATGCTGTTGCTGATGTACCAGCAGATTTAGCAACTCTCAAAAGCTTCCCGTTGCGTGTTGTGTCTACGGCTGATTTGATGGCAGATGCAGTTGCGATCGCATTAAATTATGGAATCTCCGCCTATGATGGCTCTTATGTAGCACTTTCACAGCAGATAGGTGCTACTTTGCTGACTCTAGATGGCAAGCTGGTAAAGGCTTTAGCTGGTTCGTCTTACAATGTTTCCTCGTTTAATGACTTCGAGGTTCCGCCGTTGGAGTCGATTTAATATTCAATTATCAAAAATGCCTTTTACTTATAACCGCACGGTTCGCTTTCAAGATACTGATGCTGCTGGGGTAGTTTATTTTGCTAATGTTTTGGGTATTTGCCATGAAGCTTATGAGGAATCTTTAGAAGCATCAAGTATTCATCTCAAAGATTTTTTTACTAATCCGTCTGTGGGGTTTCCGATTGTTCATGCTAGTGTCGATTTTTTGCGCCCTATGTTTGTTGGGGACAAGTTGCTGATTAGTTTAATTCCCCAAAAAATAGGTGTTGAGAAGTTTGAAATTAATTATGAAATTGCAGTGGGTGAGGTGGTAGTTGCTAAGGCTATTACTCGCCATGTTTGTATTGATGTGAGTAGTAGAAGTAAGCGGGAATTAGCTGATGAGATTATTCAGTGGTTGGAGACGAACCGCAGAGACGCAGAGAAGCCAGTGCGTTGGGCGGGTTCCTCGACTTGAAGCAACTGGCGCGGCGCGGAGATAAGAAGGTTGAGAGAGATTATGTGATGGGGTTTTGCAGGAATTCTATGGCTATTTGTTGTAATTGTTGGCGGTTAATCTTACCTTGGGGGTTGCGAGGTAGACTTTGTTGGGGAATCCAATATTTTGGGATTTTAAATTTACTGAGTTTGTCTTTGAGTAGGGTTTGGATTTTTAAGGCAGAGGTATCTGATTGTTTGGGAATGTAAATCGCTGTTAGGGCTTGTCCCCAGTGTTTATCTGGAATGCCGATGACACAAATATCGGCAACCATTTGAGTAGCTTGTATAGCTGATTCAATCTCTGCTGGATAAATATTTTCTCCACCTGTAATAATTTTGTCGCTGTTACGTCCGACAATATTTAAATGACCTTGATTGTCTAAAAAGCCTAAATCATCTATTTGGAAATCAGTTTGATTTTCTCTGGTTATCGGATAGTAACCAAGCGCTAAAGATTGAGCGTCAATGGTAATATTTCCGATTTGATTGGGATTTAAAATTTCGCCTTGCTGATTGCAAATAGTTATTTTTGCATGGGGAAGAATTTGACCACTGCTAATTTTACCGCCGAGAAAATCATCTGGTTTGAGGGTGGCAATTTGAGAGGCGGTTTCTGTCATGCCATAGGTAGGTGCTAACCGGATGCGATGAAATCTGGCTTTTTCTAGTAGTTCGTTCCATGCTGGCGCACCTCCCAAAAGTACAGTATTAAATTGAGATAGCCATTCGGTTAATTCTGGATTTTGTAGAACGCGTTGTAATTGTGTTGGTACTAAAGATATGAAATATTCTGATTGTTTTATATTTAATATATTACCGAATTCTACGGTTTTAAATGGTTGAATAGCTAGTTTACCTGCGGTAGTAAAAGAACGCATAAATTGCATTAAACCGCTAACGTGATATAGCGGTAAAACGCAAAAAGAATTGACTTGCTTTATTTGAAAGTAGTCGCTAAATCCTTGTACAGATGCTGTGAGAGTTTCCCAAGTATGGATGGCAAATTTCATCTGTCCCGATGAACCACCTGTAGAAATCATGATGTGATTGGGCATTGGGCATTGGTAATTATTTCCATTCCCTATTCCTATTCCCCATTCCCTATTCCCTATTCCCAAAATAACATCTGGCTGTACTAAATCAAAGACTTGTTGCCATTCTTGTGTTCCCCAATCGTGGTTACACAGAAAAACTGGACAATTAGCTGCACAAGCGGCAATAAAACTTGCTAAAAACCGTAATGGTTCACGTTCAGCTAAGATGATTTTTGGTGGTGTTCCAGACGCTGATAATTGTGTTAGTTCTAAATATAATTCTTGAGCTATTTGATTAAAATGATTGCTGTCATAACCGATAAGCCAATCATCTTGAGCCAGGTTATTAAGACAGTCTAAAGGTCGTTCCATAAGCTTTGAAACCACGTTTCTTCTTGTTCAAAAAAATGGTCGATGCCAAAACCAATTGCCCGATTATTTCGGGATAATTCTGCTGCTAGTTGGAGTGCTGCCTGTCTTGCGATCGCAGTTTCAAATACTGATGAAAATACAGTATCAATTTGATGCTGTTGACAAAACTTTCTCAGACGAGATGGTGATCCGGCTATTCCAGGCTTTATGACAAAAATCCCTCGCCAACCTTGTTGATAACAGGCGGCGAGTTGTCCAAGTGTGGCGACAGATTCATCTAAAGCGATCGCAGTTTCATAACTCTTACTCAATTCCAACATCTGCTGAAATTGCTCAACGGGTAACGGTTGTTCGATAAATTCAATTTCTACAGCTAGTTCTGGATTTGCCTTGAGGTTGTCGCAAGTCCACAGCCATAAGTTAGCTTCTTCATAGCTGAGTCCACCGTTGGCATCTAATCGCAGTTTGGTAGAGGCTGGTAAGGTGTGTATCAGTAACTCAAAAATTTCTAGTTCATCAGCGATCGCATCCACACCAATTTTCCACTTAAATGTGCGATATCCTTGTTTCCATAGAGTTTCCCATTGATTTAAAGCCGCTTCCCCGGCTGGTAGTAAGGCACTGAAAGATTGGGCGTGGGGCATAGGGCATAGGGCATAGGGCATTGAAAAGAATTCGCTCCCACAGGCTGACTCAAAGCCAAATTGACAAGCTGGTAACTCATCTGGGATGGAGAAAATTATCTCGTTTGTGATTTTTTCTGGAAGTTGGCGACAAAAATCTAAGGCTTGTTCTAGGGTTTCGGAACCAAACCAACTTATAGGGGCGATTTCTCCCCAGCTAACTTTACCTGATTCATCTGTAAGGCAAAGAATAATACCTTCACGAATATCCCATTTACCATGATTGGTAGTCAGCGATCGCAAAAACCTTCGCCGATAGGGACGAAATTGAAACCCATAAGTCATTAGTCAAGATTTATTAGTGATTCTCCCAATTCCCAATTCCCTAGAGAATAAATCCCAAGCCGAACAACGAGCAAGCCCAGAAATGCACGGCTACAGCGATGAATTTACAGTTACTAACTTTGTCCGGCTGGTTGTGATTTTCTTGGACGTGGCGACATAATTTGACAGCAAAGGGTAAACTCACCCAACTAAGTAACGTCCAAGCTGGAGAAATCCCCAATAGTACAAATAGCAAGGTGAGGGGATAAATGCTAGCAGTAAACCAAACTAGGAGTTGCGCCCCTTTTTGGGTTCCTAGACGGACGATAGGCGATCGCTTCCCTGCCGCTATGTCATCCTTAACTTGGTGAAAGTGTGAGCAAAATAAAATTAAGGTTGTGGCAATCCCGACAATCACTGAGGCTGCTAAACTTGTCATTGACCAAGTTTGAGTCTGACTGTAATATGCTGCCTCTACTGCTAAGGGGCCAAAGGCAAAAAAGCAAATAATCTCGCCTAAACCCTGATATCCTAAGCGAAAGGGAGGCCCTTGGTAGGTGTAGCCTAAACCACAGCATAGTAGAATGATGCCGATCACAGTTAGGTCATGTTGCCAAAATGCGATCGCTAATATGCCCAGCAACCCCAAGCCTAAACACAAATTTCCTATCCAAAATATTAGTGGCTTATTGCCTGTTAAGTTCACCAGAGAATGGTGCTTGTTTTGATCGATACCTGTTTCGGAATCAAAGACATCATTACTGATATTTTCCCAGGCAAGAATTAAGATTGCCGCAGCTACAAAAGTAGAAAATACTACACTATTGAAAGTTTTAGTTTCAGCAAATGCCACTGCTGTTCCTACCCAAATGGGCATAATGGCAACGCTATACATTGGCGGTTTAATCGCTGCCATCCATAACTTAGTGTTGGGATATAAAATTTGCTTGGTAGTCATCATCTGTGATTAATTAAATTACCGGAATATTACTCACACTTTAGATTTTATGATTTAAAGAGACGCTAGATATGGAAAATATACAAACAACTGCCACTTTTACTATGGCTTGTTAGCCTTGTGTTGTTAACACTCACCCTCACATTGCAATCTCAGGCTTAAACTGTCTTATCATAGTCTGATAACACCACGAATAAGACAAACCCTACGCTGGTGAAATGGCAACTTAATATGTTACCTGTAAAAATACGACCACGATTAATTACACTTTAGGAAGTAACTTAAAAAAAATTTACTATCGTTAGATCCATGACAGTTTCACCATGTCGTAGCAACTTGTTTTTAGAGCGCAAAGATTTATATCAATTTCTACTATCAGTCCAAGAAAAGTGCCTCCAAAATAATGACAAGCAAATTGTCAGTGTCTCTCAAGAGATCGATTTAGTCGATCCTTTACTTGTATTGGATCGACTTACACAAGCAAATGAAATAAATTTTTACTTTGAGGATAGAGCTAAAGGAGAAGCGATCGCAGCAATTGATTCTGTAGCAAAATTACAGATTGATGGTGCAGATCGTTTTGCTCAAGCCGAATATTTTATCAAATCTTGTCTAAAAAATATAATTAATTTTGGTAACGCTAATCAACCTTTTTCTGGGCCTCACTTTTTTTCTTATTTCAGCTTTTTTGATAAAAATGCCCAAGTCGATTATCCGTTTCCATCTGCTACCATTTTTCTTCCGCGTTGGCAAGTAGCCGTTAAAAATCAGCGTTGTATATTAGTAACAAATATAATTATTAATGAAAATACAAATATTCAAAGGTTGTTGGAGAATCTGCAAAATAAAATTGAATTTATCCAATCCTTAGAATATTACTCTGCTAATATTGATTGTTTTCCGGCAAACTTCTACAAGAAATCTGTCACAAATGCGACTCAGTTTAAACGTTCAGTAGTATCTGTTTTGGAACAAATTAGGTCTAGTCATTTAAGTAAGATTGTCTTAGCAGATATATTAGATGTAAAATCAAGCAATCATTTTGACTTAATTAAATCCTTAAATAATCTTAGGAGAATACATCCTAATTGTTATATATTTTCTACAAGTAATGGCAAAGGACAAAACTTTATTGGTGCAAGTCCAGAAAGATTAATTAGTATTAATAATCAACAGTTAATTACGGATGCTTTGGCTGGTTCTGCACCGCGAGGTAAAACCCCTGCTGAAGATGCAGCTAATGCCAATCGCTTACTAAATAGTGAAAAAGAAAAGCATGAGCATTCGCTAGTACTTGATTTTATTACCCAACGCCTACGCCAACTAGGTTTGTCACCACAAATATTAGCACCACGGCTGCGACAATTATCGAACATCCAGCATTTATGGACACCAATAAGTGCTACAGTTCCAGCGAACATCCACCCATTAAAAATTGTCGGACAATTGCATCCTACACCAGCCGTTGCAGGTGCAGCACGAGATGTAGCCTGTGCCGAAATTCGTCGTTACGAAAGCTTTGAGAGAGGTTTGTATGCTGCACCTTTAGGTTGGATAGATTCTCAGGGTAACTGCGAGTTTATTGTGGGAATTCGTTCAGCATTGATTGATGGCGATCGCGCGAGATTGTATGCTGGTGCTGGTATCGTTGCTGGCTCCGATCCTGATAAGGAGTTTGCAGAGGTGCAACTGAAACTTCAGGCGTTATTGAAAGCGTTAGTTTAAAGTTAATTACTAATCTTGTATGCCAGCTAAAGATATTTACCACCTATGTGAGTTGATTTTAATTATCCAAAGAATTGTAGGCTTCATTGAGTTTGGCGGCTGACTCTTCTAATAAACGTTGTTCATCAGGATTTCTTGGTAACACCAGTTGGCGCTCAATACCTTGGGAGCTAATGATACATGGAAGTCCAAGAACAACTTCACTACCAACTCCATAGTTAGAATCTGCTCTCACCGATACTGGAAATATTTGCTTTTCATCTCGCAGGATAGCATCAACTAACTGACAAACTACTATTGATATGCCATAACTAGTATTTCCTTTACGTTCAGAAATTTTATAACCTCGCTTACGGGTTAACTCTGCGTACTCTTGCTGAATTTCTTCCAGCGTTGCTCCTTGTGGTAAGGGAAATTCAGCTAACAAAATTCCCCCAATAAATGCACGAGACCAAACGACAAATTCACTGTCTCCATGCTCTCCAATCACATAAACATGAACGTCTTTTTTACTAACGTTCAATCGCTTACCAAGTTGATATCTAAGTCTAGCAGTATCAAGAACGGTTCCTGAACCGAAAATTAGGTTTTCTGCTCTAGTGGAACTGGCGATCGCAATCCGTGTTAGTACATCGACTGGATTGCTAACGATAAGTACGATTGAATTTGGTGCAACTCGATCCAATTCTTTCATCGTCGAACGCATGATCTGTGCATTGTCGCTCAACGTATCTAATCGGGTCTGTCCTTCTTTTTGCTGCACCCCAACAGTCACAACAATGATATCAGAATCCGCTAAATCTTCATACTGATTTGATGGTATAATCTCCATGTCTTTAAGTAGGGGAATGGTGTCTTCAATATCCCATGCTTGCCCCTCAGCTTTTGATAAAGTTCGGTCAAAAAGGACGACTGTTACACATTTACCAAGTAGCACTAAATCATTTGCTACATTTGCACCCACATTACCCGCACCAATAATACCGACCTTGGCTATTTTGCTACTCATACGAAATCTACTTTTTTGTAACTGGCTTTACTATAGGACTCCGATCTGATTTTTGAAAACATATTGAGACTGAAAAGCCAGTTTGCTCTGGGTTTCATTTTAAATTTTGTTCAGAAATCAGACATGAGTCCTATATGTGAGAATACTTTACACTAAATCCTGATGAGTAAAAGCTTTAGCATTTGCCCCGGTGTAAGTAGCTACAATATGACCATCACCAGTCATTTGATATTTGTATGTCACTAATCCTTCCAAACCAACGGGGCCGCGGGGAGGCATTTGTTGCGTACTAATCCCTACTTCTGCACCGAAACCATAGCGGAAACCATCTGCAAATCTGGTAGAACAATTGTGGAATATATTAGCTGAATTTACTAGTCCAAAGAAAGTTTCTACTGATGCTGAATCTTCAGTAATAATCGCATCTGTATGACAAGAACCGTATTCGTTAATATGTGCGATCGCAGCTTCTATCGAGTCTACAATCTTTATCGACAAAATAAAATCGCTGTATTCTGTTTCCCAATCTATCTCTGTTGCAGGTACGATATTAGGTAAAAGTTCCAAGGTGCGTTTATCACCTCTTAATTCTACATGGCGTTCTTGCAAAGCATCGGCAACTTTGGGTAAAAACTCCGTAGCAATCGATTGGTGAACTAGCAAAGTTTCAATCGCATTACAAACAGCCGGATATTGAGCTTTCGCATCGACGGTAATCGGAACTGCTTTAGAAATATCAGCAGCTTTATCTATATAGAGATGACAAATTCCATCAGCGTGACCTAATACAGGAATCCGTGTATTTTCTTGAACAAACTGCACAAAAGAATTAGAACCTCTAGGAATAATTAAATCTACATATTTATCTAATTTCAAAAGTTCTAAAGTTTCTTCTCTTGTTGTTAATAACTGTACCGCATCAGGGTTAACAGCAGTTTCAGATAATCCTTGTTTAATTGCTTTAACGATCGCTTCGCAAGAACGCACCGCTTCCTTTCCGCATTTGAGAATTACCCCATTTCCAGATTTGATTGCTAAGGAAGCAATTTGAATCGCCGCCTCTGGACGCGCTTCAAAAATAATCCCCAAAACACCTAAAGGACAAGTAATTCGTTTGAGAATTAGGCCAGTATCAAGTTCGCGGTGAATTTGGATTTTACCAATTGGATCTGCTAGTTTACCAACATCTTGGACTCCAGCGATCGCATCTCTTAATTTATGTTCATCCAACTGCAAGCGTTTATAAAGCGGTTGGGGAATTCCCTCGGCGGTAGCAGCTTTACAATCAGCAACATTTGCTTGTAAAATTTCATCTTTAGCCGATTCTAAAGCTTGCGCGATCGCAATAATTGCTTGATTTTTTGCCTCGGTGGAGAGAATCGCCAGCTTACTGGCGGCTTTGCGGGTTTTTTGGGCGATCGCAATTAGGGGAGAACCAATATCAAAAATAGTCATAACAGAAATCTTTACTTTTTCTTCATCTTATCAATCTGAGTCGATCGTTGCCGATCGTCTTCCCCCAATCGGGTGAACCATCTGGGTAATCCATAATTACTCTGATCGGGTGAAGCAAAACTTGCTTTAAAACATTTATTCTGTGAATATGAAACACAGAGGAAGTAACAGTAACAACTTCACCACTATATAAATAAATTAAGTATTATTACAGGCAATATTTGAAAGCCTTAAAAATGATTTATGCGTACCCAAGACTAGAGAGACATCGTAATTTATGTTTCTCTAGTCTTTTACTTAAGTAGATAATTTATACTGCCATTATTTAAACTTTTACGAAATTGCAGTGACGATCGCTGGATCTATTGAGTATTGATAGATTAAATACCACTCCTTTGCTAGGGAGATCCTATGTCATTGCAATCTGGATTAGATGCCTTAAAAGACAAGCGTTATCAAGAAGCGGTTAAATTACTCGAAAAATTCTGCCGCGATTGCGCTGAACACGATTCCTCAGATTATCTTTCAGCACAGATGTGGTTGATAAAAGCCTATCAAGCCACAGGCGAAATCGAAAAAGCCAAAATCCTGTGTCAAAAGTTAATGATGAGTGAAAACCCACAGGCTCGCAGTTGGGCAGAACAAGCTAGTCAATCTTTCCGCCAAACGCCAGCAACTCAATCTAACGCCAGCCAAAAAGCTAGTCGCGCCGCCACTACTGGGATGAAATTAGCAATGGGGGGTGTGGGTGGTAGTTTGGCGTTAGCTTCTGCTGTCACCATGACCTTGTTGTTTGGCATGGTGTTTGCTTTAGGTTTGAGCTTAGTATTTATTTTGGGTAGCAACGATCCGCTCCAAGGGCTAGCGATCGCTATTGGTATTACCCTAGTTTTTAATATCGCCGCCTTTTTCCTATCTCCATTTCTCATGGACTTAACTCAAAGCTGGCTTTACCAAACTCGCTGGGTTGAGTTAGCAGAAGTTGAAAGTCTTAGTCCAGAGACAGCTAAAGTTATTCGCCAAGTCTGCGAACAGAAAAAGCTGAAAGCACCACGGTTAGGAATTATTAACGACCAAAACCCCACAGCTTTTACTTATGGTTCATTGCCGAATAGCGCCCGCTTAGTCGTCAGTCAAGGACTTTTTACTTATTTGGATGACGATGAAATTGCTACAGTTTACGCCCATGAATTGGGGCACATCGTCCACTGGGACTTTGCAGTAATGACAGTAGCTTCCACCTTAGTACAAATTTGCTACCTGATTTACAGCACAGCCAGAAGATTTGGGCGTGGTGGCGATAGCAAAATTAAAGATGCAATGCAAACTGCTGCCCTAGTTGCCTACGTGTTTTATCTCATTGGTACTTATCTACTGCTGTACCTATCTCGGACACGGGAATACTTTGCTGACCATTTTGCAGCCGAAAGTACAGGTAATCCCAATGGATTATCCCGCGCTTTGGTAAAGATTGCCTACGGCATCCTAGAAGAAGGTTCGCGGACACAAGAACCCAGCCGTTTAATTGAAGGGACTCGCGCCTTGGGTATCTACGACCATAAAGCCGCCGCTTCTACAGGAACCGCTTACCGCATTTCATCCGATACCCAAAAAATTGGTCGCGTCTTTCTGTGGGATATGTTTAACCCTTGGGGCTGGTGGATGGAATTAAATTCAACTCATCCATTGACAGGTAAGCGAGTTCGTGCATTAAGCACTTATGCCGAACAATTGGGTTTACCAACTGAGTTTGATATGGGGCGAGTTATTGGAGAAGGCAAAACTCTGAGTAAGAGTAAGCTTTACGGCAACTTCTTTTTAGATGTTGTGCTGTACGGCGCTGAAACAATTGGTTTCTTGGTTGGCTTGGTAATGGGTGTGATTCTGTGGTCAAGTTCCCCAAACACAGGTTTAGCATTTGGTGCGCCACTTATTGGCTTAGGCATAGGAATTGTGGTCAAAGCCTTGGTTATGTTCCCCGACTACAAGCAAGCAGCAGAAACTGATATTCTCACGCTGATGTCAGACCCCTACGCCAGTCCGTTACGCGGACAACCGGCAAAGCTAGAAGGTCTACTTATTGGTCGTGGCGACGCTGGTTATAAATTTGGTTCTGATTTAAAAATTCAGGATCGTAGCGGGATGCTTTATCTGCATTACGCCTCACGCTTTGGCCCCATCGGTAATTTCTTGTTTGGGATGAAACGAGTGAAAAGCTTAATTGGCGAACAAGTCGGGGCTGTAGGTTGGTTCCGTCGGGGTATTGCACCTTGGATGGATTTAATTCAACTTCAAAGTGAAAATGGCACTATTGTCAACAGTTACCATCGCTTCTGGTCATTTATCCTTGGTGGTGGATCGATTATCCTGGGAGTGGTCTTGATTATGTTTTTGAGCCGCTAGCTGAGTTTCTAGCCTGCTGTCAAAGCATTTCTCAGTCCATCCAAGCTTTAATTTGCAAAGAGGCGGTAGTAACTGCCTCTTTTTTTAAGACTAACTTACTTACGCCTAAGCATTTGCTAATTCAGCAATATTTACGACTAGCTACACCCACACAATTGCTGATTACGTGCTAAAAAACCTTAAGACTTGTACGTTAAACTTGTTGGTTGCCTTTAACTAGGTTCGCCAGTACTTTCACCAACTTATCTGGCTCGATTGGTTTAGATAGATGAACTTGGAATCCGGCTTCCAGAGCCAGGCGGCGTTCTTCATCTCTAGCAAATGCCGTTAGTGCTACAGCTGGAATCTTCTCGCCACTAAGGGCTTCTTGCGATCGCACTTGGCGAATTAGCGAATAACCATCCTCATCTGGCATTCCGATATCACTGACTAAAATATTTGGTCTCGATCGTACCAGCGCTTCCAAGGCTTCACCTACTGAGCTAACCGATGTCACCTGCGCTCCCGACTGTTGAAGAATGAAGGCAATTAACTCACGAGTATCGGCATTATCATCTACAAGGAGTATTCGCAACCCTTCAAGCGCTAAGAGATTATTGACTTTTACTTCATTACCTTTGATTAACTGCTCTGGTTTCGCTTCTATTAGAGGCAACAAGACTGTAAATGTTGCTCCCCGTTCTTCCCCTTCACTAACTGCATGAACTGTGCCTGAGTGCATTTCTACTAAGTGGTTTACAATTGCCAGTCCCAGCCCCAAACCATTGTCTGCTCTAGTAGTTGTGCTATCAGCTTGACGGAAGCGCTCAAATATATAAGGTAGAAAGTCAGCATTAATTCCCTTCCCTGTGTCAGAGACAGAAATCTTCGCATTTGAGTTTACCTGCTCCAGACACACTTCAACTCGGCCTCCGCTAGGTGTAAACTTGACGGCGTTAGAGAGCAAATTCCAGACTATTTGTTGGAGGCGTTCTGCATCACCCATAACCTCACCTACTGACGAGTCAAGCTTAGATTCAACTCGAATATCTTTAATCTCAGATGTGGGATATACGGACTCAATCGCCGCGTTAATTACAACTATCAGGTCAACTTTACGGAGATTTAGGCGGATTTTACCTTGTACAATCCGTGAAATATCCAGGATATCTTCAATCAGTTTCCTTTGAAGTTTTGCATTTCGTTCGATTGTCTCCAGTGCCTTAGAAGTAACTGCTTCATCCAATTTTCGATTACGGATTACTTGAACCCAACCCAGCATCGAGTTGAGAGGTGTACGAAGTTCGTGAGAAACGATCGCTAAAAATTCGTCTTTAATTCGGTTAGCTTCTTGGGCTTGCCGATAAAGCTGTGCATTTTCAATGGCGGAAGCTGCGCGTTGGGCAACTTCTTCAGCCATTGCTAGGTCTACAATCGTGTAATAGCGCCCTACTTGTGCAGAGGCAAATATAATTGTCCCTAATTTGCGTTTCCGCACTAACAAGGGCACAACCATATAAGACTTAACTTGCAGTAAATTGAGATATTCCTGGTTCCATGTATTTTTCTGCAATGAAGACTCAAGAATGTCTGTAACCAGTTCCGGCTTACCAGTCCGTAAAACCTTTGGTAGTCCATAATCAGCATCGACAGGAATTGGATAGCGTTGTCGGAGTTCTCGCACTAGTGCTTCTTTCTGTGGTTCCGAAGCAGCGATGACTGGGTTAGTAAAGGCTACCGAATTATTTTCAACGACATCTACGATGCAACAATCGGCAAGGGTAGGCACTGCTAGTTGTGCCACACTTGTGAGAGTTGTGCGGTAATCTAAAGAAGATGCCAGCACACGACTTGCTTCAGCCAAAAAATTAGAGCGCCTCTCTGCCGCTTCGGCTGCAATCCGAGCAATTTGCTCGCTGGCAAATAACAGTTTTCGCTCGGACTCTAAACGCCTACGCTTGGTAATATCGCGCATTAGCCAGCGCAGAGCAACTGGCTTACCCTCTTCGTTACGGACGGTAACTACTGTCAAAGCAACATCAAAACAGACTTTTTCTCGTGGTTGTACGCACACTTCCCATTCTCCGCCCTGGTCGAGATGCTGCAACTGAGCCAGATAATTAAAAAAAGCTTGACGATCTGACTGGGCGATAAAACTAACCAACGGTTTACGAATCAAAAATCGCTGTGAGATATTAAGTAAGACAGTAGTAGCTTGGTTAGCTTCGAGAATATTCCCATAAGTATCAGTTACCAAGTAACCATCAGGCGCAAAATCAAATAACTCTTGGTAGCGCTGACGTTCCTTCTCTACTATCATTCGTGTTGCTTGTAGTTCCTCGGAGGCAATTCTCATTTCCTCCAAAGCGATTTTCAGTTCTTCAAAAGCTTCTGCTGTTAGCTCTTGTTGCGAGTACCGGTCACTTGCAGTACTTTGCAATAATATCGTCACCCGTGAGCGTAATGTCTCTATTTGCTGACTAAAATCGTCTACATTCATGTTGCTCACTTTGCTAAGACTGAGAAGCGCACGTGAGAGAAAATATTAAGCAAATACAAGTTCAACTGTACGCTCAAAGCTGAACTCAAAACTATTGCTCAAAAGATAGAGGTTTGTCTTGCCAACACGAGTTCTACAAAATCAATTAAACACAAAGTGCTGTATCTCAGCCTCTAAACATTATGTTATATTAAAAGGTTAATAAAAAAATCTACCTAGAGTGCTGTAGAGCTAGAAACATAATAAGTAGATTTAAGCAAATTTTTTTACAGCTTAAGGATGGACTGATGGTTACAACAACAGTAGCAGAACAAGAGTTTTCGGCTTAACTGAACTGTGTTGCCCTAGTCCCTACTCCTTCCTCTTTTCATTAGCAAGTTGGGCTTTTGCCTGTTGCCAAAGAGTTTCTAACTCATCCAAACTGTAATCAGAAAGGGGGCGATCGCAAACTGCCTCCATTTTTTCTAACCTTTGGACAAATCGCTGATTTGTGCCTTGCAAACCGGCGCTAGGATCGAGATTATGCCAACGCGCTAGTTGAATAACCGCAAACAGTAAATCACCTAATTCTGCTTGTTGTCGTTCGGGTGTTTCCGCAGCTAAAGCCTGTTGAAACTCCCCTAACTCTTCATGAAACTTATCCCAAACACCTTGAATATTTTCCCATTCAAACCCGATCGCCGCAGCCTTTTGAGAAATCTTCATCGCTGCTGTCAATGGGGGAAGAGTCCGCCCATAACGACCGAGTTTAGCACTAAGTTTTTGCGCGTCTGGGGATGGTTCGCCTTTTTCCGCAGCCTTGATTTGTTCCCAATTTTGCCGCACCTCATCCACACTTGTCACCGACACATCACCAAAGACATGAGGATGACGGCGAATCAACTTTTGGGAAATCCCCTGAGTTATTTCTTTGAGGGAAAATTGTCCAGATTCGCTGGCAATTTGGGCTTGCAATACCACCTGTAATAATAAATCGCCTAACTCTTCTGCGATCGCACTTTTATCTCCACTCTTAATTGCATCCACCACCTCATAAGCTTCTTCAATCACATAAGGGGTTAGCGTTTCGGGAGTTTGCGCCAAATCCCACGGACAACCCCCATCAGGCGATCGCAATTTTGCTACTACCTCAATCAATTCTTGCAACGCCGCCAAAGTATCAACTTTGTCACTTGTCATTTGTCATTTGTCCTTTGTCGTTCTTCCGTTGCTCTTTCTGCTAACTGTAACTCGACGATTACCGCGACTTGTAACTTTCCGCTTCTTCATTTTGCCACTAGGAAGCAACCCCCGAATCCCCTGTTTTTGAAAGCGCTTGTATGCCGAACCGCCCCAATCGCTAAGAGAATGACTCATTGCACCAAGTTCTAATCCCAAAAATAGGGCAATACATTCAGTATCGTATTCCACGAGCGATCGCCCCACAGTTCCCCCCAAATCTTGCCAAGTAAAACTCAGATTCCATAACCTCTGGGCAATTGCCAAAACGAAAATTGCCAAGATTGCTAGCAAACACCCCAGATAAAGTATCCGCAGAATTGTGCCAATAATCGGCCCGTGGGATAAAAAAGAACGATGCCGCAGACTTTTTTGATAAGGTAGCCAAATCCAGCGCAAGAAACCCCAGCGTTGAAATTGCACAGAGTAAATATCTAAATCGGGGCCAAACATCAGCCCTCCAAATAGAAACCCGCCTGCAACCAACAAAGTCGCATTGCTACTGCGAGTCTGCCACAAAGTAACGCCCGCCACGAAAGGCAGAGCATACATAGTAATGCGATCGTGCGTCCTACCAGAGGGCATCCTAATTCCTGTTAGCGATAGTGGGGCGTTTAGCCCGTGCTGAATAACTGAATACTGAGCCAGTATAAGAGAAAAAAAGATTTTCCCAAAACTACTAGCGCAATGCGAAGTGGTCTGCTATATTAGTTAAGGATTAGTCAAACGGGCGGTTAGCTCAGTTGGTAGAGCGCCTGCCTTACAAGCAGGACGTCATCAGTTCGAGTCTGGTACTGCCCACTAAGTAAAAAAAGGCTAGAGACAGCTTAAATGTTGTCTCTAGCCTTTTTTAAATGCGTTCAAAAGTTGTCAGTTGTTTTTATAATGAACAACTGACATCCTCAATTAGGTTAGTTTAATGCTGGTTCAGAGTTAGATGAATTTGTCTGATTTTGAGCTAAAGGTTTCCAGTAACTGGCAATTAAGGCAACTATGAGCCACCAGAGGGTATTGACTTCAGGACGATACCAGACAGTATCTACAGTGCCGTGAGCTAGCATACCCAACAAAATAGCGATCGCCCCAATTAACCAAAATCCCTCTCCACTTCTGAGTTGTCGCAATCGTTGGACTTGCAAAAACGCCGTATTAAATGTAACGATTATTAACCAAAGAAAGAAGGCTAAACCAACAAATCCAGTTTCTACAGTCACTTCAAACAAAATCGAATAAGCACTTAAAGCAGTGTAACGAGGGCGTTGGTAGAGAGGATAAACTTTATTAAAAGAGTTGTGACCGGGGCCGATACCAAAAATTGGGCGATCGCGAATCATCTCAAAGACAGCATCCCACACATTTCGGCGAAAATTATTACTACTATCTTTGCGATCGGCAAAAATACTCAAGACCCGAACCTGCACTGGATCTATAAATATCACTGCTAGCAGTAATACCCCGATTAAACCCCCCAAGACAATCGGTAGCGACCAAGTACGCCAAAAAGGAGGCATTTCCAGACTTTTCCAATAAACTAGCAATGCCATCACAGCCAAAACTGCTACCACTAGTCCAATCCAACCGCCACGACTAAAGGTTAGGATCAGGCAAGCAGTATTGACAATTAGCATTGTTAATGCTAGAGCCTTTTTAGGCCAGCTTTGCCATGCAAAAATTGCCACTAAGCTAAAAATTACTGCTGGTAACAGGTATCCAGCCAATAAGTTAGGATTTCCTAAATAACTGTAGACCCTTGTAGTCTTAGACAGAGGAGATTCAGGATCGACCCAAGTTGCCAGTGCTGTGGCTCCAAAAAACCATTGTCGCAATCCATAAACACTGACAATTAACGATACGTGCAGATAAAGAATAATAATCCAAGACCGGAGACGAGGCGACCTTAGTACCCTGGCACAAAGGGCAAATAGTAGCAAATACAAGGTCAACGTTCCCAAGTCGTTAAGTGCTGCCTTTTTCACTGGTGATAATGCTGTTGCGATGACAGCAATTCCCCAATAGAGCAATACCAGCAGGTGAATGGGAGTGACTGACGAGACATTTGCTGGTGTGACTTCATCAGATAAAGTTAACAACAACCAAAATCCCACACAAGCCACCAGCAACAAACCCACCAATGTACTCGAAGCAAAAGGTGCAAGGGCGTATATTAAGCTGAGTAAAGCAGCTGCTATCGCATCTCCCCACTGAAGTAAGATGCTGGTTTGCCGCCAAGAACTTAACAGTCCGACCAGATAACGATGTACGTAACTGGTAGCAAGATATTCTTTGAGCGGTAAAGATGATAAAGTAAATCGTTGCCAGACTAAATTCATAAAAAACATTGCGATCTATTAGCCTGCCGAGGCAGAACTTGGAATAGATCATAATGCCTATGGCTATAAAAAGGTAATAACAGAGATTGCACATCGCGTTATGGCGCTCTTATTTTTAGCCATCAGCTACTACCTTTAATCCGAAACCACTTCAGCCAATATCAAATTAAGATAGCCATTCATGTACTTAGTACTCAACAATATAGTTGAAAATACCTTTTTCCCAATCCCCATAATTAGACATCGCTAATTGCTTGTGAGGAAGTTGTCAGTTGGAGTGGCAAAGAAAGCACATAACGATATCCTGATTCGGGTGAACCTTGAATCAAAATTTGTCCCCTATGCAACTCTGCCAGTTGACAACTTAGCAATAGCCCCAAGCTTTCACGAGAGAGAGTTCCAGTTGATTTAGCTAAATTTATACCTGCACTAGCAGCAAAGAAATTTGAGTGGGAATCACTCAAGTTTTTTGAATTGTCCACTGCAACAGATGAAGTATCTAGTTGCTTCTGGCTTTCTGTATGAGTATTGTAAGTTGCAACTTCGCCTGTTAACTCCAGCAGCGACAAAGAATTGAGACGGAAGTAGGGATCAACCTCTGTTATGCCATCTCCTAACCAGGGATGGGAAACCCAAATAGTAATGTTGAGTGTATCTTCCTTGTAAGATACATGAATGCGAACAACGCTACCTGTAGCCGAAAGTTGAATCACACTGAAAACCAGGTGATAAAGGATTTGTCGCACTTTGTCTTTATCTAAAGGCCAAATGCGATTGCGTCCCGGTTCTATAGAGAGGCGAATATCTTGCTCGCGCCGATTAGCCACTTCTTCTAAGGTATTGATAGCTTGTTGACACAGCATTTCGATATCCACAGGAGCTACATTAAGTACAGTTGAGTTGTCATCCATAGCTCCTAGTTCAGTAATTTCATTTACTAGGGAAAGTAAATATCGACCACTGTGTTGGATAATTTCCAAATATTCTCTTTGCTTAGTCGTCAAAGGCCCATAAATCTCACGTCCTAAAACGCCAGCCATACCGAGTACAGATGTTAAGGGCGTGCGTAACTCCTGAGTTAGCTGACCTAAAAGTTCTAACTTCAGTTGCTTGGTAGAAACAGAGTCGCTATCTTTAGTGGGTGCGGTGATTTTAATCTCTGTGTTCCGTTCGTCATTGAGTGAAAATATAGGAGGTATCGCAGCAGTCCTTGATTCGAGTTTCCCTTGCAGGAGTCGGTTACGCTCAAATTCACTCATGCTCCAACGAGCTATGATTTGCAAAAACTCAATATCTCGGTTTGTAAAATTGCGCGGCACTAAATCCATCACCGCCAATGCACCCAAACAATGCCCTTCAGCATCAATTAGTGGCGCTCCTAAGTAAGCACGAATACCATAATCCTGCACCAATTTGCTGCCGGCGAGTACTGGGTCTGTAAGTTTATGAGTATCATTAATTACAAATATTTGAAGACTCTCTACTACCTGAGTGCAGAACGATTCCTGGCGTGACAGTTGACGGCTTTGTGCTAAATGATTCATTAGCCCTAGCCTAGATAAGCCCACCGATGACTTGAACCAGTGACGTTCTTGATCTACAAATCCCAATATGGAAATTGGTGCTTCCAAAAAGTGGGCAGCAGTCTGTGTAGCTTCTTCAAAAACCGGAATCGTTTCTGGTTGCCGCAAACCTAAATCTGACAAAGCTTTGAGGCGTTGTTGTTCTCTTGATTCATGAGAATCCCAACCATCCTTTAGGGCAAATAATTTGTTTTCAGGCTCTATCATTGCCACTGCTACCTTAATAATTTCTCGATACTGTGAATTGATATAAGCTCTATTTCTAGGTTATCAATTGCTATTTTTAAGCATTCCCTAATTTTGCCTCTGACAAACAAATTTGGGGCAAAAATTTTTTACCCAGGCGACACGGTATCTACAAGTTACTAGCTACTGGTGCTGAATGTTCTTTATTTAGAACTGGTGTAGCCTTTGTTGCTTAAGATTTTACAGTCAGACTGCGTTAGATTTGGATTCAACGAGGGTAAGCTAATGCTAAGAATACAATAGAAAGGATCTGTAATTCTTTATGTACAGAAGGAAAAATTCTGACTGGGATATTCAAAGTAAATTTACTTATGAAAAATATATGCATGTAATTTATATAGCAGTTTCTACTTATAACAGCTAGCATCGGTAGCTGACAATCCTAGATAGTTAATATAAGTCTCGATTCAATAGATTAAACCTATTACAATTTCATGCTGAAAATTGTGCAGGCTTTTCTATTTTTGCATCCTAGGAAATATTTTTTGAGGACAATGGGTAATGAATAAAATGACCATTAGAGTTCCTTTTGTAGACCTGAAGTTACAACACGAACCAATTCAAACGCAATTACAAGATGCAATCCAATCTGTATTGGAACAGGGAGATTTTATTTTAGGGCAAGCTCTCTCAGATTTTGAAGCAGCATTTGCGGCAGTTTCTGGGGCAGCTTATGGGGTTGGTGTTGCATCAGGAACAGATGCGATCGCTCTTGGATTGCAAGCGTGTAATATTGGTGCTGGTGATGAGGTGATTTTACCAGCCAACACTTTTATCGCTACCTTAATTGGGGTTATACGGGCTGGCGCAAAGCCAATTCTGGTAGATTGCGATCGCCAAACAGCTTTAATTGACTTAAGAAAAGCAGCAAAGGCAATTACACCTCATACCAAAGCAATTATTCCTGTGCATCTTTATGGTCAAATGGTATCACCACGCGAACTAATAAACTTTGCCGATACCTACAAACTACTAATTTTTGAAGATGCCGCCCAAGCACACCTCGCCGAAAGAGACGGATATCATGCTGGTTCAGTAGGAATAGCAGCAGCTTTTAGTTTCTATCCCAGCAAAAATTTGGGAGCATTTGGGGATGGAGGAATGCTGCTGACACGAGATGCAGATGTAGCCCAGAAGATGGTGCGCTTGCGAAATTACGGTGCATCGCAAAAGTATTTTCATACTGAAGCAGGTACGAATAGCCGCTTGGATACTTTACAAGCAGCAGTTTTGCACCAAAAATTACCATATTTGCCACAGTGGAATCGCGATCGCTTAACTATAGCCCAACAGTATGATAGCGAACTAGCACCTTTGGCAACTACTGGTATTATCCCTATAGAAAACCAAAGTGGTGCAGGACACGTTTATCATCTTTATGTGATTAAAATTGATGATTCTTGCCCGATAGAGCGCCAGCAACTCCAGGAAAAACTCACAGCAGTAGGAATTCAAACTGGCATTCACTACCCAATTCCTTGTCATCTCCAGCCGGCATTCACTAACTTAGGCTACCAGCCTGGAGATTTTCCAGAATCAGAAAAACTGTCACAGCAAATCTTATCATTACCGATGTATCCTGGTTTGAGCAGTAGCCAAGTTAAAGAAGTTGTAGCTGCGATCGCTCATGCAGTCTCAACAACTTCTAAGGTAGATGAAGCCTCCACTGCCGGCCTTGGCAGCGTGGTAGCCTGATGTTAATTCATACTTATATATACATCATATGTACATCTAACAATTAGAAATCTGTCCTTTGTCAGTTGTCCTTTGCAAATGACCAATAACCAATGACCAATGACTAATAAAAATCATGGCACTCCAGCAACAGATAAAAAATAGGAACGCCTCAGACTTATTAAATCTAGCTACTATAGGCGTTTTGCTGCTGCTTTTTGCTCCTATATTGCTACACTGGTTCGATGGTTGGCTGCACAAAAATATCAGTACAGAACACGAATATTTCAGCCACGGAATTATTGGTTTACCATTTGCGGCTTATCTAGTCTGGATGAACCGGAAAAAGTGGAAACGTTTGCCAGATACGATCCATCCTTTGAGCGCTGTTGTATTGTTATTCGGGGCAGTGTTTTATCTTAGCGGTGTTACAGAGTGGGTTAACCTTTCCTTGCCCGTTATCCTGGTAGGATTATGCTTATGGTTTAAAGGAAGAGCAGGTTTGCGATCGCAAGGATTCCCCCTGCTACTAGTGTTTTTGGCAACCCCAACAGCAATGCCATATTTGATTGCTCCCTATACCTTGCCTCTTCAAAGCTTCATCGCTGGTACAGCAGGCTTCATCCTGAATCAATTTGGTATGGATGTAACCGTAAACGAGGTAAATCTCTATGTGGGAGGAAGGATTGTGGAAGTTGCTCCCTATTGTGCTGGGCTGAAAATGTTGTTCACGACTCTCTACGTAGGCTTGATGCTGCTTTATTGGACAGATGCTTTGTCTTCACGCCGCACAACTATATCGTTTTTATCTCTTGCTGCGATCGTTAGTATTACTGCGAATATCATTCGTAATACTTTACTGACTTTCTTTCACGGCACAGGTCAAGAAGCAGCTTTTAAATGGCTCCATGAGGGTTGGGGTGGTGATGTCTACTCTGCTTGTATGCTGGTGTCATTAGTGCCCTTACTGAATTGGCTTAATAGCTATTTTTCAGCATCTCAAGAAACTCAGCAAGAAGCGGAAAGTTAGAATTATTGAGCATGGGGTATGGGTTAATTTCTTTTTTTCCCTGCTCCCCCACTTAATTCTCTACTCATAAATATTACTGAACTCATGGTGTGATTTTATGAAGTAAAATTCTGCCTAAGTATTACAAATTTTACTGATGATTTCCTTCTCCAAGTTTTTCAAGGAAAACCAATTGAGTCAAGTAGCAGCACTTTTATTACTGCTACTGCTACTAGCAATAGGGGCGGTTCCTGGATACCTGACAGGACACTGGCAATGGAAACAGCCCCCACCTATTACTACCCTCAACGAGTTAAAAGAGATCCGTAACACTGGGTTAACCCTTCCTGGTTGGCAAACTATTGAACAAGCAGACCAGGAAATTGGCGAACATAAATGGTCTTTACAACTACTTAAAAAACAAGGTTCTCAATCCCAGGCAATCCTGCTTTTGCTGCCGCAAAATGGGCCTATGGATCAACCAGAAGTAGAGTGGACAGATGTTAACGGTTGGGGAAGGTCACGGTGGGGAAAGTGGGATGTAGCTCAATTTCGTTCTGCTGAATTTACTGTGAAATCGCCTGCAAAGTCGGCTTCTAATGTCGTAACTAAAGTAGAAGCTAGGTTTTTTCGCGCCGTCACACCACAGCAAACCTTCGCTGTCTTGCAATGGTACGCTATGCCAGACGGTGGGAATCCATCACCTTTTCACTGGTTCTTGGTAGATCAATTGGCCCAGTGGCGTAAGCAACGCATTCCCTGGGTAAGTGTAAGCATTCTGATCCCAATGGAACCTTTAGGGCAAGTAGAAACATCTTGGTCTTTAGCCCAGTCTATCGGAGAAACAGTGCAAGCTGAATTGATGGCAGGCCCTTTGTAGAGTCAGTGACACATGCATTTGTGCAAAGATTGATCAACAGTATCTCTATAATTTATTCAGGCTAAAACTCAGCTAAAAGATGTTAACAATATACAATTTATAGCGATTATCTATGAGTTTGCATGGAATAAAAGGATTTTGCCCCTTGTCTTACCGCAGCTTCCGAAAAAGTTGATATTAGAAATTCAATTTAGCAAAATTATTCTCTTTTTCTTGGTAAATACTTGCAGATACAAGAGACATATAGGACATTTTTAGAGTAAAATAACCACTCGGCGCGACTAATTTCTATATCAGTATTTTTACACCGATGTTCATAGCTCCCAGTTATTATATGCGTGGATTTAGCGCCCTGTGTTTTGTCAGTCTTCAAGTAGGAGTTTTCTTGATAACACCTATCCAACTTGTTGTTGCCCAGCCTTTTTCTCCTCAAGGACAATCACCAAGACAACCCCCATCGCCTGTGCCAGGTACTGAGTTTGTACCTCCAGGTGCAAATAACGAAATTTCCCCACAACTCAGCCGCTACCTGTTGGGGCCAGGAGATGGAATTGGCATTGTGCTTCAGCGTCCTCCTGGGCCATACCGCTTAGGCATAGGAGATGGAATTAGCGTTTCAGTTCAGCGCTTTCCAGATTTGAGCTTTCAAGCTTTAATCAACCCAGAAGGTAATATTGTGGTGCCGTTACTGGGAACAGTTTTCTTACAAGGTTTAACTTTGAAAGAAGCTCAAGAAAAAATTCGCTTGGGTTTAAATCTTTATGTAGTCGATCCGGTAATAGTTTTAGCCTTAGCAACGCAGCGTCAAGACTTGAGTTTTCAAGCTGTAATTAGTCCAGAAGGCAACATCATAGTACCGCAAGTAGGAACGGTGTCATTACAAGGTTTAACCTTGGAAGAAGCTCAAGAGAAAATTCGCTTAGGCTTGAGTCGCATCTTCCCAGATCCAATCGTAGTAGTATCCTTGGTTGGGACGCGACCAGTCCAAGTTACCATTAGCGGGGAAATATCTCGACCAGGAATTTATCCGATTAACTCAACAACACCCCGTGTTGCTGATGCTTTGCTAATATCTGGTGGTTCAACGTTGAATGCAGACCTCCGACAAATACAAGTACGCCGCAAGTTAATCGATGGTTCTGTGATTTCACAAACTATTGACTTATATGCAGCACTGCAAAATGGCGGTTCAATTCCTAATTTACGCTTACAAGACGGAGATGCGATACTCGTCCCCCGTCGTGAAGTTGGTAATGATGACGGTTATGACCGCAATTTGGTAGCACGTTCATCCTTAGCTACACCACAGATTAGAGTCCGGGTTTTAAACTATGCTGCGGGAGGTATTTCCGTTCAAGCGCTGCCTAACGGCAGTACATTTGTAGATGCTTTAGGAGGAGTAAATCTTGATACTGCTAATCTTCGGGATATAGCTCTGGTTCGCTTCGATCCTGAACGAGGTAAAACTGTTACCCAGAAACTTGATGCTAAAAAAGCTCTAGGAGGCGATGCGTCTCAAAATGTGGCACTTCAAGATAATGATGTTCTTGTTGTTGGTCGGAACCTCATCGGTAGAATTACTAATTTACTGACTACTATTACCCAACCCTTCTTCAATGTTCAATCTTTTCTGCGATTTTTTGACAACTTCGGTGGCGGTGGCTCAAATTAATCAGTATACAAGAAGGATACAGTTTGTAAATAGTTGGGAGTGGAGGAAGCCACATCTCCAACTTATCTTTGAATTTGTTAATGGAAAAATATTAGAGATATCAACCGATATATACACTAGGAAGTTGATAGCGTCCTTATATAAAAGTCACTATCTTTAGTTTGGTTCTTCCTAGTTTTTAATTTTTTTAGCGCAGCGTTAGAGAGTCTGCGAGCGTCATTTTTAATTTTTAATTGGAGCGAAGCGACCATGACCCCACCAATTGTTAAGCGCTATCTTATTGCTTTTGAAAAATACAAGTGGATTGGACTAGCTAGTTTTGGTTTAGTTGTAGTGGGGTCAACGGTGGTGGCTATGCAGCCAGATCCACCTACTAACTACATAGCATCTTCCGCCCTTACCTATGGTGGCCCACCAGTTTCTTTCTCAACAACTGGTAGTCAAATCCAACAGCAAGGAAAGGAACTGAATGAAGAACTTTTATTATCAAACCAGATAATTGCCACAGTGGCACAGAAAGTAAATCTCAAACCGAAACAACTCGGTGCAAGTATTGTGCTTTCTTTACCTAAAAAGAATGCCAGAAGTGGAGAATTTGAAACGAGTATCTTTGAACTGAAATATGTAGATAGTGACCCCAAAAGAGGTATAGAAGTATTGGCAGAATTGATGCAATCAATGATTAAGTTGAGTAGTGACATCAATACTGGGCGATTACAAGCAATTATTCAAAAAATTAACGATCGCTTACCACAAGCCAAACGAGAACTCCAAGTTGCTGAAAAGAAGTTAGAACAGTACGATCGCGTTGAGCGAACGGCAATATTAGCAGCCGAAAATGGCAGTTTGTTAAGCGCCATTACTGCCAGCCAAAATCTTCAACGGCAAATGCAATTAACCATTTCTGGGCTTGATGGTCAAATTCGCAGCTTACAAAGTAAGTTAGGCTTAACAGTCGCACAAGCTTATATCTCTTCTGCTTTGAGTGCCGATCCAATTATTGGGAATTTACGAGCGCAAATTTATCAAAGCGAGTCTCAAATTGCTGTACTCAGAAAAGATTTGCGACCAGAACACCCAACGATGATTCAGTTGCAGCGTCAGAAACAAGCGGCTGAGGAATTGCTACGACAACGTGCTGCTGAGGTGTTAGGTGGTGATGGTGCATCTGCTCCGCTTCAGGGTAGCGTTGCAGGTATTCGCACCCAAAGTAGTTTAGATCCAGCCCGCCAGCAATTGGCAAACCAAATGGTGTCTTTGCAAACCCAACGTGAGACACTGCAACAACAACTAGTTCAAGAAACCCAACAAGAAGCGCGACTACGGCAAGAGTATTCTCTGATACCCAATAAGCAATTAGAGCGATCGCGTTTAGAACAAGAGGTTGGACTCAAAAAAGCTATCTATGACCAAATGCAGGTGAAGCTAACTGATGCTAAAACCGCCGAGGCAGAAACTACCAGCAGCCTCAGCATTGCCAGACCACCCACAGCTGTTGCCGACATCAAACCCCCTAAGAGTATACCTATTACCCTTGCTGTGGGAGGTTTCTTAGGTGTGGTAATTGGTGGCGGGGTAATATTTTTACTGGGATCGCTGGAAGGGACTTTCAAAACCAGGGAGGATATTCGCGAGAGCCTCAAGCAAAGGGATGTGGCAGTGTTGGGAGAATTGCCTTTAATGCCTGTTGATGATTTCGATCGAGAAACTGTGCCTGTGGTACTTTCCGCCGATTCTCCTTATTTAGAATTTTATGAGAAGTTCCGCAGTAATCTGCGCCGAATTGGTGGTAACAACTTAAAAGTGGTTTTGATTACTAGCACCAGTAGCTTAGAAGGCAAGACCGCAAGTGCTTATAACTTGGGTATAGCTTCTGCCCGGGCTGGCAAAAGAACCTTGATTATCGAAACAGATTTGCGATCGCCTTCTCGTTGTACATCCCTGAAAGTAATTCCTGACACCGAGTCTACTATTGAACCCCTGCGTTATTACGCTAACTTAAGTGAATGTATTCGTTTAGTTCCTGATGTAGAAAATTTATATATTATTCCGAGTCCTGGGCCTGTGCGGCAATCAGCAGCTATTCTTGAGTCTAGCGAAATGCGGCGGCTGATAGAGGATGTCCGCGAACGTTTTGATTTAGTTATTTTAGACACTAGTCCCCTCAGCATATCCAATGATCCCCTGTTAATTCAACCTTATAGCGATGGCATGGTAATAGTGGCGCGACCACACTATACACAAGAGAATATGCTAGGTGAAGCTATCGATCAATTGGTTGAATCGGAACTAGGATTGTTAGGAGCAATTATCAATGGCGCTGATATTATTGTTTCTCTACCTGAACAAGTCTTACAATCACCAACGACATCTGAGGTAGAATCGGAAACTGTTGAAAAATCAGAAGAAGTGTCAGCAGGTGCCAAATAAGAACGAGATTGAATTACCAATACCCAATTATCCATTAGTCACGTCTAAACAACCCAAATAGGGGAGCAAGAATTACGCCAAAAGCAAAACCACCAATGTGCGCCCAATAGGCAACTCCACCAGTTTGCACAGTCATATTAGCGGCTGTTTGCAGGGTAGCAAGACCGGAGATTAAATTCTGCACCACAAAAAGTCCAATTATTACTAATGCTGGAATTCTAATTGTGGTGATAAAAAAACCCAAAAATACTAAGGTCATGACTTTAGCGTGCGGAAAGCGGATAATATACGCACCCAAAACCCCAGAAATTGCACCACTTGCTCCCAAGGAAGGAATCTCAGAATTCATGGCAATAAACCATTGGCACGAGGCAGCTAAAGCACCACATGCCAAATAAAAAATTAAATATTTGAAATGTCCTAAACGGTCTTCAATGTTGTTGCCAAAAATCCAGAGAAACAACATATTTGAGATTAAGTGCCACCAACCACCATGTAAGAATTGCGACGTAAATAACGTTATCCACTCTCCACTCAAATTGGTGGTTAACTCTTGAGGTATTACTGCATACTGACTTAAAAACTGACTCAATTGTGCATTTGATAGGCTCACCTCATGAACAAAAACTAAAACATTCATGCCAATCAACCCGTAGGTGAAATACGGGGTGGTTCGCGTCGGATTTTCGTCGTAGAGGGGAAACACAGGTGTTTTTCCTAAATTATTTACTAACTGCAATATAGCTTGTAAGGCTAGCAGTTGCGAAGGTTAGGCAATTTCACTTATTAAATCAAACAGTATAATTGAGGGGTGTTACGATTACCAAGATTCTTCCTGTGATTTATCGTTAAATAAACCCAATAGTGGGCCGAGAATTGCCCCAAAGATAAACCCACCTGCATGGGCCCAGTAGGCAATACCGCCGCTTTCCATGCCGATGTTGGTACGTGTTTCAAAACTAGCAAGTCCGTAAAAGGCTTGTTCGAGAAACCAGAATCCTAAAAAGAAATAGGCGGGAACGCGGAAAGTCGGGAAGAAAAATCCTAAAGGTACAACACCTAGAACTTCGGCATTTGGAAAGCGGAGAATGTATGCACCCATGACACCTGCGATCGCACCACTCGCACCCAAAGAAGGAATGCTAGAATCTTGAGCGAAGAACCACTGTGTTAAAGATGCCAAAACACCGCAAGATAAATAAAACAGTAAATATTTGGCATGGCCTAACTTATCTTCAACGTTGTTACCAAAAATCCAGAGAAACAGCATATTACCTGCTAAGTGCAAGAAACCACCATGCAAAAATTGCGAGGTAATCAAAGTTGCCCACTCTGGTACTGGTTGATGTAGAGAAGTACCACCAAAGCTTAAGGTGAGTTCTCGTGGAACTACAGCCGCAAGGTGTAAAAACCCATTTAATGCTTGTGGGGGAAGACTTGCTTCATAAAGAAAAGCGAGGATATTAGCAGCAATCAACCCATAAGTTACATAAGGCGTGATTTTGGTCGGATTATTATCGCTAATTGGAACCACGGGCGTTTTTTCCTGATTCTAAGGCACAAACTCAACAATACTGAATTTTGCAAGTAGTTTCTTCTACCTCGTGGATGGATTTCGCTTTGGCACTTAAAAACCAAAAGCCAAAAATCCACCATCGACAGCGATACATTGTCCAGTGATGAAAGATGCCGCAGGCATACAAAGAAATGCTACTAAACCCGCTACTTCTTCTGGTTGACCAATCCTTCCCATAGGTGTTTGTGATAAAACTAATTTGAGAAAATCTTGGTTATCGAGTACAGAGTCGGTTAGAGGAGTGCGAATCGCCCAAGGTGCTACGGTATTTACCCTAATATAATCGCCAGCCCATTCAACTGATAGCGATCGCGTCAGTTGATTTATAGCCGCTTTCGTCATACCATAAGGAGCGCCTGTACGGTTCGAGACTAAACCCGCCACAGAACTTATATTCACAATGCTGCTATTTTCCCCATTTTGCAGCAGAGGGTAAAATAGACGGCACATCTCAAAAATTGATATCTGGTTGGTCTGGATGATGAACTCATATTCAGCAGCCGTGTAGTCTACTACTTTTTTGCTAATATTGGTTCCCACATTATTAACCAGGATGTCTAATTGCTCCCAGGTTTTGCTAATCTGCTTAAAAATGGCTTGTCGCCCATCTGGGGTTGCAACATCTGCGGTAATCCCATAAGCAGGTAATCCTGATTGTTGCCAGATAATTAGTTGTTGTTCAATATCTTGAGAATTCCGTGCCACAATTGCGACTTCCGCACCTAAAGATAAAAACTCATTGGCAACAGCTAGTCCAATGCCTTTGGTAGCACCTGTAATCAGTGCTTTTTTTCCTGTCAGTGTCCAGCGTAGATGTAGCCCCCGGTAGGCATCGCTCATTTGTAATTCTGCGGATTTTTTATTTAATAGTTTATCTTGCAGGTGTCCGATGCGATCGCTTTTTATAGTAATGTAGGCGATCGCAATCCCTAAACCATTTACCGCATCTGATTCCAACTCAATAGCTGATCAAACCCATGTTTTTTTCAAATTCTCTGGAAAATCAACTCCAGCGCTGGAATGAAACCATTCGCAATCAGCCGAAAAATCCCAATGCTTACGTTTGCCGGGGTATGGTTAACTTTCAACTGGGCAAGATTGACGAATCTATTCAAGATTTCGACATAGCACAGCAATTGGATGACCATATCAAACCGTACCTCTGGCAACGGGGATTATCGTATTATTACGCAGAAAAATTTGCTGAGGGCGCTCAACAATTTGAAATAGATTTGATTGTGAATGCTCAAGATGTAGAAGAGACAGTATGGCGATATCTCTGCATAGCTCGTTCGTTAGGTGTTGAAGAGGCGCGTAATTCTTTACTAACTGTGAAAAATGACCCTCGACGGATTATGCAGTGCGTATATGATTTTTATGCGGGTAATTGTACACCAGACGATGTTTTAACTGTTGGTCAATCAGAAGGAATAAAAGGAAATTTTTACAGTCATCTTTACTTGGGATTGTATTACGAAGTTGAGAATAATGTTGATTTGGCTCACGAATATATAGTTAAAGCTGCTGATAATTACAAAATTGATGATTATATGTGGTATTTGGCGCAGGTACATAAAACTCTGCGAGGATGGTTTTGATTTGCTTAAGTGCTTTTCAGATGTATAGCAAATTAGGCGATCTCCTATCCTGTATCCGAGACTCCTAGTAGTCCAACGAGTAATAAATTAGACTTTACAAACATCCTCCGAACTAATCTTATTTTAAATCTGAAACTGTTACTTCGATAGTTTTTTCGGGAATTATACAAATATTAGCCCTTGAAATTTCTCAGTCCAATTAGGAGGAGGAAGATAGAAGAAACTGGAGAGATATATGCGATCGCATATTCCAGTAGAGCAGGTAAATAACGCACTTTAAGCAAAACATCGCAAATTAAATCATGCAAAATTTCACAAACTTTCCCAGTTTAATCGACCGATGGCTTCGCTATCAATTCCAAACAATCTTAGTTGTATGTTTTTTACTTTGGACAGCACTTCTAGTCATAGAAACTTTGCAGATTCAACATTCTTGTCATCCCATGATTCACTGGTCTGGTACACTTCCGGCAGAGTGCCAACCTAAACTGCTGCAACTTAATTCTAGTTCATCTAAAAAACCTGAAACTCGGCGCGATCGCTCTCAAGAACAAAAACAAATAGCAAAGAGCGATCGTAGTCTATCACCTAAACCCCGGACTACTCGTCAACCTCAAACACCTAGCATATCTCCACTACCTCAATCGCCAGAGATAGAAGATGTTCTCAAGATGGTAAAAGAGCGTCCAGAGATCACAGGCGGTGTTATTGGAATTGGAGTTGCAACTCTTGTGGCTATTATTGGCGGTGTTCCTCTAGCTGCCGCCGTAGTAGTTGGTGCAGCAGTCTGGCTTGCAATTAAGACAGCGCCTTAGTAACACTATCTTAATTTCCAACTTTGTCGAATATTTCACGAAATAAAGGAGTAATAAACCAAAATGCAACCTTCTAACAACCCTCAAGAATCTCCCGATCTTGTGCAATCCTCCTCCAACAACCCGCAAGTCGTTCCAAGTTCTGATGGACAAATACAATCTCATGCCAATCCTATAGAAACTCCAGCCGTTTCCTTAAAACTTCTCGGTTCAGGATTTCCATTACACCTGAATAAATGGGTTGTTTTAGGAGTTTTAGGAGTTGCAATCCTTGCCACATTCTTTCTGATAACGAAAGGAAGTGAATTTTGCTTATTCAGCACTTGTGTACCACCAATTGATTCCACCAACTCACTTGCTATGAACTTTTGGGGATTTGCAGGAGGAACAGCAGCACTCGTAATTTTAACCACTTTTTTCGGTGTCTCGTTAATGCCTGCTGTTGCCGCTTCCTTTGCGGTTTGGTTTCTAATGCAAATGACACTCCATTAACTCTAAATCTTATCTATATTTGTCCTCAAACAAGCTATGAACATTATTGAACTCAAGCACGTTTCCAAAGTAGTTCCCGAAGGACTCCAGCAAAAACCTATCTTACAGGATATCAATCTGATTGTGCAGCGAGGCGAATTCATCTGGTTGCGCGGGGAAAATGGGGCTGGCAAGACTACTCTACTGAATCTGATTTTAGGGTTACTCAAACCCAGTAGTGGAGAAGTTGAGCTAATGGGGCTTTCACCACAGAGTGCTAACTCAAAAATCCATGTTGGAGTAGCTTTCCAAGATGTACAGTTTCCAACAAATGTGAAGGTAAAGGAACTTGTTGAATTGTTTAGAGGCTACTACCCTAATCCACTTTCAACTGAAGAAATATTGAACAAAGTTAAGTTGAAAGATAGAGAAAACGATTGGGCAATTAAATTAAATGGTGGGCATAAACAGCGGCTTAATTTTGCCCTTGCTCTAGCAGGCAATCCAGAGCTACTCGTCCTTGATGAACCAACTATAGGTCTAGATGAACCGGGACGTGAAAAATTTTGGCAGGAAATCAAACTCTGCCGTCAACGAGGAGTCACTATTCTAATGGTGACAAATGAGCAATCCGACAGGGATAAATTAAATACCTTAGCAACTCGCTTTGTCACTGTCCATAAAATTACTGAAAGTCCCTCTGAAGGACAGCTAACTCAAGAGCTAAGAAATTTAGAAGATAACGCTTTATTAGATCAGCTTGAAAATACTATAAATACAGAGATTTTACCTGAAAACTCTTCTCAAAACATCCAACGTATTTTTCAACAACAATTCTGGTTTGAAATCCTTCAACTACTTCGCACTCCAGTCTTTTTAATTGCAACACTCGCATTGGTGGGATTCGTCCCGTTGTTAAAATTGCAAGGATTGAAAGGAGAACAGGCAACAGAAACAGTCGTTTACCTGTCTGGCATCATACTTTTCACGATTGTCATCGACCGACTGGGTAAAAGAATTGCAGTAGAGCGATTGGAAAAATGGCTGAAGCTTTTGAGAGCCACACCTTTACCACCAGCAGTATATATGGCGGCTAAGATTGCTACCTCGCTTCTCATTTGTACTGTGAGCCTTTTATTAATCTTCGGATTAGGAAGCTGGCAACTTGAGATGAGAATGGATTTGACTCAAGGGTTAGCTCTGATATCAAGCCTAATCTTAGGAATTATCCCTTTTGCGATTCTCGGTCTTGCATTGGGGTACTTGCTAAACCCCAAAAGTGCTGATTCTATTCTTAGCCTATCGCTAATTGTTATTCCTGTTGCTTGCGGTTCAATTCCACTTCCAGTACCGCAAATCGTCCAAGACTTAATTGCATTCTCGCCGTTCTACCACTTTCGGCAGTTAATTCTATCGGCGGTTAACTTGAACCACGATAACCACCTAATTTTACATTTACTTTGGCTACTTTGGGCTTGTGGTGCTTTTGGTTTATTGGCGGCTTGGTCTTATCAACGCGATCGCGCCGTACAATAGCTTCAACAGGATTATGTAGACTCTTATTTGCTACGCATCTGTTACTTCGGTTTCAAACTGCACTTTTCGGTACAAATGAGCGATGCCTTCGGCGGGCTTCGCCAACGCAATTTCTACATTCACCGATTCCAGCCGCAATATATCGCCATGCGTGGAGAACATCCATTGCTGAGGGTCTATCAGGAAAAAGTTTCCAAGTGCTGACATTTGAATTAACTCTAATTTAAGTTAACTATACAAGCATCTAAACCTCTAGCATTTTATCTGGTAGCTGGTTAATGCGATCGCCTCTCAGATTTTTCGCAATAATTCCCGAATAGCGATCGCACAATCAGGGAAGGCTAAAGGTGAAATTGTCACATCCTCTGCAAATATGCTCTCACTGTGATAGCCGTCTGGACTGGGAAGACGATACATATACAACTTGCGTCCATTGACATCTAAAATCCAGTACTCAATAATCCCTGACATAGCATAAGCCATCGCTTTTACTTCGCGATCGTATTTAAGACTAGAATCAGCTATTTCAATCAGTAAAAATACTTCGGAAGCATTGGGATGGTGATCCTCATAATCTAATGGATTCAGCTTCACTACCGAAATATCTGGCTCTGGTTCCGAGTAATCGTCAAGTTGCACTGGTGACTGGATTCTTAATAAAACTTTGTCACCCAAACGTTGACGTAATAACCTTTCTGTGCGGGTAATTGCTGATTCGTGAGCAGTTCCTTTTGCTGACATTCTGATGATTTGTCCCGCGATTAATTCTAAGCGTTCTTCAGGATGCAAAATTCCCGTTTCCGCCATTTGGTGATATTCTTGAACACTAATTAGGCGAATATTGGTAAGCATAAGATTCACGTTAACGTCCTAGCATTCTATCTCGCAGATGTTTAATGCGATCGCGCAATTTACCTGCCTCTTCAAATTCCAGTTTCTTCGCCGCCTCTTTCATCTGCGCTTCTAACAGAGTAATCAACCCTGGAATCTGTTCTAATGGCAGTTCATCTATATGTTCATCTACTACTTTCAAGTCTGTTGCATTTAACCGCCGAGATACATCTAAAAAAGACAAAATCGCATTACTTGATTTTTTTACAATCGATTGCGGTGTAATCCCATGCAGTCGATTATGTGCGGTTTGAATCCCACGCCGCCTGTCGGTTTCATCAATGGCTTTAATCATGCTACCTGTCATATTATCGGCATATAAAATCGCTTGTCCCTGGACGTGACGCGCGGCTCTACCAATAGTTTGAATTAAAGAGCGCTCGGTTCTCAAGAAACCTTCTTTATCTGCATCCATAATTGCTACTAAGGAAACTTCGGGTAAATCCAAACCTTCCCGCAGCAAGTTCACGCCAACTAATACATCAAATTTCCCATCGCGCAAGTTCTGCAAAATCTCAATGCGCTCAATAGAAGTAATCTCGGAATGTAAATACCGTACCCTGATGCTGCGGTCTTGCAAATATTCGGTTAAATCTTCCGCCATGCGTTTGGTTAATGTGGTAATTAACACTCGTTCATGGCGATCGGCTCTATCTTTAATTTCGCCTAACAAATCATCAATTTGTCCTTCTGTGGGACGTACAGAAATTTCTGGATCAACCACTCCAGTTGGTCGAATTACTTGCTCAACTACATGGTCTTCAGAAACTTCTATTTCCCAATTTCCCGGAGTGGCGGAAACAAAAATACACTGATTCATCTTTTGCCAGAATTCCTCGGCTTTCAAAGGACGATTATCAGCAGCACTAGGAAGTCGAAATCCATGTTCAATTAAAACTTTTTTTCTCGCTTGATCGCCGTTATACATACCACGAATTTGTGGCACTGTCACGTGAGATTCATCGATAATTAATAGCCAATCTTTAGGAAAATAATCAATTAAACATTCTGGTGATTCTCCAGCTTGTCTTCCTGCTAAATGACGGGAATAATTCTCAACGCCGTTGCAATAACCGACTTCGCGCAGCATTTCTAGGTCATAGCGTGTACGTTGATCTATGCGTTGCGCTTCTAATAGTTTCCCAGCTTGTTCTAAGTCTAGTTTTTGCTGTTTTAACTCGGCTGCAATGTCATTACAAGCTCCTTCTAAGCGTTCTTCTGGGGTGACAAAGTGACGCGCAGGGTAAACATTCACCGCTTCCAAACTTTTGAGAATTTCCCCTGTCACCGGATCGATATAGCGAATCGCGTCAATTTCATCACCAAAGAATTCGACGCGAATAATTCGGTCTTCATAAGCTGGGCCAATTTCTAAGACATCACCCCGGACGCGAAATTTTCCTCGACCCATTTCTATGTCGTTGCGGCTATATTGAACATTTGCCAAATCTCGTAAAATTTGGCGTTGGTTGACTTCCATACCTATCTGAAGAGGGATGGCAGCTTTCAGATATTCTGCTGGCATTCCTAAACCGTAGATGCAACTGATGGAAGCAACGACAATGACATCACGACGTTCAAACAGCGATCGCGTCGCTGAATGCCGCAACATATCTATTTCATCATTAATTGCCGCTGTTTTTTCAATATAAGTATCGGTGACGGGAATATACGCTTCTGGCTGATAATAATCGTAGTAGCTGACGAAATACTCGACTGCGTTGTTGGGGAAGAAATCCCGCAACTCGTTACAAAGCTGTGCAGCCAGAGTTTTGTTATGCGCCAGTACTAAAGTAGGCTTGCCAATTTTCTCAATCACTGCTGCTACCGAAAATGTCTTACCAGTTCCAGTGGCTCCTAGTAAAGTTTGGTAACGATTGCCTGATTGGATACTAGCAGTTAATTGTGCGATCGCTTGTGGTTGATCGCCTGTCGGACTAAAGGGAGCTTGAAGACAAAATTCTGTCATACAGTTTTGCTGGAAATACCCTATCTCATGGTGACGATTCCGCCCTGTATTCATTCTAGCGGGACTATTAGACCAACTAAATAGTAATAATTATTTACAAAACTTAATAATTAAAATTTACTTATGTATCAGTTTTAAGGATTCTTATATCTAGATGAGGTTTTTTAAGGTTAAACTCTAGAGTATATGGAAAAAAATTTCATCTTTCCTTAATTATTGTAAAATTCAATTAACAAACCAGAGGTCTTCGTTTATGACTATTAGCAACGCTGGCAAAGCAACCAGTTCTCGGCAAAAGCCTGCCAAGTCTCCAGGGGATAATAATACAGATGAAGTTGAAAATCAACAAGACCAGAGCTTGAATGCTGATAAAGTCGAGGAAGAACTGCCAGTGGGGGCTTCTGGGACACTTGCTATTTCTGGAATTCGTCCCATAGGCGCTAGTGATTTAGAAGTTGCTGAACACCTCTCAATTGCTGGGGTGCGTCCCATTAGCACCAGTACCTTGGAAGTAGTTGAAACCTATAACTCAATGGGTATTCGTCCAATTGGTGCTAATACATTCCAAGTCGTTGAAAGTATCAACCTCTCTGGGATTCGTCCAATTGGCTCAAGTTTATTGGTAATTGATGAAAGCTATTCCACCTTTGGTAATCGTCCCATAGCATCAAATGAAGTTGATAATTCTGAAAGCCTGATGGGTTTTCTAGATTAGACAAAAAATATCCCCATAACTTTATTAACCCAGTTTTGTAGAGAAGCTGGGTTTTTAGTTAAAGAGTTAAAAGTATAAATTACAATATCTGCACTTTTTCTATGCCTTTTAGCATAGGTAACTAAACTACTATTACTTTATTTTGTATTCAGCCAACATCCAGAACCCTTACTACAATTACCTTTCGTAATTATGAATCATTGAATATGTCTTGTGGTGGAAGGCTTTAGCAAAAACTTTAAGTTACTGTATAAGAGTAAATAACAAAAAGATTTCAAAGTTAGTTTATAGCTTTAAAAGGAATCTTTCATTAAATCAGGAGTACAAAATGAGCATTGAAGATCGCGCAAAGGCAGCTGCTAAAAATGTTGAAGGTAAAGCCCAAGAAGCATTAGGCAATATCACTGGAGATCCAGAAGATAAAGCTAAAGGTAAAGCAAAGCAAGCTGAAAGCGAAGTACGTAATGGAATTGAAGACGTCAAAGATAATGTCAAAAAGAACATTGACTAATAATTCATGATTTTTTTGCAGAAACTCTAGGAATACAAATGGGGTGGATTCCATTTTTGCAGAGAAATGTGAGTTGTTTGATAACCAAGCTGAATTCTTGTGGTATTCCCTGGGTAAGGGTTAGAGAATAAAAGATCAGCTTGATTGACAGAATTTTTGTAGAGACGTAGATTAATCGCGTCTCTACAATTACCAAATTGCCAAAAAAGGTTTAAATTCAAATATTATATATAACTATCATTCATTATTTTGCCAAGCCAGTTTTAAAGGTTTATATTAACTAATAACTTTAGTGATTATTTGGAATTTATTTAGCTATAACTTGAAAATTAGAATTTAAAAACTCAATCAATTAGTTTGAGCAGATTTAAAATAATAGCTTTTAAATTTATAATGATAAACATCTAGACCAAAAGTTGGGACTTTCTACACATAACCCGAACTACATGACTGTTGATGATGTTAGTAAACTAGGGTAATTTCTAATACGAACGTAGCTGCGGCAACTTTTCCCAATCTGAAGATTATTCCAAATATCGTCAAATTGTAGTAATATAGCACGGGCATTAACTATCTTCAGCTACATCTGATTGTTAGCGCTCAGAAATTTACAAATCGATGAGAGTATTACCGTGAGCCTAACTCTTTATTTTCTCCGTCACGGACAGACAGAATGCAGTCGCAATAACTCCTTTTGCGGTTCCATAGACTCAGAACTTACTCCAGAAGGCTTGGAGATGGCAAAGGCTTTTGCAGACGCATATAGTTCTATGGATTGGACAGCAATATTTTGTAGTCCTATGCGGCGAACTGTATTGACAGCAAAACCCTTATCTGAAGCAATAGGGATGGAACCACAACTCAGAGATGGTTTGAAGGAAATCAACTATGGTAAGTGGGAAGGAAAAACCCCAGAAGTAATTAGCCGTGAATATCACGATGATTATATTCGCTGGTCAGCAGATCCGGCTTGGAATGGCCCAACTGGCGGAGAAATGGCAGTTACAATTGCTTCTCGCGCCTTGCAGGTAATTGAAGAAATCAAGCAAAATTACACTAGTGGCAATGTGTTAGTGGTTTCCCACAAAGCAACCATCAGAATTATTCTGTCTAGTTTATTGGGGATTGATGTGGGACGTTTCCGTTTTCGTTTGGGATGCCCTGTGGCTTCGGTCAGTATTGTAGAATTTTCCTCACATGGCCCATTGGTAAAGGTTTTGGCAGACCGTAGTCATTTGGATGACCGATTGCGAAATTTACCGGGGACGTGAGGGGAGACGCGAAAAATCTTTGTCTGTATAGGAGTTAGGAATTATTATTTTTACCTTGTTCTGCTTCGCTATCTGGTGCAGTGTATTTGCAGAAAACATTTATCCCAATTTTTAGAATATATAATACGACAATTGTTGCGATCGCACCATCAATCGGAATTCCATGTGCAGCAGCAACAATCACCAGTGAACCAATGATACTATTGAGCAGAGAAGAACTACCAGGGTTATTGGTGTATTCTTTAATTTTGCCCCGTAAACCATCATCACCACAGATTTCGGCGCTAATTTCATTGAGGGTAAGTTGCAAGAGAGATTTTTTGCCCCGACTATAATCTGTTTTGCCGACTTTCTCTTGCCAAAGTGCATCAAAACTGGCTTCTAGATTGCCGTTGTGTTGTTGCAGGGTAGTAAGCGCTTGTTGCGCTGGGGTGTCGTTTACAAGAAGTTGCTGAAATTCTTGGATTTCGACAGGGGTTAATTGGGGATTCATATATATTTGACTTAATTATTTATGATGTTGGTATCTAACAAGATTTTCACAGATTATGTTTCTCCTTTAAAGCTTCCCATCTGGCTTGGTCTGGGTCAAAATCAGAAGGCGTGGGTTGTGTTTTTTCAAACCAGCCTTGCAAAGCTTTGATTTTTGTTTGTCTCTTTGGCTTTTCTGGCTGTGACTCAAAGGATGGAACTGGCTGCAAAATAGTACCTGAATCAACGATCGCAGTTAGCAGTTATAAGTGAATATCTTATCGTCACCAACATTACAACATTAAGTCTTAACGCTATAACTTTAAGGCTTAATGCTATAACTTTAAGGCTTAACCTTATAACTTTAAGGCTTAACGCTATAACCTTAAGGCTTAACGTTACAACATTAATCACCAGCATTATAAGATTAAGGCTTAACGTTACAACTTTTTGACAAAAGCTTATGCGATCGCTCTTTAGGGTAGTGTAATCTGTGCGATCGCTAACAACACTTAAGCAAAACTTATGGTGCTGCGAGAACCCCGACTTCTTCAAAAAGTCGGGGATCTGAATCAACCTAGCTTATCCCGCGCTGCCCAAATTGCCTCGCGCACCTCTCTGGCGCACTCTTCACCCGTCGCCTCACGCCAAATAAGTTGAAACTGACTTTCGCCTAACTGCTGGAGCATACGGGCTAAAGCATTGATACGATAACCAATCAAATCTTGATTATGCTCTAAGTCAATGGCTAAAACACGAATGTAAATTTGCAAAGCCTCAGTATAATTTTCTTGAGCTTCTAAAACCCTTCCCCACTTACCCAATGTTGCTGAAGCCTTACGCCAATCACGGAATTGTTCAAAAACTTTATAGGTTTTTTGATAATAATCAACAGCCACATCAAACAGCCGTTGCTCTTCGGCTACCCTGCCCAGTTGGTGATAGACAGTAGCAGCACTGTACAAATCCCCGGCATCTTCTTTTATCTTCAGCGCCTTTTTATAGTAATCAACAGCCACATCAAACAGCCGTTGCTCTTGGGCTACCCTGCCCAGGTGGTGATAGACACTAGCAGCACTGTACAAATCCCCGGCATCTTCATATATCTTCAGTGCCTTGTTGTAGTAATCAACAGCCACATCAAACTGCCGTTGCTCTTCGGCTACGCTGCCCAGTTGGTGATAGTCACTAGCAGCACTGTACAAATACCCGGCATCTTCTTTTATCTTCAGCGCCTTGTTGTAGTAATCAACAGCCACATCAAACTGCCGTTGCTCTTCGGCTACTATGCCCAGTTGGTGATATTGATTAGCAGCACTGTACAAATCCCCGGCATCTTCAAATATCTTCAGCGCCTTTTTGTAGTAATCAACAGCCACATCAAACTGCCGTTGCTCTTTGGCTACCGTGCCCAGTTGGTGATAGTCACTAGCAGCACTGTAAAAATCCCCGGCATCTTCAAATATCTTCAGCGCCTTTTTATAGTAATCAACAGCCACATCAAACTGCCGTTGCCCTTCGGCTACGATGCCCAGTTGGTGATAAGCAACAGCAATTTTGTCATTCACTGAGGAGTCATTTACAGCTATCAGTTCATCCAGAATTTCTTGATGGACTTTCCTTGCCCCTTCCAAGTCAGCACTTTGAGCGGCTTCATTGGCATCTGTACCCCGCAGATACATCCAGAAATCTAGAGCATCTTTACCCTTTGCTTTGGCATCTGTCAAATGAATACCAATATGCTTCAGCGTCCGTTGTCGCAGTGACTTAAATTCGGGTTTGCGTCCTATGCGATCATACACTTCTCCCAAGGCTTGCAGAATCCATTGTGCATAAGCCCATTCCTGCTGATGTTCAGCAAGGCGCAGATTTTGCAACAGATTTGGTTCTTCCACCCGAAGCACAAAAGTTGCTAGTTCTGCATTGCTAATGAGTTTCTTACGGTAGTTGTCAGCCAACGCTGCGTAGAAAATCAGCAACTTTTTTTCGAGTTCGTTAATCACCTCCTGGGAAGTAATTGTGTTTAACTGCTGGCGCAAATACCAAGGTAGTGCTGGGTGAATTTTGTAGATACTCTCACCCAACAAATATTCCACAATACCTGTGGTGGCGGCTTCATTGAGAATCTGCAACCAATCTGGTTTTTGCAAGTTCTCCCCAAACACCGCTTGATATGCTTGTCCAAATTCATTATCAGGATTTTTTGAAAAACCATGCAGCCAATCTGCATCAACCCGTTCCGAAAACAACGCCAAAAATGGTAAATGCTGGCGTGTTCGTTCTGACAACTTAGCAAAAGAATAATCCAACGACACAGTAAGAGATTTTTCTCTCCCTTCTTCCTCTTGTCCCCTAAAAGTATCCAACCCCCGCCGCAGCGCCTCAATTAACTGCACAGGTGTCTGCATCTTTAAATGCGGCAACACCACCCGCAAGGACAACGGATGTCCCCCCAACAATTTCAACAATTCCAAATACTCTGCTGGTAGGTTCTTTCTCTCCACGCCCACCGTTTGCAAAATCTTCGCGGCTAACTCTTGGGCATCCGCTTCAGACAACCCCCGCAAGTTGATTAAACTATACCCACAATCCAACCAAGGTTCTTCGCGGCGACTGGTAATTAATACCCAAGATTTACCACCCCGCAATTCCTTAAGAAACCGCTTCAGCTTGTTTCTTTCTTCCCCACTCAATAATGGTTCATTCCCCGTCGGGAAACCGTTGACAGGTTCAAAGTTATCCCAAATCAACAAGCAAGGATTAGTTTGCAGATATTGCTGCACCACATCTTCTTGCTTATCGGGCATCATTTGCGAAAATCTCTCACCTCCTAACGCCCTACCAATTTGGTTAATTACCTGACTCAACCCCGCACCCTGTTCAAAGGAGGTGAAAAACATACCGCCTGTACGTCCTTGGGTATCATCCAACCATCGGGCGAAACCTGCGGCTAACTCAGTCTTCCCAACGCCGCCCATTCCCTGTACTAACACAACATGATTTTGCCGAAATGCTCTCTCTAAACGCAAAATCTCATAATCCCGCCCAATAAAACCGAATGCACTTTCATCAGGTAAACCCACAGCTTTGCTGCTTTCTGGAGTATTGTCTGTTTGCGCCATCAAATCGGCAAAACTGGGTGCTATCTTTTTAGGAACAAAAGGCGTATAGGGTTCCTGCTGATACAACACTGGCACAAGCCAATCTTGTAAAGGTAAATTTCCTTTGGGACTGGGGCGCATTTTGTCAATAGACATGGACTTACGCCCTGCTGCAACTGCTGTGGCGATACACTCTCCCCTGACTAATTCTCCATACAACCGCCCAATAAAGTGTTCTGCACCTTTGGCGTAAACTGAATACGCCATCGCTACCACACCCTTAGCCCCCAATTTCACCAACTGTCCCGCCACAGAAGAAAAAGCTTCTTCGCCTACTTGTCCAGACTTGCAAGCATTCAGCACAAAAATAGGCACACGGCAATCTGTTAAATATTGGGCGATTTCTCTAGCACTGACAGCTTGCTCATTTCCCTGTTCATCCTCAAAGACTAAAACTCCCTGAGTCTCGCTGTCAAAATTCCCATGTCCATCAAAATGGACGATATGATAAAAACCCTTATGCGCTTGCAGTTCTGCTTCAAATGCTTTCAAGCTAGGGGGACGCAATACCTTAAGATTGACTCGCTGTCGTATCGGTTGCAGTGCCGCCAGCAGGGGACGGGCAATGGTTTTAAACCCAACATCTTGCTCATCGTCAGGACGGGCAATAACTAGTAAAATATTCAGTTGGTCATCGGGCATTTCTGGCAATGGTGCTTTTACGCCCTGACTGCTGAGACTGCGATACATCCCCGCCAGTGAAGGTGCAAGAAATTGATAATCGGGGGAATATAGCAACTCCCAAGGCAAGTTCAGCACTTCGGCGTTATCGGAAATGATGCCCAGTTCACATTTATCAAGCCCTTCCCGTGTGGCTTCTTGAAAAAACTCTCTTCCTTTTTCTGTGCTGCGAAATACTAGCTCAAATAAATGTTGTCCCCAGTGCTGTAATTTTTGCTCGATTTTTGCAGCGTTATCAGGAAATATACCGTAAGGAAATTTTAAATAATCTTCTAAATACCAGCGCAATTCAGCCGCGTTTTCTTCATCGAAGGGTTGCTGGAAGCCAACTTCTGACGCAAAGCGAGGATTTTCATATCCGCGTTGCCAAGAAAGTTGGATTTTGTCGTTTTGATGCGTAATCCGCAACCAATTCTGCGCCATAGCTATTGCCAACACTAGTTAGATGCTACCTTATCTTAGTAATTCACGCAGAGGTTAGCTGATTACGCAAATGAAATCAGCTAATTCTATTGGGTTAGAGTTTTATAGGACTTACGCACGAGTTACGGAATAACGAACCACAGAGGCACAGAGGACGCGGAGAAATCAGAGTTTGAGAAATAATTTGCGTAAGTCCTATTTTAATTCAGTAGAGATACAGGGATAATGTACTCAAATTCTCAGTGAATTATTTTATGCTGCCAGTTGTTGAGACTATTCCTTTACGTCAAATGGCTTCGGGCGATCGCTTATACTTACAAATATACAAATTTATCGGCGCTCAACCTGGTAAAAAGGTATACATTCAATCAAATCTGCACGGTGCAGAAATCGCTGGTAATGCCGTCATTCACCAGCTAATTGAGTTTTTATTAACAATAAATGATACAGATTTAACTGGAGAAATTTGGCTAGTTCCCGTTTGTAATCCGATGGGGACGAATGAACGCGCTCATCATTTTTCCCCTGGGCGATATTGCGTTTATGAAGCCAAAGACTGGAATCGCATATTTTGGGATTACGAAAAAGAAGCTGATAATTTAGTCGCTTTTACTAAATCTCAACTTCATATCGGACTAGAGGTTGTTCGACAAAATTATCTAACTATAATTAAGCAAAAATTTGCGAAAATTTTAGAAAAGATTAATTCTTCTAGTGGTGTTCCTTACACTGAGCTTTTTGCCTACAAGCTACAAAATCTGAGCTTAGATGCAGACTACTTAATTGACTTACATAGTTCTACAAATCAAGCTTTAGACTACGTTTATTACTTCCGAAATCGAGAAGACAGTGTAAAATACTTTTTGCTCGATTTTGGAATCTTGCTGAATAAATATGATGGTGATGCTTTTGATGAAGCTTTTATCAAACCTTGGTTAGCACTGGAAGCTTGTTTTCAAGAGTTTGGTAGAGATATCAAGTTTGATGTGGAAGCTTGGACACTGGAATTAGGCTCAGGAATGCAAATGAACCCTGATTCAGTCGCTAAAGGTGTAAGGGGCGTAAAAAACTATTTAGCGCAAAAAGGTGTACTGCAAATTCCTGATTTATCGGATGACACAAAAACTTATGAGATGACTTTCGCATCTAGCAGCAGCCGGAAAAAATATTATGCGATCGCAGGTGGGATGATTCAATCCAGAATAGCATTAGGTAGTAGGTTTAAAGCTGGAGAAAAATTGTATCAAATTCTCAGTTTTAATAAAGAAGGTAACTTACCTAGTGTCATTGATGTCTGCGCTCAACAAGATGGATTGGTTTATGATGTCGCAACAAATCAAGCTGTAAATGAAGGCGAGTTTGTATTGGGGATTGTTTTCTGGACTTTAGTCTAAAGTCCAGTTGAGAACGACAGCGCTATATTGAGCGATCGCCTCTGTAATTGGTACACTTAATACTTGGCGATTTTGCCATGTCACCATGCGATCGTATTTCTCCTCGGCAATTTAACCGCCGCCACACCAAAAGCTGTTGTAACTAATCTATCTATTGGCGAAGCTGTTCCACCCCGTTGGATGTGTCCCAAAACGGTGACTCGCGTTTCTACACCAATGTGCTGAATAATTTCATGTTGGTTTTGAATCTAAAAACAAAACAAAGTTATCTCAGGTGTAAAATATAAGTGTAGAGCCAGTAGTAGATTAAACCTCGGCAAAAGCAATACCTAAAAATGCCAGGGTAATTTTATGCCTGTTTTGTGTCTAAGAAAAAACCAAGTTATCCCAGCTATAAAATATGAGGGTGGAGCCAAAGGTGACTAGTATTGAAAATTACAACTTCTCTTTTCCAGGAGAAGTCACAATCCCACAGGCTCCTCCTGAATTTAAATCAGGTTTTATCGGCATTGTTGGTCGTCCAAATGTCGGTAAATCTACTTTGATGAATCAGTTAGTAGGACAAAAAATTGCCATTACATCACCCATAGCACAAACCACACGTAACCGTTTGCGGGGCATTTTCACTACACCAGAGGCGCAGTTAATTTTTGTAGATACGCCAGGAATTCATAAGCCCCATCATCAATTGGGGGAAGTCTTGGTGCAAAATGCCAAAATTGCCATTGAATCGGTAGATGTAATACTGTTTGTGGTAGATGGAGCCGTGGCTTGTGGATCGGGCGATCGCTACATTGCTGAATTGCTCAGTCGCAGCAAAACCCCAGTGATTTTGGGCGTGAACAAAATCGACCAACAACCATCCGATTCTCAGTTTCTAGATGATAGTTACGCGCAGATGGCCCAGTCCCATGAATGGGAAATCGTGAAATTTTCTGCCAAGACAAGTGCAGGATTACCGCAACTTCAAGAATTATTAATTGAACATTTAGAAATTGGGCCCTTATACTACCCGCCAGATTTGGTAACTGACCAACCAGAACGCTTTATCATGGGTGAATTAATCCGAGAACAAATTTTATTATTGACTCGTGAAGAAGTACCCCATTCAGTTGCGATCGCTATTGACGTAGTAGAAGAAGCTCCCACGATTACCCGTATACTTGCTACCATCAACGTCGAGCGCGATTCCCAAAAAGGCATACTTATTGGCAAAGGCGGAGCAATGCTCAAAGCCATTGGCAGCGAAGCCCGCGAACAAATCCAAAAGTTAATCGCTGGTAAAGTTTACTTAGAATTATTTGTCAAAGTTCAGCCAAAATGGAGACAATCGCGGATTAGTCTAGCAGAGTTAGGCTATCGCGTCGAAGAATAAAATAAATTTGTCATTAGTCATTGGTTATTGGCAGGCAAAAAAACCAAAGATTAATGACAAATAACAAATAACAAATAACTCTTAATAAATAAAAATGTCTTTAGATATTCGCTATCCCTTAAATTTACCTGTCAATGCTCCGCCGTTGCGCGTGTTAATTGTCGAAGACGATCCGATGATGCAATTGGGATTAGAGCAATCATTAATGGCTCATCCTCAGTTAGAGATAGTTGGACAAGCCGAAGATGGTTATTTGGGAGTCCAAGCAGCGCTGCAACTGAAGCCCGACTTAGTAGTTATGGATATAGGGTTGCCACGATTGGATGGGATTGCCGCGACACAGCAAATTAAGGCGGCGTTACCAGCAACTCATGTAGTAATGCTGACATCTCATCAAACAGAGACAGAAATTATTGCGGCACTATCTAGCGGTGCAGATGCGTATTGTATTAAAGGTGCAAGTGTAGAACGATTGTTAAGTGCGATCGCAGCCGCAGTTGATGGTGCAGCCTATCTCGATCCTCAAATTGCGCGGCGAGTAATTGATAATCTCAAACCGCCAGCACCCACCAGCAACAACGCCAACTTATCTGGGCGCGAATTAGAAGTTTTGAAACTCATGGTAGACGGGTTGAGCAACCCAGAGATTGCCGAAAAACTCTATCTCAGTCCCAACACCATCAAAACTCACGTCCGGGGGATTATGAATAAATTAGCAGTAGACGATCGCGTGCAAGCAGCCGTTGTGGCACTGCGTTCTGGGTTGGTTTAGAAAATAAATGCAGCAAAATACGCGATCGCTCTTTGACGTAGACAATATGACTTGAGTCAATATTTTAATCCCATTTATAAGTAAAGGCGTACAAAAGTACGCCTTTATCAGAGATTTATTTGTTGCCGAGATGTTTGAAAAATAGTCTACCTCAATGCATTTTAGTTAAAAGAGTTTGAGAATTGATTAGGGTCTACATTATCAGGAAATAATAATATTTCCTTGCCTTCTAAATTAGCCTTATGGTAAAGCAAAATAGCCTTTTCCAAAAAACAATATTTAATCGGAACCCATCTGTCGCTATAAAAGTAGACAGTTACTCGGCTCATTGCATACTCTTTCAACGGCAGTGGAAGAGACCAGGACGAATCCACAGTTTGAACGTCAACTGTTGAGTTCATGCTTTGAACCTCAGTTACTAAGTATATTTACTCTCACTCATCCAAGTGAGTTTGAGTAACTATCACAAGTAATAAGCTGATATAGCTTTAAGTTAGATATTTAGTTAAAAGTTCAGCAGTCAACGACTTTTTAGTTGGAATTGAGTCTTAGTAGTTAGTAAGGAATTTTTGGGTAAAGTTTGACAGGTTGTCTTTTGACGCAACTATTCTTTTAAAATTATCGTTCTTAAATATCTGGTGGAAAATAGCATCAAAAATATTTTTTAATTTTCCTTTAATTGCCTTTCCCCAGTTAATCTGCTCTACTCCACTTACTCTAAAAAACTCTATGTACCACTTTACCCTAGAGAAGAATTTAGGATGGCTATTATTAATTTCGGTTTTGATTGCCACACCAGTTAATGCCCACACCGAAAAGGTATCAGAAGATGTGGGCGGGATGCTGCATATTGAACCCCAGGACAATCCTCAAGCTGGCAAAACCGCTCATGCTTGGATTATTCTCACCCATAGAGGCGGGCGAATAATTCCCCTGACACAATGTAACTGTCAGTTGGCTGTCTATCCTCAACCTCACGCCAAAACTGATACCCCATTGCTGAAGCCAAGTTTACATAGCGTATCAACCAAACAATATAAAAGCATTCCTGGAGCCGACATCGTATTTCCCAAAGTAGGAGCTTATGATTTGGAGTTAAGCGGTACTCCAAAACCTGGAGCTAATTTCAAGCCCTTTCTGTTGTCTTACCCAGTCACTGTTGGCTCATAAAAGCTGAAGTGTGTCGAATTTTATGCTGTAGTAAGATCCGGTAGGGTTCAGAAATCGTAGTGCGATCGCTACCGTTTTAGAGGCGATCGCACTTCTGACTCTATTTGCATATAAATTACCTTAATCCCTCTACTGCCAAGAATATTTCTACGCTTCGCCCCATACCCCCACCCCTAGACATAATCACCTCAATATATTGGTGAATAAATGGAGACAAGGGAGAAATAAATAAGCAATGCCCAATGCCCAAAATTTAAAATCCTGCCAAACGATGTAAAGGTTTCAAACTCAGGGACGATGAAGAATTAGCAATTAAATTGACAAAATCACACTATAAAGAGTGATATTAAGCGATAGATAGCGCTTGTAAAGGACTAACGGGCATGATTAAATCTTGGATGGTGATTGGGGGCGTGGCTTTCTTGGTTGCTTTAGCCGCTAACGTGATTACACCTAGCGATCGCCAATGGTTCAAGCGCTTACAACGACCGAGATGGCTAACTTTTGAGGGGGCAATTCCCATTATCTGGATTGTAATATTTATTTGCGGTGCTTGGTCGGCTTATATTGTCTGGGAAAAAGATCCAGGAAGCAACTCAACCTGGTTAATCATGGGTTTATACTTGCTGTTAGAAATTGTGACCATTGCCTATACGCCTGTAATGTTTCGGCTTCGCAGTCTGAAAGTGGGCACAATTCTCGGTGGCACAGGTTTTATAATTAGTGCTTTATTGATACTTGCAGTTTTAGGTTTTTCTGGTTGGGCAGCATTGCTATTAGTTCCTTATTTGCTCTGGAGTCCCATCGGTACTTATACCACTTGGCAGATGGCTAGTCTCAATCCTCAAGATGTCTAAGATTCGCACCAAGGAATGATTCAACTAGATTGAATAATCCAAAATCTAAAATTCTTCTGCCTCTTTAACGCATCTATGCAATCCGCCCATACCTTGCTGTGACAGGATTAGCTGGATTAGATTGATTATTTAGCCAAGCCCACATTTGATCGCCAACAGAAAAATGCCACCACTCTCTAGGATTGCGTTGAAAGCCGACTTTTAACATTACATCTCGCAACAACTGACGGTGAGCATGATACTGTTGTGCTTCTGGGCGATCGCTATTGGCATAATAATCGGGATGCGATCGCTCTGACATTTCATCAATGGGCGAACCCATATTTACTATTTGCCCACCATCATCTACTAGCGTCACATCCACCGCCGCACCTGTACTATGAGGAGGCGGAGTTTTTTCATCAAAACTTGGTACAGCCCAAATTGCATAAACCGCTTCCCAAACCTCTTGACGTTGGTTTGGGGATAACTCCACGTTAGTTAATCCCCTGTCTTGCACTGCTTGAGCAAAGCTGTAATCTACCATAAACTGCTGGACTGCGATCGGGCGATAAGCATCAAAAATTTGGATATGCCAGTTAGGATGCAACAAATCAAGATAATTTTGCGCTTGGCTCAAATTTTCAATAACCCTTTGACGGAGATAATAAGGAGAGTGTTCGCCATAAGGCGCACCTAATTTTTCATAAGGATGAGGAGATTCCACTGCAAATAATTCTAAAGGAATCTTAATTAGGGGTTCACCAGACTCAAATATCGGGATTTGATGATAAGGTCTCATCTAGTCAGCCACATAGAACTTACGGATTTTAACGCAAGCATAGCATTCTGTGTAACGAGTCTCTTCTTCCTCCGTGTCCTTTGCGCCTCTGCGGTTTATTTCTCCAAAAATGCTCAATCAAAACCAAACACCCTTATTAGATGCTTTAAAAGCTTGTGCTGACCGCTCTCACGCTCCCTTTTACACTCCAGGGCATAAACAAGGTGAGGGAATTTCTCAACCCTTGGCTGATTTACTTGGTACAAAAATCTTTCGCGCTGATTTAACAGAATTAGCAGATTTAGATAATCTCTTTTCACCCCAAGGAGTTATTCAAGCAGCGCAACAACTGGCGGCTGAGGTATTTGGCGCTTCGCAAACATGGTTCCTTGTCAACGGTTCTACCTGTGGGATTGAAGCGGCAATTCTCGCTACCTGTGGCACAGGCGATAAAATCATTTTGCCTCGGAATGTCCATTCTTCTGCGATCGCAGGTTTAATTCTCTCTGGTGCAATCCCAATTTTTCTCAATCCTGAATACGATCCAGTTTTAGATATTGCCCACAGCATCACGCCCAATGCTGTACAATCTGCACTCCAACAACATCCCGATGCGAAAGCAGTATTGATAGTTTACCCGACATATTACGGCGTTTGCGGAGATTTGAGTGCGATCGCCAATATCACCCATCAATACAATATTCCTTTACTCGTAGATGAGGCACACGGCGCACACTTTGCCTTTCATCCCGAATTACCTACTCCAGCTTTAGCCGCAGGTGCTGATTTAACTGTACAATCTATCCACAAAGTACTCGGTGCAATGACACAGGCATCGATGCTGCATATTCAAGGTGACAGGATAGATTGCGATCGCATCAGTAAAGCTTTGCAACTCGTACAATCTACCAGTCCTAGTTATTTACTTTTAGCTTCTTTAGATGCAGCGCGTCAGCAAATGGCACTCCACGGAAAAATGCTGATGTCTCGCACATTGCAACTTGCCAATGAAGCGAGAACAAAAATCAGTCAAATTCCTGGATTATCTTTACTATTTGTAGGGTTGGGGGAATCTCCCGGCTTTGTGACTTTAGACGAAACGCGATTAACAGTAACCGTTTCTGGTTTAGGCTTAACCGGATTTGAGGCAGAGGAAATTCTAGATGAAAAATTTGCTGTCACTGCTGAATTCGCCTCACTGCAACACCTCACCTTTATCATTAGTTTGGGCAACACCCCAGCCGATATTGAGCAATTAGTACAAAGTTTTACCACTCTTGCTAAAGAATATCGACGAACCAATTTGAATGTTACAAGTTCTAATTTGCAAAATATTTTAACTACACAGGGTTATACTTTACATTTTTCTCCCCGTGAAGCCTTTTTTGCTGTCAGTGAAACATTGCCTTTAGCACAAACAAGCGATCGCATCTGTGCTGAAATCGTCTGTCCTTATCCCCCAGGAATTCCTGTATTAATGCCAGGAGAAGTCATCACCAACCCCGTACTTAATTACCTAGAACAAATCCAAGGAATGGGGGGATTTATCAGTGGTTGCAATGATACTAGTTTCAAAACTTTGAAAGTTGTAAAATAACGTTCTAACGCCTGAATTATTGTTGATAAAAATTTAATCCATGCGTCAACAGTAAATATGCGGACAAAGACAAACTTAAGCAGAAATACACAGTAATTATACAGCTATGAAACTTCTATGAAAATAGCTAGCAGACTAATGTCATCTTTAATTTATACCCATAGGATCGTATTGATGACTAATAAATCAAAAGATGAAATCAAAAACCTATTATGTTTGGGGAGTAGCAACTCCGATTGTAGTCACTCTAGCGCTGAGTTTCTCGGCAAGAGCGAATGCAGTTGAGTTAGGCGCTGCGTCTGATTACAATGTGTTTGTTTTGGGAGATATCACTCAAAAATATACAGATATTGAAGGAAAACTTGCTGCTGGCGGTAACGTTAATTTCGTCGGCGGACTTGGAAGCAGACTTTCTGGCAATAGTGGCAACGTAGTAGTAGCTGGACAAAACTTAACTCTGAGCAACGGTCAAGTTTACCACGGTAACGCTGTCTATGGAGGCAGTGCCAATGTGTCTAGCAATGTGGGATTTCCCCAAGGAACTCTTACCAAAGCTAACCCCATCGATTTCAATGAAGCGGGGAAAGAATTGCGAGGGCTATCTCAATATTTAGCAACCTTAACTCCTACTGCTAAAACAACAGTTCAACCTTGGGGTGCTATTAACCTTAGTGGCAGTGGCACTGCCTTCAATGTTTTTAATCTTGCTGGCTCAGATGTCTCCAAGACAAACTATTTTGAAATTAAGGGCGATGCAAATTCGACTATTGTTGTCAACATCAGCGGTAAGGATGTATCGCTGCAAAACTTTGGCTTCAATATCATTGGCACAGATCAACAAAAGGTGATCTACAACTTCTATGAAGCAACAAACCTAACCGCCAGTGGAATTGGTATCCAAGGTAGTATTCTTGCTCCTTTGGCTAATTTCAATTTCAATAACGGTCAAGTTAACGGCAACGTGGTAGTAGCTTCTTTGACAGGAAGTGGCGAGTCGCACAACTATCTGTTTAATGGCGATCTGCCAGATGTCCCAACGAAGTATTACACTCCGCCTAAGCCTCCCACCCATACTCAGGTTCCAGAACCTGCAAATCTTCCAGGTTTAGGATTAGTTGCTGTAATATTTGGTTTATTTCGCAACAGACGCGATCGAGAAATTTGCCTAAAATAATCAGAAATTTTTGGTAGTATAGCGCATGACGCGAACTTCTTTAGATATTTTCGCTCATGCGCTATTTCCTTGCTCCCTACCTTCTACAATAAAGATAGACTTTATTGAAGATTTGTATAGTTGGGGAAAAGCTGTCATGGCTCCCGCCGTTTTAATTCAGAATCTGCAAAAACGTTACGGTACAGTGGTTGCCGTTCAGGATGTTTCCTTTCAAGTAGAGCCAGGTGAAATCTTTGGTTTACTTGGCCCCAACGGTGCTGGGAAAACTACAACCTTACGTGCCTTGTGTACGCTGACCACACCGGATGCTGGCAAAATCGAAGTATCTGGCATCTCTGTGTTAGATAATCCCAGAATAGCTAGACAACGACTAGGCTATGTGGCTCAGGAAGTCGCTATAGATAAGGTGTTAACTGGAAAAGAATTGCTGCAATTGCAAGCAGCACTTTATCACCTTCCACGCGCAGTAGCTAAACAACGCATTGAGACGGTATTAGATTTACTCGGTTTACAAGAATACGCCAATAAAAAGACAGGAACCTATTCCGGCGGTTTACGCAAGCGCCTAGACTTGGCTGCTGGGTTGCTCCATGCACCAGATGTTTTGGTATTGGATGAGCCAACAGTGGGACTTGACATAGAAACCCGTTCTGTAGTCTGGGAATTCCTCAGAAAATTACGCGCCTCTGGGACAACGGTAGTAATTACCAGCCATTATTTAGAAGAGATTGACGCTTTAGCCGATCGCGTGGCAATTATAGATCGGGGTGTGGTGATTGCCTCTGGGACACCTTCACAATTAAAAGATCAAGTAGGGGGCGATCGCATCACCTTGCGAATCCGCGAGTTTTCCCCCATTGAGGAAGCAGAAATTGCCAAAAAGCTCTTGCAAACTTTGCCCTTTGTGCAAGAAGCGATCGTCAACAGCGCTCAAGGTAATTCCCTCAACTTAGTGGTGACACCTCAAAACGATGTTCTCATTAATATACAGCAAGCGCTGAATACTGCTGGCTTGCCCATATTTGGCATTTCCCAATCTCGCCCCAGCCTCGATGACGTTTACCTCGCAGCTACAGGACGCACCCTGATGGATGCAGAACTCGCAGCCGTTGCCACTCGCGATCCTAAAGCTGAGAAAAAGCAGCTTATGAGATAGGGAATGGGGACTGGGTAATGGGGAAGAAGGAAGGGAGCAGGGAGCAGGGGGAGAAGAACTATTAATATATTGCCCAATTCCCAATTCTCAATTCCCAATTCTCAATTCCCAATTCCCAATCCCCAATCCCCAATCCCCAATCCCAATCCCCAATCCCCAATCCCAAATTATGAGCGTTACTCCTAAAACTGATATCAATTGGCAGCCGATAACATTGCCACAAGCAGATGTTAATGCTACACCTAACTTTTACGCTGAATTGCTACAAGAGACATTGGCTTTAACTCGTCGCTTGTTTATTCAGTTGCAACGCCGTCCCTCAACTTTGGTTGCTGGAATTATTCAGCCAGTTATGTGGTTGATACTGTTTGGTGCTTTGTTCCAAAATGCCCCCAAGGGTATATTTGGTAATACAACAACCAATTACGGACAATTTTTAGCTGCCGGCATTATTGTGTTTACAGCCTTTGCCGGGGCGCTGAATGCTGGTTTACCTGTAATGTTTGACCGTGAGTTTGGCTTTTTAAATCGTTTGCTGGTAGCACCGTTAGCATCGCGGTTTTCTATTGTCTTCGCTTCGGCAATCTTCATCATCAGCCAAAGTTTGCTGCAAGCAGCCGTGATTGTAGCAGCAGCAGCATTTTTGGGTGCTGGACTACCCGATGCAGTTGGTTTAAGTGCGATCGCTCTCATTGTCTTGCTCTTAGCTTTAGGCGTAACAGCCATCTCCCTTGGCTTGGCTTTCGCCCTACCCGGACACATTGAATTGATTGCAGTAATTTTTGTCACTAACCTGCCATTATTATTTGCTAGTACTGCTTTGGCTCCTTTATCCTTCATGCCTCAGTGGTTACAGGTTGTGGCTACCCTGAATCCTCTCAGCTATGCGATCGAACCAATTCGCTATCTGTATCTCCACAGTAGTTGGGGATTAGGTAGCATCGTAATGCAAGCTCCTTGGGGTGATGTTACCTTTGGGGGAGCATTGCTGGTGTTGTTTGGCTTCGCCCTTGTCGCCTTATTGAGCATTCAACCCCAACTGCGTCGGACTCTTGCTTAAGATAAAATAGAGAAATTTTAGGGTCAAAACCCCATGAAAAAACCATTTTTACAAATTCCTAGACTCTTTATAGCTACCGTGGCAGGAATCAGCTTTGCTTCCTTGCTCATGGCTCAACCCAGTTCGGCTCAAATCAGTAGCCCAGCAGATGCTTTTCCTAGTAATAGTACAACAGACCAAAATACCGATCCCTTCGCCCGCTCAAACTCAGATAATTTCAACATGTTTGACCTGATTCATCGGGCAAATTTTGGGACTCTCAACTGGGATTCTAACCAAAAAAATGAACAATTAGACTCAGCCGCAGCAGTCTTTAGAGCAAGTCAACAAAAACGAATTCAACAAGGAGGTCAACGACAACAAGCAACCCCCGTTTCGCCATCGGTTACGCAGCCATCGTTTACGCTGCCATTACCGTCAGGTAACTGAAATTAAACAAAGAACCCCAAGCCTCTAATACTTTGTCGGCTAGTTTTGTGGGTTTATAGTAAGTAAGCACTTTAATGCTTAGAAAATAAGGACTAAAGTCCTTACCCAACGGGAAAGTTAGTCGCTCATGGGGGAAACCCCCAAGACCGCGCTAACTCACTACAAACTTGTTTACCCATCAATTTAAACTTGACACACTATTAAGGCTTGGGGTTGAGACTATTTAAAAGTCTTTAGTTATCTAGGGTAAAAAACTACAGCCCAAGCGCAGCTAAAATATCGCCAGCATGGGTGGTGGTATTTACAGCAGTGTCAACATGGGTAATTTTACCCTTGGGGTCAATTACATAAGTGACGCGCTTGGCATAACCGCCGCCATCCACATCGAAAGCTGTGATGAGGGATTTATCGGAGTCAGCCAGTAGGGGAAAATTCAAATTATATTTTTGGGTGAATGCTTGATGAGAAACCTCATCATCAGCACTGACTCCCAACACTACAACATCTTTACCTTGATATTTAGATTGGGCATCCCGAAAACTACAGGCTTGTTTGGTGCAGCCTGGCGTGTCATCTTTGGGGTAAAAATATAAAACTACGGTCTTACCAGCAAAGTCAGATAACGATACTGTGTTGCCGTTTGTATCTTTGGCGGTAAATGCAGGTGCATCCGTACCAACTGCTAGAGGCATAATTAACCTTTCCTGTTTCAGATTGTTGATGCACTTGAAATTTTACATTAATTTATAATGATTAAATATAATTACTAAAAAATAGCATAACTATACTTTAGGTAACTAATTTTGGTTAAATGAGGTATTTGGTACAAGAAAAAATATATTCTTGAATTAATCTTTCTTAGAAGAAAAATTTATACCCCTACACAATGGCTGCTGTTGATTCCCAAAACCCAAATATTTTTGTCTATCCTCAAAGCACAGTAGAAAGAGCCGAGCGATCGCTAGTGTGTTCACCCTTCAATTTATCTTTATTTGAAGTGATGGGACACCAGAGTGTTTCATTAACTGCGATCGCCTCAGAAAATGGACTTAAGCAGGGCTATACAAAGCGCCCTTTATCAGAATTAGCCTGTGATAACGCCTTGGGCTGGCTGATTCAAGTAGGTGTATTGCGCCGAGAAGTCGATGGACAGGGGATTACAGATGGTTTTCGACTCACTCCTTTGGGTCGTCAGTTGGTAGAACAGTACCAAGGAAAAAATTGGCGGATACCTTCATGGCGCGATCGTTTATTCGATGGTGCGATCCGTTGGTTGCGGATACCCTTTTAGAAGAAAAAACCCAAGAGTTAGGATTACGCAATCAAAGGGAATAATATATACGGAAACACCACATCTATTCATGAAGTCTTTACAATGTGGTGGGAATTGGGAATTGGGCAAAAAAGGAGAAAGAAGTAATACATTTTTCTCTTAACTCTTGCGCTGTGTGTCTTGGGTAAAATTCGCTTACTTTTTCGGAGAAATAGGTAATTCATTCTCCCCTTCTCTCTTACCCCAATGCCCAATGCCCAATTATCTTGAAAAACTAACTAATAACAACTTATGAAATCAATTATGGTGGTGGGGACAACATCCCATGCAGGGAAATCACTTTTAACTACGGCTATTTGTCGCATTTTATCGCGGCGTGGCTGGCGGGTGGCTCCCTTTAAAGGTCAAAATATGGCTTTAAATGCTTATGTAACTGCCAATGGTGGAGAAATTGGCTATGCCCAAGCAGTGCAAGCTTGGGCTGCGGGAGTTGTACCTTGGGTAGAAATGAACCCAATTTTACTCAAACCTCAAGGGGATATGACTTCTCAAGTAATTATCAAAGGTAGGTCTGTAGGTAAGGTGAGTGCCTCAGATTACTACGAGCAATATTTTGACCTGGGGTGGAAGACAATTGAAGAATCGCTACAGCATTTAGGCACAGAATTTGACATGGTGGTTTGTGAAGGTGCCGGTAGTCCAGCAGAAATTAATCTCAAGCACCGCGATTTAACTAATATGCGGGTGGCAAAATATTTGAATGCGCCAACGATGTTAGTAGTTGATATTGACCGGGGTGGTGCTTTTGCCCATGTCATCGGAACCTTAGAGTTATTGGAACCCGACGAACGCGCCCTAATTAAAGGTGTGGTAATTAACAAATTTCGAGGACAGCGATCGCTGCTAGATTCGGGAATAAAATGGTTAGAAGAACGCACGGGTATTCCCGTTGTTGGTGTTATACCTTACTTGCAAGATGTGTTTTCGACCGAAGACTCCCTTGATTTGCTAGAACGTCAATCGTCATCAAGTAAAGCCCAAACTGACCTCAATATTGCCGTTATCCGCTTACCAAGAATTGCCAATTTCACCGACTTTGATCCACTGGAATCAGAAAGCACGGTTTCAGTAAAATACCTCAGTCCTAAGCAAGATTTAGGACATCCTGATGCCGTAATTATCCCAGGAACAAAGACTACAATTGCTGATTTATTACTGCTACAAAAAAGCGGTATGGCAGAAGCTATTCAAAACTATGCGGCTTCTGGGGGAACAGTTTTAGGTATCTGCGGTGGCTATCAAATGCTCGGTCAAATCATTGCCGATCCAGAAGGGATAGAAGGGCAAGCTGGCAGATTTCAGGGGTTAAATCTTTTACCAATCAGAACTGTAATTACCGGACAAAAAATTGCCCGCCAGCGCCAAGTTAGCTCAAATTATCCACAACAGGGCTTACCAGTAAATGGCTTTGAAATCCACCAAGGGCGATCGCGCATCGAACAGCAAGGTGTAGATCCTCAATCGTACCATGCCCTATTTGACGATATTAATTTAGGATTAGTAGATAGTTGTCAATCAGTGTGGGGAAGTTACCTCCACGGGCTTTTTGACAACGGCCCTTGGCGACGCGCTTGGTTAAATCGCCTCCGTCAACAGCGCGGTTTAAAATCTTTGCCGACCGGTGTTGCTAACTACCGCGAACAGCGAGAGCAGATTTTAGATTCTTTAGCCACTGAAGTTGAAAGTCATTTAGACTTAACTCCATTTTTGTCTTAAGCTAGGCTCTGATGGGAAATTTAAATCCGAATTATTAATGGTTGTTCGTGTCCGCTTTTTACCAGATGATGTTACAGTAGATGCCGAAGTGGGAGAAGCCCTTTTAGATGTAGCAGACCGGGCTGGGGTATTTATTCCCACCGGTTGTCTAATGGGGTCTTGTCACGCTTGCACGGTCGAGTTAGAGGATGGAGAGATCATCCGCGCTTGTATTACCGCAGTACCACCACGCGAGGAATTGACGATTAATTTATTTAGCGATCCAACTTGGTAATGTCGCCCCTGTTATTGAAAATGACTGATATGCTATGGCAATATTAATGACTATCATCCTTAAAGGAGAACAAGATGGCACGGTCACCCATCCATCCTGGAAAAATTCTTGCTGATGAGCTTCATGAATTGCAAATGAGCGCAAGTGAGTTAGCACGTATCCTTCATGTACCAACAAACCGGATTACTGAAATAATTAATGGTGAACGGGCAATTACTGCTGATACGGCATTACGATTAGGGCAATGGTTTGGTACTGGTGCTGAGTTATGGATGAATTTACAAAAAAATTATGAGCTTAGACTAGCTGAACAAAAAATGGGTGAAGAAATTCAGGCTACTATTTCTCCCCGAATATTATCTAAGTTCAAACAAGTCAAGGCATAAAAAAAATCGAATATTCGATTTTTTTGGATAGATAGCAAGAAACTTTGACACATTGTTTTTACTGTGCAGGTCGCATTTTTTTTTTAAATTAATGCCAAAGAAAGATAAACTCAAGTACCAAATGGTAATTCAGTGGTCTGAGGAAGATGATTGCTTCTTAGTCGGATTACCTGATTTTCCAGCACAACGCTGGCGGACTCATGGGGATACTTACGAGTTGGCTGTGGCAAATGGAATTGAAGCTTTAGAGTCTCTAGTTATTGCCTACGAAGCTAGCTGTCGGCGATCCACTTCTAGAACTATCTTATGAGGCTGGATTATAAGGAATTGAACTACCAAAAAGACTTTCAGAAAAAAGATAGACCAAATTTATAGTTTCTATCTTGCCATTCTCAAATTGGATAACAACCTCATGAGATGAAGTCTCTTTCAGAATTTTTCCAATCCTACCGCATGGATAAACTCTGCATTTACCACCAATATAAAAATCGTAAGTTCCTGTATCAGCTTTAGAGCAAGATACTCCTTGAAAAAAAAGTGTCTTTATACCGGATTCATCAATGTACTTCAAATTAATGTGACGATGCATTCAATGTCTCACTCATTTTTACAATAGTAGAGAATTGTAACACTTTCTAATAAGTGTTATAGTCCAAACAAGATTTTTGTATATTAAACTTAATCCCTAACGAGCAATAGAGATGTGCGATTGCACCTTCTCCAACCCTTAAAAAATCCATATTTTCCCATCAAGCAGCAAGAAATTTTAACACATTGTTTCCTACTGCCTGTTTTTATCTATATCAATTACCTTTAACATTCAGCGCGTATTCTTTAAACCTTTCCAAATCAGCTTGAATCGTTGATTCAACTACGCGCCCTAAAAATAAGTTATCCATAATTTTGCCAATAATGCCGGGGATGGCATAGGAAATACTCATTTTGACAATGCTACTACCGTTGCGATCGTAAAAGCGAATCGCTCCCTGATTCGGCAAACCATCAATCGATTCCCATTGGATAATTTGGTTTGGGATAACTTTGAGAATTCTGGATTTCCAGGTAAATTCCAGACCGCCACCAGCACGAAGTTTCCAAAGAGATATATCTGGATTATCTGGCGGAATTTTCACAGAATCAATCCACTTCATCCACCGGGGCATTTGCTCCAAATCAGCCCAGAGGCTCCATACTAAATCTATGGGAGCCTCTACTTCTACCTGCACAGTATGCTCTAACCAATCTGACATTCTCTCTTCTTCCTTTGCGGTTAGTTATTTCTTCAAACTCTCCAAAATCACTTTTGCCGCCCGCCGTCCAGAAATAGTAGCACCTTCCATGCTGTCGATGTAATCTTGCTGAGTATAACTCCCTGCAAGGAAGAAATTATCTACAGGTGTCTTTTGGTTGGGACGGTACGCATCCATCCCTGGTGCTTCTCGATAGAGAGACTGAGCAAGTTTTACCACACTGTACCAAGTCATATTTAACTCTCGTGACGAGGGAAACAGTTCATGCACTTGCTTGAGGACATGCTGCGCGATCGCTTCATTGCTTTGGGCAATAAACGGATCTCCCGGTGTCAGCACTAGCTGTAACAAAGAACCCTGTCCTGGGCGATAATAATCAGCAGGGCTAGTCAACGCCAAATCAGCAAAACAAGAAAAGTCAGCATCGGCTGTATACAGCAAATTATCGATTCCAGCCGCATGATTTAGCTGTTTACGTTCCTCTCCATCGTTCAGTTCAGTCACCCAACCATCGAAGCGTAACTGCACTGTAGCCACTGGCACTGCATCCAGTTTATAAATATTGTCAAATTCTGACCACTTGCGCCACTCCTGGGGTAGAATGCGTTGAATTCCTGGAACATCACAGGCAAAAACGTAAGCATCAGCAGTGATAGTTTCTACTGCATCACCTTGGGCAACTACTATACCAGTGACGCGAGTTTCTTCGTCTGATGTAAACTTAATTTCCCGAACTTGCCGACGGGTGTAAACTTTAGTCCCTCTAGCTTCCAAATATTCCAGAATGGGCTTGTGTAAATATTCAGATGGAGAACCTTCCAGCATTCGCAAAACTGAGGCTTCAGTTCTGACTGCGAATAATTGGAATATCGTTAACATACAACGGGCAGACATATTTTCGCAATCAATAAATCCCAATGCGTAGGCGATAGGGTTCCATAAGCGCTTAATGCTGCCATTACTGCCACCGTGACTGCGAAACCAATCGGCAAAGCTAACTTTATCTAAGTTGCGAATGGTTTTCATCGCCCCATTAAAGTCTACCAATCCGCGAACTATCGGACTCGTACCCAAAGCGATCGCATTTTGCAGTTTATCCTGCAACGATAGTTGAGAAGTCGTGAAAAATGCCTTTAAGCCATTGAAAGGCGCACCTGTAAAGAAGCGAAAATCCAAACCACCAGTCTGGCCTCCTTTATTAATAAAAGTGTGGGTATGTTCTTTGAGGCGTAAGTTTTCTAGCCCGCCCACTTTCTTCATTAAGTCAAATAGTTGGTAGTAGCACCCGAAAAATACATGCAAACCCATTTCTAGATGGTTGCCATCTCCATCAACCCAACTGCCAACTTTGCCACCCACAAAGGGACGAGACTCAAAAATCTCTATTTCACAACCAGCATCAGCTAAATCTACTGCGGTTGCTAGTCCAGCCAGTCCCGCACCTACGATTGCAACACGCATTCCGTCGTTCCTTTTCAGTTTCTTTACAGATTGTAACTGGGTTGGTGTCGGAATTTGCTACTTAATATCAACTCTACCAACATATCAAGCTATGGCAATATCGATACTAAAATCTCCTTTTAGTCCCAGCAATTGACCAGACGCGAGAAAACGCCCCTGTATCAGTTAGACAAATTATTGTCCATCGCGGCGGACTCAAAAAAGTATCGCAGCTATTTTTTTAGTGGCAAAGCAGTTATCTAGTAAGTAGTGAAAGTATGTTCTTACTTGTTTACATCTTTGCCATCGTCGGAGATCGGCAAACTTCTAATCAGTTCCCGAATCACATCGGTTGCAGGTCTACCTGTTTGTTGGCAATATTTTTCTAGTTTTTCCGCTTCCTGTGTTGCGAGATTAACTGTTATGCGTTTAACGGCCCATTTTTTATTTGTCATTATCATGCTATCTGCTGTATATCTAAATTGTCGAAAGATTCTAAGTTAAAGAGGGAACCGATAAGGTTATCAGAATTTGTCTCAGGAAACAAGTAATATCATTAATATTAAAAACTGTAGTTTTGTCAAAGGATTCATCATTTTCTAAAGAAATCAGAAACTTAGACTTTATTTGTTACTATTTTGACAGCAAAAATAGTACATAGTTCCTTCTGAGGAGAATAGCCCTATTAGCAGTATCAGGAAAGCCTGACAAAGAGCTTTTATAAATGAATTTGAGGACACCTAATGTTGACTAAATCAAGGTTTTTCAAATTATTCTCTATTAAAAGGATTTGACATTATCTCTTAAGTAAGTTCGCCAAACTCACTTAGTGAGAACATCTGTATAACTGATGAAAAATAAAGCTTTAGAATCATGATCGGGCTGAAATAGTGGACTACAGGCTGGTTATAGTGAGATATACAGACCGCTAACAATCACTTAAAAGTGAAAATATCCGTCTGCACCCATTCCTGTAACCAATAAGCTAATATCTGCTTGAACCGTTAAGACTTTTGGCTTACCACGATTAAGCTGATTGCCTTTCCGCAGTAATCTTGCAGTCAATAAAAATGGGATATGACTCAGCTTTCTGAGTGTGAATAACCATTTTTTTAGCAAAATTTGACAGCATTACCTGTAATTTTACACAGGCGAATTAGCATATAAATCATGTGATGTTACTTGAATGTTGTCGATAATAATATTTTAGTTGCGTTTCATTTTTTTTACACTAAATTACCGTAAAGATACGATGAAAATATAGATGTCTTTCTCCTCGTAATAGCGAAATAATTTGTTTTTAACTCAGCACTTTTAGATTATTTGTATTTATCTATCTAGAGATTACACAAATTATTTTTAGTCTGGATGGCGCTAAAAATTCCATTATTACCCGCTTTTTTCTATTGAAAACTAAGAGAAAAACTACTTCAAAAAAAAAATAACCTACAACCATTATTCATTGGTAAATAAACCTATACAAATGATTGTGTGTTTCAATTCCTTTTGCGGTGTATTCATTATAGCTATGATTTATACTCTTTCAAGAAACTTTATCTAGAGACGAAACAAGCTCGTTATCAGACTTTATAAAAAAATTACAAAGCACAAGATACAAGATGAGCTTTTGCTTAATGATATTGATATATAACAAGCTCTTAAGCTCAAAAAATTGTTAAAAGAAAAATTCTGATATTGAAGTGTGTCGACTAGGTTTGATTAAACCGGACTTTGTAAATAATTCTCTAGTGGTTTGTACTGATTTATACTTGTAAATCTCCAAATAAAATTACTGGAAAACGATCAGAATACAGATACTTCATGAAATTTAGGTAAAGTTAGCTGCCATCCGGGGTATGTACTAATACAGATGAAAATCCTTTTGTCAAAGGTAGACAAACTTCAGCCATGCTGTGCTAGGTGCATCAAGACTAAGTTTTTTAATATTACTTAGCACTCAGTAATGCCACTAGTACAACACGGCGGAAATAAATAGACCATTCCAAATCAACGAAACGCTTACGCTGCATTAATTTTGAATTTTGTTGGCGCAGCGTAAAGCCTTCTCTTCTCCTATCGGAGACACTTCGTGAACGAGAGGCTTGTCTGCGACACGGTGCGCGAACGCCAACGGCATGGCAACTCTTAGAGGTTGTTTGAAAAGTCCTCTTCTCGGTAACAAAAGTTCTAGATCCCCCTAAATCCCCCTTTTTAAGGGGGACTTTAAGAGGCTTTTGCCTGCTTTTTAAGGGCAGCGCTGTTTCATTCCCTAAAGAGCGCTAAATATCAATGGTTCTAGCGATTTTAAATTGATTATTCTGTTACCAGCGTGCCAAGAGAACGAACAATCTTACTGTTGTTCAAGTGCTTAAAAGTTTATCTTCTCGTCACCCTCACTTACAATTGTCTCGCTAACCATCTTGACAAATCCTGTTTGAAATGGGATGAATCAGCCCTGCCCGAAAGGGTACGCTTAGAGCGAGTCCAGCGTTCGCTTTTAGCGTCTCGTAGAGAGCGTCATTTTGAATTTCGCCTTGCGGTACTAGCTCTTCAGCGCTGAGTTTAGTCAATATGCGAATCGAATACTATGTCAACTTAATTTCTCATAGCCGTAATCCTTAATGTCGGATTACGGCAATTAGTGCAACTATTCCAATTTAAGTTGGGGCATGAGTTGGAGAGTGCCAATACCTAAATCTTTTGGTGAAAGCGATCGCGTTTCAAACAAAGCCATCATATCCCGTAACTGAGGATTGCCACGGGAGGCTCCCGTTAGTCCTTTGGCAATGATTAAGCCACAGTAGCCCTTAGTGTTTTTACAACGTTGATTCCATTTTTTCCGGGCTTCTACATGAATCGGATCTTCATCTAAAAACTCACCAAATAGGAACAATTCGTCATTTTGAGTTTGCAATAAACCGAGGTCGTAGCGATCGCCATCGAAAGGATCGGCACCTGGATTAAAGCAAATTGCTCTTAGTCCACCTGCTGCTTCAATTCTTTCAATTACAGTTTTAGCCTTGGGCCGGGAAGTTTGAATTAAAATTACCGGCAAACCGTCACCCACTTGTTTGATTTCACCAGCCTTATGGTAAGTTACTCCCTTACGGAGGCTATCCAGCATTTCCCAGGACACCACACCTAAGCTGAGGAAGGAGTCTTCCGGTATCAAGTCATCTTGCAATGATTGAAAATTCGCCGAGTCAAGATTATCACTTTCTTCCTCATCGTCATCAAAGCCTGCCATTTCCTCTAACTCTGCTGCTAACTGCGGCATTGTAGAGACTGTCACAGCCACAGATTTAGTTGATTCTTCCGACTGCGGTAGAGAAATGCGATAGCGGTGACTAAGGCTAGGGAAGATATCCTCTTGTAAATGGCGACGGCGATCGCGAATAAAGCGGATCAGACTTTCGATCGCAACGAAGATTACCAGGGCTTCTTCATCATACAAAACAGACCGCAGTCCTTCTAAGGGGTGGATATTACCGAAAGTTGGGTCAATTTCTGATAATGGCAGATCCGCCAAATCACTTTCTTCGTCTTCGTCCTCATCTTCGTCTTCTTCACCACTCTCAAAGGTGAGAAACAGGCAATCTTGCTTGAGAAACGCTTCTTCTAGATGCTCTGTTGATTCTACATCTTGTAAAACTGCGGTACGAAACTGTTTTAAAGACTCCTCTGAGCGATAAAACAAAATTCCATACTCCATTCCCAGCATTCCCATGACTGAGGCGTAGAGTGTGCCAACATCCCACTTATTAATTTCGATTGACAAAATTTGCTGTTCTTCCAAAAATTCCCAAGGTGCTGCTTCCCAAATTGCAAATGCTTTCTCTCGCAAGATTTGGGCATATTGTGGGGGTAAATCGGGGGTTTGACTATCGAGGATGTCAGCGAACCCGCGAAAGAGTTCGTCAATTAAAGGCAGTTCTGGTGCGTAGTCAATGGAAATATCCAAATCTTGCAGCACTCCGCGCAGGTAAAATTGGATCTCACGGTCTTTGACTACAATTCTTTGGGGTCTGGCAGGTCTTGCCGGACTGTGAGGATGCTCCATTGCTCGCATTAAGGTACGAACTATTGCTTCTGGGCCAACATCTGAAGCTACCACGTCCATTCCTCGAACCACACCTTGGGAGTAATCTACCCAAAGAATGCACTCCCCCTTTTCCTCGGAGTCTGAATGCTGGTTTGGTGATGACAACGGACGGCGATCGCCCTCCCATACAGAAGGAATTTGAGTTAATTTCTTCAAGCGACGACTGGTAGAGCGATTAAAACTTGTCATAGAGTAAGTTAAAGAAGCAATTTGGAAGTAAACTTTGGGGAATAGCTAGCCTCGGATTAGGTTTTTATGGCTGCACCTGAAAGATGGTTGCTTCTCAGACTGCCGCCACACTTGAACTCCAAAAATACCGAATCTCTAAACACACTGAGTCTATCAATTCTAGAATAAAAATCTTTGGCTGCTTTTTACGGAGTGTTTACAATTTGGCATCTAACGACTTCTAAGCCGCTAGAATGAATACAAAAACACCAAGAGAAACTCAGAGGCATTAACAAGCCGATATTGAGTAAAGCTTAGACTAATTAAGGAGTTAAAAAGCAGATGACACAAGCAATTCAGTCTCAACAACGCGGAATTCTGTTGAGCGAAGCCGCATTGCACCAAGTAAAATCCCTCCGGGACAAGCAAGGCACAGATTTCTGCTTACGGGTAGGAGTCCGTCAGGGCGGCTGTTCTGGAATGTCTTACATGATGGACTTTGAAGACACTAGCAAGATCACCCCACAGGATGAAGTTTTTGACTATGATGGCTTCAAAATTGTGAGCGATCCCAAGAGTCTGTTATATCTCTACGGTTTAATGCTCGATTATAACGATGCCATGATTGGCGGTGGTTTTCAATTCACCAACCCCAATGCCAACCAAACTTGCGGTTGCGGCAAGTCATTTGGGGTGTAATATTGTCATTTGTCATTTGTCCCTTGTTATTTCTCGTTTCTCATTTGCAATTGCCTAATGACTAATGACCAATAACTAATGACCAATGACTAATGACCAATGACCAATGACTAATGACAATGACTAATACAGTAGAATCCCTGTTTGATACGGGTTTGGAACGCTATAAAGCTGGAGAAGCGGTAGATTCTTTAATCCCTGTGTTTAAAGAAGTGTGCGATCGCGCTCCGAAAACTAGTGCTGCTTGGATTTGTTTGGCGTGGTTGTATCTACTCGATAACAAACCCAACTTGGCTTACAAAGCTGCACAGAAAGCAGTCAAGTTAAACCCACAAGATCCACAGGCTAGAGTCAATATCGCCTTAGCAATGCTGGAAACCGGTCAAAAAGGTTTACGAGAACATATTGACGTAGCACAACAGTTGATTTTTGTCAATGAAGAGTGGCAGGATGAAATAAAAAATAGTATTGAAGACGGTTTAAGTAGAAAACCAGATTGGCAGAGTTTGAAAAAAGTCAAAAATTGGCTGTTTGAAGAGTGAGAAGTTAAGAGTTAGGAGTAGAGACGCGATTAATCGCGTCTCTACAGGAGTTAGGAGTTAAATTCAAGTCGAGAATTCTCACTTCTAACTTACCCGTAACTTAGTTAGCAGTCGTAAGATTTTGGGTAATTAGACAAAAGGGTAGATGAAAGATAAATTGTTAAATTGGCTAAACACGATTTTAGTCGCAGATGTTTTTTTAGTTTTGTTTGGTTTTGTCTGGTTAGCGATCGCTGCGATCGGTGATTCTGTAGGAGTAAACCTGGGCTTAGATTTGTGGCATCAACTCTGGCAACCCGTATTTAACCCCGCGATCGGTATCCTCATGGGCGGTGCAATTCTCAGTGGTATTATCAGTTGGGTTTCCAAAAAATTTCTCTCTAGTCAATAGCGCAGCACAAGAGACACTTACCCCAGAAAATCTGCCCCTTTCCTGCTTATTCATAGAAGCATTGCCAAAAATCCAGTCATGCAAATGGCGAGTATCCGTAATTTGACAACAGTCGTCAACCCCCAAATTTTGTGTTGACGTTGTATACACAATGTTCTATATTAGATATTAAGCATTGCTGAATTAAGCTTGAAACTTAATTCAGCAACGCTAAATGAGATACACAAATGGAAGATACCCAATGCTTGCCCGTTCTAAAATGGATAACCTTGGCCGTAACCAAGTAATTAATATTAGAGTTCAAGAACAACAACGGGATTTAATTGATAATGCCGCTTCGATTCTTGGTAAGAGCCGTTCTGACTTTATGTTAGAGGTAGCCTGCCGAGAAGCTGAAAAAGTCATCTGTGACAAAACTTTCTTCGCGTTAAACGAGGAAAAATATCAAAATTTCCTTGCTATGTTGGACTCACCACCTAAAGCGAATGAAGAAATTCGTAAATTATTAACGACTAAATCGCCTTGGGATTAATGATAGAACAAACAAAAACTATTAATGCTCCTCAGCCACTTACTCATGAGCATGATGTATTAGAGTTTAAATCTAAATCAGAAGCTTTGAATAACTGGCTGAAGGAGAAAGCTTTGAAAAATGAGGGGGATACGGCTAGAACTTTTGTGGTAACTGTTGAAAATCAAGTAATAGGCTATTACTGTTTAGCAACCGGATCTGTAACTCATTTAGTAGCTGTTAGCAAAGCTAAACGGAACGCACCAGACCCTATACCATGTATGCTTATTGGTAGACTAGCAGTGGATACCAAATGGGAAGGACAGGGTATAGGGTCTGGCTTATTAAAAGATGCTATTATTCGGATTTTATCAGTATCCCAAATAGCAGGTGTTAGATGTATTTTGGTTCACGCTAAAGATGAAGAAGCCAAAAGATTTTATTTAAAACGTGGGTTTCAATCATCACCAATAGAACCATTAACACTGATGATGACTTTAAAAGATATTCGAGCAAGCATTATAGATTAAAATGAAAACCCTTCCCACCCATTCCCCCAACACCCTCAAATTAGACCCCGTAGCACCTCACGTAGCACGGGGTTTTGCTTTTGGGGTTGGGTGCGATCGCTGAAGGTGGTTGAGAAAGATGATTTTCTGCTATTTCCCGACATTTCACCTGCAACTGCTATAGTCCAAACCAAACCTGCTGCTTAGATTTAATGAGGTTGATTGAAAATTTTGAAGGTAGGACATAAGGAGAATCTGGAATGGTAAATGATGAGCATTATACTCGGCTGAACAAAGGACTGTTGAGTACTAAATCACTTGATTGACCGGAATTAAAATGGTTTCTTGCTTCCTCTAACACACTTGAGTTAAGAGGGTTTGAGAGAGGTGAAGAAGCATATTTGAGGTAAATAGTTACAGCTACTGATGAACGAGGGTCAACTATGCCTGCTATCAACATTCTGCCAAAATCCTCTTTCCGAACCCAAATCTGGTAAGGATTGAGAAATATACTTGCTAATTGTTCAAAATAGTGGGTATATAGTCTTTCCTCTGCATCTAGGGTCAAAGGATTATAAAGTTTATCTTGCATAATCAAGTCTCCAAAGTTGGTTAGTACGCTTGTATTATAATATATCAAAAGTCAGTATGGCAACAAAGCAGAAAATAGGGTAAATTGCCAGAAATCACTGGTATTGACCAAGTTGCAAGTTTCCCCTTGGTGTTTGATTTTCTGATAATCAGCCGGGGTCTGACGATGCCCTTGGCTGTGTAGATATCTTGAGTTTGTAGCGTACAGCATTCACGGATTCTACAGGCACTAAATAGGCAGACACCAAACAATGTGCGATCGCGGTCATTTTCTAACCCCTGACTAAAAATTAGCTGTATTTCTGACTGCGTTAGAATTTTGGCGCGTCCATGCCGATTTATTTTCATTGCTAGACTGTAGACTCTGTAATCCACAGCCTACAACGATTTGACACCTGATTAATCGGAATTATTTGACCGAGATTAGCGATCGCTACAGTTAAGCAAGTGACTGATAATAGAATCTTTAATTAATGTTATGTATTCTCATAGGGTCTTTTTACGTCAAGGCATTTCTACAGTTAGATTTTCAGCAGAGCAATGTTATGAAAATCCCACAGCAGTTGTTGAAGAATTTTTAGCGTTATTTAACTAATTTTTAATCATATTCTTGGATATATTGTTCATAACTTATATGACTATAACCAAAGTCATTGTACTCATCAGATGCTATAAATTCATCTAGATAAGACATTCTCGCTTCTTCTTCTTTTGCAGCTTCTTCTGCTTTTATCTCTTTATATGTTAGAAATTCAAAATCTAATTTTTGATTTGTTTTTTCAAGAAATGTTAAATACCTTTCTTCCCAATATAGTGAAGGATCTATATATCCTTCCATTAAAAAAGGATATATTTCTGGCATAAAAATAGGTTCTAAATCTTCTAATTCACTATCTACTATGTCTTCTGTAGATTCTTTTCTTAATTTTATTCCTTCCAGAATACTTTTTATATAAAAATCATGATTTTTATATGCTTGATATTCTTTAAAAATCTTCCAGCAACAATGAAAACTACTATAAACTTTTACTGTGTAGAAAGTTTTATCCTTAGAAGGTATATAAATAAACTTATGCATTTCTCTTTCCCGTTTATTAGGTATGCTAATAATATCTTCATCTTCAGCTAGTGGTTCTGAAGTTAATATTTCTCTTATAGCGTTTATCCAAATTTGTAATTCTGAAGTAGGAACATCGAATATAGCATTATAGTAAATATGTTTTGGAATTAATTCAAACCTAGAACCATCATGTAATTTTGTATGTGATAGTTCTAATGTGTAATCAATTTGATCTCCCATATTTACTACCTCAGTTATACATATATTAATGTTGTAGCTTTAACTTTTGAGTATTGTCATAGAATAATTACTGAACTACTCGCGCTAGCACCTGGAATGAAAGGCGATATTAATTTAGTAAGGCAAAAAATTGTAACAATGTGCTGTGGAGTTTTTTGATTTGTGGGGAGGCGGTGCGATCGCACTTGCAGATAAAATTTAAAGAGAGTAACAAACTACTCTTGTTATTTTGTGCTGGAATCATTTCCCCCACTCCCCACTCCCTTTTAATTAAGAATTTGCGTTAACGCCGATTGTAAATTAGAATATTTGTACTCAAAGCCTGCTTCTACAGTGCGCTTGGGAAGGACTTGCTGACCTTCTAAAACTACTATAGCCCCGTCTCCTAAAAGAGCTTCGATCGCAAAACCCGGAACAGGCAACCAAGATGGGCGATTCATGACTTGTCCCAAAGTTTGACTTAAATCTGCCATTCGCACTGGGTTAGGGGCAGTGGCATTGTATACGCCTTCTATTTCCGGTTTAGTTAAAGCTTGCATAATCAAGTTAACTACATCGTCTACGTGAATCCATGAGAACCACTGGCGACCACTACCAATGGGGCCACCAGCAAAGAGTTTGAAAGGTGGAATCATTTTACCTAAAGCACCACCATTGCCTAGAATAACCCCAAAACGCAGAATGACCAGCCGTACACCAGCATCTTTTACCTTTCTCGCTTCTGCTTCCCAGGCTTGGCAGACTTGGGCGAGAAAATCGTTACCAGATAGACTTGTTTCATCAAAGGTTGCAGTTTCACTAGTGCCGTAGTAGCCAATAGCCGAAGCGTTAATTAAAACGGTTGGTTTGGGGTTAGCGTTGGTTATTGCTTCAACTATTCTTTGTGTACCTAACTTTCGGCTATTGAGGATTTCTTGTTTGCGTTCTGGTGTCCAGCGTCCTTCACCAATGGGTTCTCCTGCTAGATTCACTACACCATCACAACTAGCAATGACACTTTGCCAAGAACCAGAGGCGTTTGGTGTGTAGGGAACAATTTCTACATTGGCAAAAGCCTCAGATGGAAAAACCTTTTGAGCAAAAGCGGTGTTCCGAGTTAATACTACTATTTGATGACCTTTCCCGTGGAGTCGTTGTACCAAAAGACTACCGACAAATCCTGTTGCTCCAGTAATTGCTACTTTCATTTTCTATCTCAGCCAAACCTTTATTTTGACACTCCCACGGCTGTTAAACTCTTCGGTTCGCTCAACTTAACAAAAAGCCCTGGGATTCCTGCTATATATGGATTCCAATGAATTTACCCTCTTCCAAGAGAAGATGCGAAGCGCGAACAGCAAGCATCTTGACTGTCTGCCCGACGGCTGCACACCCTCTATTAAAGACGATGCTGTATAGCCTTTCCTAATCACATGAGTTACATCATAGTCCCCTCATCGCTTGCGGGGAGTGGGTTGGGGGTGGGGTTCTTGTACTTCACTTGACTGAGAACCGCTACAATACCCAATCTCAAAACTCAAAAACTTTGCTTTTTTAATCACTTTTCGTTTAGATGCTTCGGTATTATAGGATGGACGGAGTGTTGCAAGGCGTGGGGCTATTATGGCTCGCTATACGTGTTCGTTTATTCTTTCTGTTGCTAGTGACCATCTCCAGCCATTACTTGTAGAACTTCTACAGGACTGTCAGTTGGATATTCAATACCACACGGGCGATTACATTATCGCTCGTCAGACTCCTGGCAATGTGCCTTTTCCTAAATTGATCACAGTAGAAGTACTGATTGATAAATCAAAATCTACTGAAACAGAAACCAAGATGAGTATTGTGATTAAAAATGAAGAATTACCACTCCAACTAGATAATTACTGCCGACAAATGTTTGAATTTATCAAGCAGACTATTGAAAATAGCCGCCATTGGCATTTGATTGAAAGTCTTGCAGGATAGTTTTGGTAATTGAATTGACAATCCCACGGCTTTTAGCCGTGAGAGTGTCAGAATTTGATTGGTAGTTAGAATTTAATCTCCCAGATCCTCTAAATCCTCGGCCATACCGGGGTTTATTAGTGTAATGTCGTACTCGCTCGAATCCGTTTGTCCCAAACGCTGAGTGTTTTTTAAAAGGTAATAAATGGCACGGACTTGAGGGCCAAAAACGATCTCGTCTTCATTTCTAAGATCGTGGTTTGGTATCTTACGTCCATTAATCATCAAACCGTTGGAACTTGCCTTACCTTTGGCATCGCCATCTACAATCCGGTAATAGTAGCTATGGCTATTATGCCCTCGTGGCAATCTTACTAATGTGGCATGGCGGCGGGAGACAAACTGCGACATCAAACGGATATTACATTCGCGGTCTCTACCTATAGAGTAGACGGGTTGCTCCAGAGAAAATTCTTTGCGACCTTGATCGTCTTCAATAATCAGTAGATGGTTTTCATTATTTTCTGCTGCCATTGACAAATCGGTGTAACTGTGATATATCAAGATTTGTTTAGGATCGTATTTTGCCATTTTCGCGCACCGTTAGTCTGTGGTGCTAATCTAAATAAGCTTGAAAGAGTAGAACTTGGTCGTTCTACTCCAGTAGCTATGATAGCTTTTGTAGGTACTTCAACAGGCTTTGTGATTTGTGTAAGTTTAACAAAATCTGCTAATAACTAATTTGTAGTGACGTTCTCTACAGGCAAGGCAGCATCTCGTAGAGAACGTCACTACGAATTACGAGTTGTTAACTTGAGATCGGAATAACTAAGATTTGTGAGGGGAAATTTAAGATGCAAAAAAGTATTCTAAGGGTGATGAGCTAATCGCCGTAATAATATTGAGTTTGTGACGACGCTAACAGAGCTAAAAGCCATTAATGCAGCAGCACTAGATGGATTAAGGACAAAACCCAGACTAGGGAACAAAACACCTGCTGCTAAAGGAATGCCAACTGTATTATATGCAAAAGCCCAGAATAAATTTTGGCGGATTTTTTTGAAGGTGGCACGACTAAGCTGAATAGATTCGACGACATCGTTTAGGCGATCGCGCATTAGGATAATTTCAGCAGTTTCCATCGCCACATCTGTCCCGGAGTGTAAAGCAATTCCTACATCTGCTTGGGATAAAGCTGGAGCATCATTGATTCCATCTCCGACCATTGCCACAACGGACTGGGGATTCGGTATCGGGGATTGGGTATTAGGCAGAATTTTCCCTAGTCGCCAGTCCCTAGTCCCCAATCCCTCTTTCTGGAGAGACTGGATTGCCGCCGCCTTTTTGGCTGGGGGAACACCTGCGATTACGTCAGTGCTGTCTAATCCTAGTTGTTTGGCTATGGCGTTAGCTGCTTCTTGGCGATCGCCACTGAGCAACATTACCCGTAGACCCATCTGGCGCAATTTGTCTACAGTCGATTGGGCATCTGGTCTGAGGGGATCGGAAACAGCAATTAGCCCAGCTAAAGTTCCCCCAACTGCTACACAAACGACTGTTTTACCATCCGTTGCTAAATCCTGTGCTAACTGTTGTGCTGTTTCGCTAATATCAATGCCGTGCCAACTCAACCAGTCCCAGTTACCTAACAATACAACCGTGTTTTCTACTACAGCAGAGATTCCCAATCCTGGTTCCGTGTGAAAGTCCACAGCCTCTGGAATAGATAATTTTTGCCTGAGTGCTTCTTGCTGAATCGCTTTTGCTAACGGGTGGTGAGTACCGTTTTCTACAGCTGCTGCTAGTTGTAATAGAGATTGGGAATTCCTAGTCCTCAGTCCCCAGTCCCCAGTCCCCGATCCCTCAATTAACAGACAATCTGTAACGATGGGATTACCTGTGGTCAGAGTGCCAGTTTTATCAAATACTACAGTGTCTAACTGGTGAACTTTTTCTAAAACATCACCGCCTTTGATTAACAAACCCCTCTCTGCGCCCATAGCAGTCCCGACCAGAATGGCTGTTGGGGTGGCAAGTCCTAAAGCGCAGGGACAGGCGACCACCATAACTGCGATCGCTAGTTTTAAGCTGATTAATAGGGGAGAGTGGGGAACTTCATGTGTAGCGTGACCCATCATTTCCATACCACCAGACATGGTGATATCAGTCCAGATGTGAGTGCCAAAAAAGTACCAAAAGACAAATGTTAATGCAGATGCTGTCAATACCCCGTAGGTAAAGTAACCAGCTACTGTATCCGCTAATTTCTGTACTGGGGCTTTCCGAGTTTGGGCGGCTTCTACTAAAGCGACAATTTGAGCTAGAGTTGTATCACTTCCAGTCCGGGTTGTCTGAATAGCGATCGCTCCTGACTGATTTATTGTCCCCCCTGTCACCAAATCTCCTGGTTGCTTAATTACTGGCACGGCTTCCCCAGTCAACATGGATTCATCGACTGTTGTTTGACCAACCACCACTTCACCATCCACAGGGATTTTATCACCAGGCAGCACTTTTAACCATTCACCAACCCGCACCTGTTCAGCAGGAATCTCTACACTAGAAGATCCCACTCCGTCTTTTTCTGGGTTAGCAATCAATCGCGCTACCTGTGGCTGGAGTGCTAGCAATTTTCTAAATGCAGCAGCAGCGCGACCTCTAGCTTGTTGTTCTAATGTCTTTCCTAAAATAATAAAGCCCAGCATCATTACTGGTTCGTCAAAGAAGCACTCCCAACCCAATTGGGGAAACAGCAGCGCTACTAAACTAGCAATGTAGGCTGTCAGTGTTCCTAATCCGATCAGGGTGTTCATGTTGGGCGCATTTCGCCGCCAGCCCAGCCAGCCGTCCACTAAAATCGGGCGACCAGGAATTAATAGTGCCACTGTCGCCAGTCCACAGTGAAACCAGATGTTATTTAGTAGTGGCAGCACTGAGCTACCAAGATTACCAAAATGTCCACTTGCCGACAATAACAGCAATATTGCAGCGATCGCCAACTGCCTTAAAGAAGACTGCATTTCTCGGCGTTGTCGTTCTGCTGGGTCTGATAAGGTAGACATCTCGCCTACTACTGTGCCCCTAGCTTTTCGGGGTTGAGTCGGGAATCCAACGGCTGTTAATTGCTGTGCTAGTGCATCTGCATCTACCGCACCAGTTTCTGACTCTACAACTGCTACCTCTGTAGCCAGGTTCACACAGGCACTCTTGACTCCTGGATGTTGGGTTAGCTGTCGTTCTACCGCATTCACACACCCAGCACACTTCATGCCCCCAACATCAAGAATAATTTTCTCTATGATTGGGTCAAGTTCTGGGGCTAGCTTAGTTTTTGGGACAAGTTGCATGGCTTGTGTTTAGATTCGCTACAGAAATTCAACGCCTGACAAAAAGCGTCTCTAATTTGAGCGTAGGCGAAATATGGAACTACGACTGTATGTCAACCCTATTAAATTTCTTAATTTATTGTACTTTGCTGAAAGTCAATGACGGTTCCAGCGGAAATAAGTCACATAGATAATAGCTACCACTTGCATTGGCGCGATCGCAATCAGGCTTTTTAAGAAATAGTTGATTTCCAAATGAGACATAACGCTGAAATACCCTATGCCCAACAAGAAGAACATTGCCCAGTTAAGCTGTTTAGGTTTGAAAATGAGCATATCAATAAAAATAAATAATCAGAAGTAGAAGTGGCGTATAACTACTGCTATCTCCTGCAATAACAGCCTTCTTACACTAGAACCAGCCCTGTTTATTCACAAAGTAGGTATTTACAAATTCTTCAGGCGACTTATTCAAGTAGATCATGCCTTCAATTAAACCTACAAGTAGCATAATTACCAAGGTAATGCCGTAGGTAAAGGAACCCCCGACTAGAGAAATCACCAACATGATAAAGCCTTCTGGAGCATATCCTAAAATAAATTTATGAACCCCAAATCCTCCCAGGATAATGCCACAGTAACCAGCTAGAAGTTGTTTGGTAGGGTGACTGGGGTTGAGATTTGCCATATTAAGTGCTGCTCCTTGGTAAGTGAGGTATAAAAATAAAGTCTTTATTGGAATAAAAGCAAGTATAGTTACTCACCTAATAAATAGATTTTAATTTTTCAGTACAAGTAAGTTCCAAGACAAATAGCCAAAATCACCGTACTTATACTTCAGAGGAAACGCTAAAATATTTTGCGGCATAGCCTGAAAATCTGGCGTTCCTTAATAAATTTTGCTGGATTTGACGATCGCAAACCCTGATGCAGCAGTTTTGCAGATTTTTAGATCAGACATTTTTCTTGAGAAGAATGAACCTCAATAATCAGCAAAAACTACTACACCACTTTTTACAAGTCCATCAGTATTATTTCCGGATTTTTTTTCCGATGGCTTCCAGTAGGCGTGAAATACTATCGCACCAATGATGAAACCAGTTATTGGCTAAAATCATCCCGATGAGAATAAATGCTTAACTAGATATTTTGATTGTCTATGTTAACAGCATTCTTTGATTGGCTTTTCAGGTAGTATTTATGCTTATGACCAATTATAACTAGTAAGTTGTTCTTACATAAGCAGATAAAATCAGATATTTCCAGTTTTGACAACAGTAACATCATAGTGTTAATTGCTACCCAAAACGAATAGACTTAATAATGTACCACTATTCCAGAGGCTGTGAAGGAGCATAGGAGCAAGGAGATTGCGCGATCGCGTGTAAACTACCCCTAAAACAATCCCTAATGCAGTCAGGGGAAGAATTTCTGACAAGCTGAGGTGAGCGATCGCAAACAACAAACTACTAATCAAAATCGATCCCCACACGGGTAAGTAGCGAGTTAGAGAGGGTAACAAAAAGCCACGAAATAGGATTTCTTCAAAAAATGGGGCTGCGATCGCGGCTGTAGAGAAAAATATGCCCAGTGCTATACCATCTCGGCTTTCTAGAGCTAGTTGCAACAGGGGGTTACTACCACCCTGTCCTTGCCATAGCTGTTGATTAATCAAAGATACCACCACAACTATAGGTAAAGCCGTGCAATAGCCTCCCAGTCCCCACCAAAACCAATTATCTTGAAAACGGAAGCGAAACCAGAATTGCGGTAATGGGAAAAACGGCTTGAGAGAGAAATACAGCACTAACAGCGCACCTAACGCCACCAATAGGTAACTAACCAAAACAGAAAACGCCTGAAGTCGCACATCAACAATAGGACGCGGGATGGGTAACACCGATATCACCAAGGGCACAAAAATTTGCCCCATAAAGAAAAAGCCTACAATAAAAACCTGCAAAACCGTTTCACCATCCCAAGGCGTTGACCAAGGGACATCAGAATTTTGAGCTAGTAACGAGGCTTTTCCTTTCAACAAGCGTTGAGCAAATAATAAAATCAGCAGTATTAGACCAATTAAAGCTGCCAAAGTGGGAATAGTCCCAATAACGGCTAATTTCAACACTGCTTGAGCCGCAGACTCTTGTTGTGCAGCTTTAACTGCTAATAAAGCGTCTTCTCGTTGTTGGAGTTGGTATAACTTAACCAAAGCATTTGAGCGAAACCAACCTTCTAAATTCTTTTGAATCCGTTCTTGAGCATTTTGAAGCAGACGGGGAGGATTGCTCCACAGTCCACTTAATACAGAGGCGGTTTCCCCAAATTCTGGATTGATATTTGAGCGTTGTTGTAATTCGCTCCAAGTCTTGAGGGCTGTATCCGTTTGTCCTTGCTGTGCTTGTAATATTCCCAGGCGCAAGTCTAATTCAGCCAGTAATTTCTGGAGTTGTTTGAGGGATTGCTGTAACTGTTTCTGTCCCTGTTTAGAGGTTTTAGTTGTGGGAGGAACGTTAGGTACAGGTTTTGGAAGTGTGGGAGTGATGTCAGGTTGAGAGCCTAATTGTGCAAGTTTGCTGTTAACTTTGTCCAAATTAGCTTGAACTGATTGACGCGCCTCCTCATACTGCTTTGTGGAGCTTTCCAAGGGTTGATCGCCAAGTATCGCTGCTCGAATCGTCTGGAGATTGCGATCGCTGCTATCTTCAGATTGCCAAGCTTGGGCTTGGAGAGCAATATTAGTTTGGTACAATTCTAGGCGACTTTGAAACTGAGGTTCTTGCCAACTACTGAATAAAGCCGAAACTGCCAAAAGAACTGCAATCGGTGTCAGTATAAAAATTAAAATTAACCGCTTGAGTGTCATCTATCCCCCTTTGACTAACAGTGGAGAGCGCGTCCCCCTTGGGAATTATCGCAATAAAAAGTCAGAGGTGGATAGATATCATCAATATTATAAGTTTGCTATGAATGTGCATAGGCGTAGCCCGTCGTAGATATCGCACCCACCATGTTAAATTACAACCCATTGCACTGCTTACCCTCCGCCGAGGATCTGCCCGATTCTGACGATGAACCGGGCGATCGCTGCTGAACAACGCGCTCAAAGGTTGGCACAAGAATTACAAAGGTTGGGGATAGATCCAGATTCTTTGAGTTGATGTGGTTAATTCAGATAAACCTAGTCTTTGTTTGACTGATTGCCATGTTGAACCTTGGCTTGCGTTTTGGTGATGTATCTCCAAGCGTCTATCTAATTCTTGTTTTTGGCCGTCGTTGAGAGGAACTTCATTGGGTGTAGTAAGAATGCTATCCCATAATTCCTGGGCAAGCTGTATACGTTCAGATACACTTAGTTCGGAAATATCGATTTTTATTATGTGGTGCATGGTTGTTGTTACAGCAGTTTTTTATCAAACCCACCACAAAAATAAATCCCAAAACAAAGTCCAATATTGGTTTTAGTACTTTTAACTGTGGCACGTTTGATTAAAATTCGCTGTAATATAGTTACTCAATCGATACTAGTACATGTATGTCTACGCATTTTATTTAAGGTTATGCGATCGCCTTTTAGACTCAAACAAGCAATATATTTTGATTCTTTGCTCTTTTTGATACACTAATGCCACTGTTAGATTAGAGTAGTGCATTAGACACAGCGTGACTTCGTAATTAGACTCAATGACAAACATTCAGATTAAAGAACGCAAAGTTGTTGAACTTCATCCCCATCCCAAAAATGACAGTATTTACGGCGACGAAGATATTGAGCAACTAGCCCAAGATATTAAAAGGTCTAAATGGGTCAAACCGCTTATTGTTACACCAGAGGGTACAATCATCAGTGGACATCGGCGTTGGAAAGCAGTGTCATCTCTTGGATGGACAACAGTTCCCGTTGAAGAAAAAGAGTTTACTGATGAAATAGCTGAATTAGAAGCTCTGTTACTGGAGAATGCTAATAGAGAAAAGACTATAGAACAAAAATGTCGAGAAGGATTAACTTGGGAGGCTATTGAGCGAACTAACTCTCGTCAGCGTCAGGGAATTAAAGGATCTGGTGTGGGGACTACTAGGGATATGGTAGCGAAGAGGGTTAGTCTGGGAAGTGGTATTAATTATGAGAAGGCTAGTAAAGTTGTATCAACTATTGATGAGGCACTTTTAGTTGGTAATATTGCAAAAGCAGAGGCATTGCGAAAGACATTGAACCACAAAAGTGTAAATGCGGCTTTCAAAATGATTAGCAGTATTGAAAATATTAGTGAAACCCAACATAGCGAAACACAACACACACAAATGCAGTGGATATTAGCTAAGTTAGGTCAAAAGCTCTGTGGCTCAGTGTGGATTGCTTCTAACGATCGCTCACGTATATGGGAGAAAGAAAAATTAGGCAGCTTAAGTATGGATTCTTTGCCACAATTAGGAATTCGTAATGATGCACAAAAAACAGTTGCACTTATTGATGTAGTTTGGCTGAGTGGTGATAATCAGATTACAGCAGCTTTCGAGATTGAATGTACTACGTCTATTTACTCAGGGTTACTAAGAATGGCAGATTTAGTTGCTCTTGTTCCAAATTTAAATTTTCCACTTTATGTAGTCGTTCCTCTGTCCCGTGTTGCGAAAGTTAAGAAAGAATTGTCTAGACCAAGTTTTCAAACTCTTAAAATGAATAATAAATGTAATTGGATAGTGCTTGAAGATTTAGTTCAAGAATGGGAAGCTATTATGAAATATGGTACAGAATTAGATGCTATAAATAGATTGTCTCATAGCCTGAATAAGATTAAAAACTAAATCTAAGCATATATATTTTTTAGAAAAAGCTAGCTAATAATTAGATTAGTGAATAAGCTATACTTTACCCTATCTGTCCCCTCACCCAAGCGCGAAATGATTTGAGCAAAGCAATTTCTCCCATACTTTTACTCTGCTCAATAAATCTGCTTATCTCACTCACTGAAATTATAGGAAAGGCAATACTAAACTTACACTCAATATATTGTCCCTCTATTAGTTGATAAAATTTTAAATTTTGCCCATCATATCTCCAAAGTTCAGTTACACCCAATGCTGAATAAATACCGAATTTGTTAACTGAACTACTAGTAATATCAATCTCAATCGCTAAATCAGGTGGTGGATCTGTTTCTAAATTGAGCGTCATCCTACCTCTGACTATCGATTCACTTCGTATATAGTAGCAAGTATCTGGTTCTATTCCCCGTTTTGATATTTTACGCTTTAGTGTTGTAGAACCAGCACTTTTAATTTCTACTCCGACTTCTTCAGCTAAAGCGAATATAAAACGATCAAATTGAATTTTGGGGTTTTCATGTTCAAAAAGTGGAGTCATAATTTCTAAAACACCGCAGTCATAAGCAAACCGAGAACCTCTATCTTCACCTGTATCTCTCAGCAAGGCTTCAAAGGTTTCCCAGCTAACGTTGTGTAGGACTGTTCTTTGTTCAGCAGGCGTTGACTTAACAAGCATATTAAAATACTTCTTCTGTCAGGATATTAGATAAAATCCCGATAATTTTACCTATGTCATTAATATAATACTCGCTCAAGTCAATTTCAAGCACTTGCCTAATTAGCTTGAGAAACTTCCAGGTTAGTTATAGTGATGTCAATACCATAATTTGTCTGAATGTTATTGCCCTCACGTTCATTAAACTCCAGATAATAAATTGTGCCAATTATTAGCAAGATATCTTGCTGATATTTGGCACAATCAGTTTCTGAATATTTTGTAATTTTAAGCAAGGAAACCTGCAAAAAAGTCCAGAGTTTCTTTCAGTGCTTTGATGAAAACATCAATTTCCTCGCGGGTGTTGTAGAAAGATAGACTTGCCCGTGCGGTTGCAGCAAGACCTAAGTAACGGTGTAATGGTTGAGTACAATGGTGTCCAGAACGGATGGCAACGCCTTCTTGATCTAATAATGTAGATAAGTCGTTAGCGTGGACTTCTCCGGCGGTGAATGACGCAAGAGCGGCTCTACCCTCACCTTTCGCATTTGGTTTGGGGCCGTAAATCCTAATTTGGGGAATTTGCTCTAATTGTTGGAACAAATAAGCTGTTAATTCGGCTTCGTAGGCGTGGATTTTATCCATGCCGATATTGCTAAGATAATCTATCGCAGCACCAAGTGCGATCGCTTCCCCAATTGCAGGTGTACCGGCTTCAAATTTATGCGGTAATTCTGCATAAGTTGAATGGTCTAAATATACCTCTGCAATCATCTCACCACCACCAAAAAATGGTGGCATTGATTCTAGTAATTCCAACTTGCCATACAGAAATCCTATCCCAGTTGGCGCACACATTTTATGACCGGAAGCTACCAACCAATCACAATCTATTTTCTGCACATCGACAGGGTAGTGAGGGACACTTTGGCAAGCATCTACTAAGAATTTAGCACCGTAGCTGTGAGCGATCGCAGCAATTTCTTCCACTGGATTAATGCAACCCAAAGTATTAGAAATATGTACCACCGACACCAACTTTGTTTTTTCAGAAATCAGTTTTTTAAACTGTTCCAAATCAAAAGTTTCTTCTGGTGTTAATTCTACAAATTTCAGTACTGCACCCGTTTTTTGTGCCACCAATTGCCAAGGTACAATATTGCTGTGGTGTTCCATCACTGAGAGAATAATTTCATCCCCAGGCTGTAAATTATTCATGCCCCAACTGTAGGCTACTAGGTTAATCGCCTCACTTGCGTTGCGGGTGTAAACGATTTCCTGACGCGATGCAGCATTGATGAATTTGGCAATTTTATCTCTAGCACCTTCATAAGCATCAGTAGCTTTAGCACTCAGAGAATGGGCACCTCGATGCACGTTAGCATTATATTGCTCGTAATAATCCCGCAGGGTATTTAATACGAATAAAGGCTTTTGCGATGTCGCAGCATTATCGAGATAAACCAAGGGTTTCTCATTGACTTCCTGATGCAATATCGGGAAGTCAGCGCGAACTTTATCAGCAAGGGTTTTGGTAGGAGTGAAAGTCATTGGTAGATTAGTTATTACTCATTAGTCAGGGACTTGAGATTATTCACTGTGTTTAAAAGGATTTCTCGCAGAGAGGGAATCGGTATTTGGTTGATAACTTCAGCAGCGAAGGCGTTAATTAACAACTTTCGAGCATCGTTTTCATCAATTCCCCGACTTTGCAGATAGAATATTTCATCATCTTCCAATTGGCTAACGGTAGCACCGTGAGCGCACTTTACATTATCCGCAGTAATTTCCAATTGGGGTTTGGTATCAACTCTGGCTTTAGACGATAGCAGCAAATTGCGATTCAACTGGGATGCATTTGTTAACTGCGCTAGTTTGGGTACAAAAACTTTACCATTGAATACCGCATGAGCGCGATCGCCTACAATACATTTATGCAATTGGTGACTTGTACCGTGAGGATGGTTGAGTGCGATCGCACTGTGAGTATCAGACAACTGCTTACCATAAATCATCGTCAACCCATTGAGAGTAGTTTCTGTCTGTTCACCAGTTTGCAAAATTTCTAAATTGTGCCGCGACAACTTCGCGCCTAAATTTATGGCATGACAAGTATATCGACTATTACGAGCTTGCGAGACAGATGTTTTACCAATATGAAAACCCTCTGCACTTTCACCTTGGATTCGAGTATGGTTAACCTGGGCATTTTCCTCAATCCAGATTTCTGTAACTGCGTTAGTAAAGTGAACTACTTCCCCAAGTTCTATTTGATCTGGATCTTCTACGTCTGTTGGTTGATACAGATAATCTTCAATGAGCGTAACACTACTACCAGATTCAGCCACTACTAAAGAACGAGGTTGTGATAGTATCGGTGAATCGCTAGGAATAGACAGGAATAGTAAATGAATTGGCGTTTCTACCACAACATTTTTTCCTACCCATACTACAGATGCATTTGTGAAAGCAGCCGTATTCAACGCAGTGAAAACTTCTTGCGTACCCGGTTCTTGGACTGAATAATAATTCTCTAGGCGAGAGCGATATTCTAAAGGAAATCCAGCTAAATCTTCCACCCATATACCTTCTGGCAAATCTGCAACAGATGACAGATCGGGCGAAAAAACTCCGTTGACAAACACCAACCTACTATCAACAGCTTCTGGTAAAGTCAGTCGTGTGATATCAAATTTTACAGACCAAAACCCTCGTGTCTCTACATTGAATTTTACTTGCCGTAGAGACGACAGATCAGTAAATCGCCATTCTTCCTCACGGGTAGTGGGGATAGTTGAGTTACGGACAAAATTAGCAGCGCGATCGCGCAGTTGTTGTAACCAAGCAAATGTTTCCGGCTGAGGAACTTCCTCGACAATCAATTCCTGAAATTGATTTAACAACTCACTTAGGTAAGGATCTTCATTTACTAAGGTGTTGGAAGCCTGATTTTGAGATACTTGAATACTCATTACACACCTACCTCAGCTGCAAATTCTGCTAGTACCCAGTCATAACCGCGAGACTCTAACTCCAGCGCCAGTTCTTTACCACCACTCGTAATAATCTGCCCCTGTGCCATCACATGCACAAAATCAGGCACAATATAATCGAGTAACCGTTGGTAGTGAGTAATCAAAATTGTCGAATTGTCTGGACTTGCCAGTTGATTTACGCCATTCGCCACAATTCTGAGCGCGTCAATATCCAAACCCGAATCAGTCTCATCCAAAATTCCCAACTTTGGTTCTAGCAGCGCCATTTGCAGAATTTCATTCCGCTTCTTCTCACCACCAGAAAACCCTTCATTCAAACTCCGACTGAGAAAACTGGGATTCATCTTCACCACATCCAGCTTTTCCTCAATCAAATCGTCAAAATCAAAAGCGTCTATTTCCTCTAAACCTTGCGCCTTGCGACGAGAATTATACGCCACCCGCAAGAAATCCAAATTGCTCACACCGGGAATTTCTAACGGATACTGAAACGCCAAAAACACACCACTTCTAGCCCGTTCCTCCGGTTCCAACTCCAGTAAATTTTGCCCCTGGAAAATCACCTCACCGCCAGTCACCTCATACGCCGGATGCCCAGCCAACACCTTAGAAAAAGTACTCTTACCAGAACCATTCGGCCCCATAATCGCATGAATTTCACCCGATCGCACCTCCAGGTTTACACCTTTCAAAATCGGTGTCCCATCAACACTAGCCGTCAGATTCCTAACTGACAGCACAACTTCACTATTTTCAATAATCATCTTCTCTCTTCTCTCTCTGCGCTCTCTGCGCCTCTGCGGTTCGTTACTCTTCCAAAAGATAAACACAGAAAGCCGATGTCCCTGTGTTTATCCTTGCTTCCACTTATCCAACACTGCCTTCCAACTTCAAACTCAACAACTTATCAGCTTCCACAGCAAACTCCATCGGTAGCTGATTAAAAACATCCTTACAAAAGCCGCTAATCATCATCGAAATAGCATCTTCCGAAGAAATCCCCCGTTGAGCAAAGTAAAATAACTGATCTTCCCCAATCTTAGAAGTAGAAGCTTCATGCTCCACCTTCGCACCGTTATTTTGCACCTGAATATAAGGGAAAGTATTCGCATGGGCATTATCCCCAATCAGCATCGAGTCGCACTGAGAATAATTTCTCGCTCCTTTCGCCGTCGGATTGACTTTCACCAAACCCCGGTAGCTATTACTAGAATTACCTGCGGAGATTCCTTTAGAAATAATTGTACTGCGGGTATTTTTACCGACATGAATCATCTTGCTGCCAGTATCAGCTTGCTGCTTATGATTTGTCAGCGCCACCGAGTAAAACTCACCCACAGAGTTATCACCCACCAAAACACAACTAGGATATTTCCAAGTAATTGCCGAACCTGTTTCTACTTGAGTCCAGGAAATCTTGGAATTCACACCCTGACATAAACCGCGCTTGGTGACAAAGTTGTAAATACCGCCTTTCCCGTTAGCATCTCCAGCGTACCAGTTTTGCACAGTAGAGTATTTAATTTCGGCGTTGTCGAGGGCGACGAGTTCCACAACGGCGGCGTGCAGCTGGTTGGTGTCATACATCGGTGCAGTGCAACCTTCCAGGTACGAAACATAACTACCTTCTTCGGCGACAATCAAAGTCCGTTCAAATTGTCCCGTGTCACCAGAGTTGATGCGGAAGTAGGTAGATAGTTCCATTGGGCATTTTACGCCTTTAGGAATATAGACAAAAGAACCATCGCTAAATACGGCGGCGTTTAAGGCGGCAAAATAGTTATCAGCGATGGGAACAACGCTACCCAGGTATTTTTTGATTAGTTCTGGGTGTTCTTGCAACGCTTCCGAAAAGGAGCAGAAAATAACACCATCTTCCGCTAACTTTTCTTTAAATGTAGTAGCGACAGAAACGCTATCGAAAATCGCATCGACGGCGACATTTGCCAGTCGCTTCTGTTCAGATAAAGAAATACCTAATTTTTCAAAGGTTTCCAGCAGGGTTGGATCGACTTCATCCAAGCTGTTTAGTTTTTCTTTCTTACGTTTTGGTGCTGAGTAATAAATGATATCCTGATAATTGATTGGCGGATACTTGACATTAGGCCAAGTTGGTTCCGTCATTTTTTGCCACTGGCGATAAGCTCTGAGGCGAAAGTCCAGCATGAACTGTGGCTCGTTCTTCTTAGAGGAGATCAAGCGAACAACGTCCTCGTCTAGTCCACGCGGAATAGTGTCGGCCTCAATATCAGTAATAAAGCCGTACTTGTAGGGTTGGTTGACTAAGGTTTTGACAGTGGCACTCATCAGTAATAATCTCTCGTGTTCTGAACTCTTTTAGGATGGGAGACGGACTTTATCTTTAATCGATTCCCATATCAGGTTACGCAATGGTTACACGGCTGCTAGAATAGTGGTGGAGACTAAAACAACAGCTTTGTTGTTTAACCTATCTTCATTTTACGCTAGATTAACAACAACAATGTTGTCAAAGTCAAATTTTCAAAGAAATTTTTGGGACGTTCGCTGAACGCCTCGCACCAACCATAAGATGGCGACTACCCACCAGTCCTCAACCAAGCAAGATATCCTTGAGTATCTGCATAAACGCGAAAAAGCAACGGCTTTGGAGCTAGCTGAAGTTTTAGACGTTACCCCCCAAGCGATTCGTCGCCACCTCAAGGACTTGGAGACGGAGGAGCTAGTTTTGTATTCAACATCAGTGCAGACGGCGGGGATGGGGCGGCCGCAGCACCTTTATGAATTGAGTCGTCAAGGACGCGATCGCTTGCACCGCACAATGAGCGATCGCTTTGGTGATGGCCACGGAAATTTTGCGGTTTCGTTGCTAGACACCTTAGCCGAAACGGTAGGACATGAGCAATTTAAATCGATTTTAGAGAAACAGTGGCAGCGCAAAGCTTTAGAATACCGCGATCGCGTCGGTAATGGTTCGCTGCGAGAACGTGTAGCCAACTTAGTAGAGTTGAGAAAAGCGGAAGGCTTCATGGCAGAGTATCACCCTGTTGATGTCCGTGACACCTTTGAGTGCGATCGCTTTATCTTAATGGAGCATAACTGTGCTATTTCCAACGTTGCCGAGTCTTTCCCCAGCGTTTGCGGTCACGAATTAGAAATGTTTGCAGCCGTACTACCAGATTGTAACGTAGAACGCACCCACTGGATTATTGATGGCGAACATCGTTGTGGCTATTTGGTACAAATTCGTCATTAGTCATTTTTGAAATATTATCCAATGCCCAATAATCAACTAAATTTGAGATAACGTTATGGATACACCACCACAGCAACCATCAGCACAATTTTTAACCCTGGAAGAGTCAGCAAAAGTAGATGCGGCTTTGTTGTCTTCCCCAGAAAAGTTTTTAACAAGATTGACAATTTCATCACTTAAGCTTTTAAAGCATATCGCTCAAGAATATGGTGTTGCTATTGAAGATTTGACAGCGCCGCAAGTAATTGCGTGGTTTGAAAAAGATGGTAGAATTCGCCGTGAGCAGGGAATTGAAGCTTCATATCTGAAATGGTAATTTGTTTAACAAATTTTCCAGTTTTTCTGCAATTGCAATGCCTTTCTTCTAGCTTGGTGGTTGAGTTTGCAAAACCTTATTTTTATCTAACAATGCAGTAGTTGCATTGACTACAATCTGTGCTGAACCTGTGAAAAACGATCGCTCGATAGTCGCTGGAACATCGCTAGGTTGATGATAGTGCGGAGTTCGTAAGTTTGCGGTATCTGTCACCAATACAGCACCCACACCCTGATACCAAAATGGTGCATGATCGCTGCGTAGGGTATCTGGTGTCAGTAAACCTTTAAAAGGAATTGGTACTGTCAAAACTGCTGGCAGATTTGATTCCTGTTTATTCAGGGCGGTTGAGGGGAGCATCTGTGAGCTTTGAAAAGCATTCAGTAAAGGCAAATGTTCTGTATCACCAACTACTGCCAAAAAATCGCCCTTGTTGCTAGGTGGTATAACAGGCAATGCGGCAGGGTATTTCTGACACCCAGGAGTGTAACAAGCATAACCTACCATATCCATAACGATCGCTCCGCCCAAGTTTTGTAAGCGTGCTGTCTTGCTCACAAAAGCCTGACTACCCAAAAGTCCTGCTTCTTCTTGGTCAAAAAAAGCTATTTGTAACGTCCGTGGTGTGGAACGAGAACCCAGCAACCGCGCAACTTCCAGCACTACAGCTACACCACTAGCGTTATCATCAGCACCGGGGGATAAAGCAACGGTATCGTAATGCGCTGCTACCAAAATTGCTTTAGCGGCTTTGTCAGTTCCTGGACGTTCAGCAAAAATATTCACACCCTCAGAGAACTTTTCTAATTTAGGTTTCCAGCCGAATTTTGTGAGTTCAGTTGTGATATAAGTGCGAGTAAGCGATCGCTCTTTTGTTGTGTAGCGCTGAAAATTCAACTTTTGGATATGGTTTAACAGCCTGTCAGTAGACACTTGTGGCGCACTGTCAACTTCCTTTAACTCTGCCTGTGGTTGGCGTGTTTTCACTGGAATGCGCTCAACAATTGCCGGTGACGGACGCTGTTCTAAAAACGTGCTACCTCTACTACCCACCACAGCAACTGCCATCAGCATCAACAGCATCAGCCAAATCCATTTTTTCATGTGATTTATCCTTGGCTTCCTGACTTAAGGTAGCGCAAATCCCGAAGCATAATTAATGCGATCGCAGAATTCTGTGCTAGCTGCGATTTGAACTAAAAAACTATTGAGGAATTAAATAATTAGAAAGCAAATTACGCTTAATTTGATAAATAGAAACACCGGGCGATTGGAAATCGCGGCTATACAGACTAAACCCGCCTAGGCGGGTTTTATAGAGTCCGCGCAGGCGGACTTCGTTTGTATAGCCCCAGACTTCTAGTCTGTTCGCGTAGCGTGCGCCTTAGCGCAGGGCGGTCTGCTGATGATATCATGTCCGGTTAACCACTTATGATTACCGCATCTGTGCAACAATCGAAAAAACCTTTTTCCCCCTGCGGTGTGAATGATAAGTCTTTAGCCGGACACGATATGAGGGAAATATTTTAGCCAGGTAGAGTTAGCCCAGTCACAGCGATCGCACCTGCGATCGCACTAGCTGCAAGGGAAGTGATAGCTGTCCCAAATATCCACCAAGCAGCATTTGCAACGGTTTTTTTGCTTTCTTCAGCTTGCTTTTTAGCTTGATGTTGGATAGCTTTCAAACGTTTTTGGGTTTCTTTCTGGATGCGTTCGGCTCGTTGCAATACGCCATCCCGCGCTGATTCTATTTGATCGATAATGCGATTAGCATCTGCCTCAGAGATATCTTTACGAGAACTCATGACAGCAACTAAGGTGTCACGATCGAATTCACTGAGGCGATCGCGCAATGCTTCAAATCCAGCTTGCGGATCGTCAAATACTTTGGCAAAGTCTTGCTTAATGCCTTCATAATTAAGTTCGGAACGATCCAGGGAGTTAAGATAGTTGCGAACTTTGCCAAAAACTCCATCCAGCACTGATTGCACCCTTTCCTGGATCTGCTGGAATTGTTCGACAATGGAACTGCGAACTGAATCAATTTGATCCACAATTCGGTTAGCTTCTTCTTCTGAGATATCCTCACGTTGGGATAATAGCGCCACAATTGTCGAACGATCGAATTTCGAGGCGCGATCGCTTAAACTTCCAATTCCAGCGCGGGGAGAAGACAGCAGCAATTGTAAATCGCGTTTGATTCCTTCAGGATTGAGTTCGTCTTTGTTGGTATTACGCAGATATTCTTCAAGATTGGCTTCAAAATCTAAAGCTACTTGAGTGGTACGTTTTGCTAAACGTTTTGGCGCTCTGATAATATCACCAATGGCATCTTGGGCGCGATCGATGATCTGATTAACTTGCTCTTGGCTCAAGTCTCCGCGCTGACTGACAAGTTTAACCAAGGTTTCTCGATCGACATTAGATAAGCGATCGCGCAGTGCTAAGGCTCCAGCTTTGGGATCGTCGAGTAATTTTTCCAAATCCCTTCTAATACCTTGTGGATCGAGTTCTTCCAAGTTGGTATTGCGGAGATATTCAGCGATCGCTTTGGTAGTTTTTTCGTACTGTTCTTTGGCTTGCTGCGGTACTTGCAAAATACTATCTCGGACTGATTCTAGCTGATCGAGAGTTTGGTTTACCTGTTCTTCGCTCAAATCTTGACGCTGACTGAGCAATTGTACCAATGTATCGCGGTCAAATTGCGCTAGGCGCGATCGTAACAAGCTAATTCCAGCTTGCGGATCGTCTAGTAAAACTTTAAACTCACGTTTGATGCCTTCGGGGTTGAGTTCGTCTTTATTAGTATTCCGCAGATAGTCTTCAACTTTTTGGCGCAGTTCATCAGCTTTCGCTTTTGCTTGTTCTTGCAATTCTCTAGCACGATTCAAGACATTATCGCGGTTGCGTTCGAGTTGACTAACAATATTATTAGCTTCCTCTTCGCTGATATCTTGACGCTGACTGAGCAATTGTACAAAAGTATCGCGATCAAATTGTCCGAAGCGGCTACTTAAATCTTCAAAGCCAGCTTGTGGATCTTCCACCAACTTGGCAAAGTCTCGTTCAATACCTTCAGGGTTAAGTTCTTCTTTCCCCGTCGAACGCAGATAATCTTCGATGCGCGTGCGGAAATCTTGCCCTTTTTCTCGCGTTTGAGCCTGTTTTACAGTCTCTAAAACTTCCACGCGATCGCTTTCCATTTGTTCGGAAATTTCTTTCACTCTGGCTTCACCCAAATCGCCTCTCTGCTTCAGCAAGTTAGAGAAATATTGTTGATTTATTTCTTCCAACTCCCGTCTGACAGTTGTCGGATCTGCATTTACATCATAGATAACTTCTTTGAATTCATCTACTAGCGTAATTCGGTTAAAATGCCAAGGAAACGAATTTAATATGTACTCTTCTACATCTGCCTTAATCGCGTTTTCAAGTGATATTGGCAATTTTGCAGATACTTGCTCAGTTGCTTGCTCTCTAAACTTTTTAAATTGTTCTGTGACTCGATCGACATCGACATCTTGAACTTTTTCTTTCAGCTTTTGCAACTGAGTTGTAATTTTGCTGACATCAATATCAGAAAGGTTTATCCGCTCCAAAACGGCTGGTGCAGCAGCGCTCAAGCCGTATCGAATAGCTTGCTTAATTACACCATTGCCATTACCGCCTCCAACTGTAACCAGTTGTTGAAGTCGTTCGCCCAATTGCTCAGAATTAAGTTCTTCAGGAGTAGCAGATTTAAGTAAATTAATTACTTGTTCTGTGGGATTTTGACGATTCAAAGCTTGTTGCCAAGCACCTTGAAATTGGTCAGCAATGCCATTGATATCTTCTTTAGATAAATCTGCGCGACTGCTGATTAAATCAATAAATGTTTGGCGATCGATATTTTTTAATAGATCGCTGTTCGCCACAGATTGCAAATCTGTATCTTTAAGAAGCTGGTCAAATTGGGTGCGAATTTCTTTAACATCCAGCTTTGGCAATTGCAAAGAACCTAAAGAACTTTGGAGCGTATTTTTAATTCCTTCGGGATCAAAACCTGAAGTTAATTCCCGCCGGACTGCGGCTGTAATATCTTCAGCCGTAGAAACTAACTGTTTTTTCGCAGCATTAGCACCGATACCAGCAGTTGCTGTACCCATCAGAGCTTGAAAACCAGAAGTTACAGTATTAGAAATAGAACCAACTAAAGAACCTACTGCTGATGAACCCAACCAAATTACTAATGAAAAATAGGTAGACCAGATGACTACACCAATAATTGCACCTAAAAATGCACTTTCGATTAGGCTAAGTTTTACTGCTAAAAAACAAGCAATAAATAATGCAATACTAACGGTGATTAACGCCCAAGTACCAACTTTAGCTTGACCTTTACGAATTGTCTTACCCAAACTTTCCGACTCATCATCAGAATCTGAGCCAATTTCCCAAGATGAAATTCCGACAGCAACTGAAAAGTTTGTCAATAATAATTGAAAGGCAAATGCCATCAAAACCCCAGCCAGCAATGCCACCAAGAATTTAGGCCCAGAAAAAAGAACTGATGCTTCTTCTGGAGTTAGTGCTTCCTGAGCTAAAGTTATCGGCATTAACCCAAAAGGCAACCAGTTACATCCCAAAATACTTAAACAACCTTGAAACATCGTATTTTCTCACTTAAACTCAATTAAATGCCCATTTAGAAAATGGCTTTAATTATCAGCTTAATCATCACTTATAAAAGCTGACACTTTCCTAGGTAATAGTTTTTTTTGCCAAAAGTTGTATTTTCAAATAATAAATGCTTTATTTTTTTGTAATTTTTTTGAATTCTAAAAAAGAAGTATTTTTAGATAAAAATAATTTCTACAAGCTTATTGATTGCATCTATGTACACAGCAGGTTAGAAATAGATGATTAACGGTGCTGAACGGTAGAAAATAATCCCTTTTGTATCAATCTTTAGCAAAAATATTTAAACCTACAATGATTGATATCTAAACTTTTAGAAAAAATATTTTATGTTTGAGATTTCTTTACTCATTTAGATAAAAACACCTACGTCTAATGATAGAGACAAAAATTCTTCCAAGCGATTGATGAAACCTAAACACAAACATGCATTAATAAGGGTATTACAAGCTATAAATTTGTGAATAATTGATTTTTGCTGAGGAGAAAAGATAATGGTTGTAGGTGTACATAAACGTGGTGTAGGTGTATTTTCTAATCGTCGAGATGTGGAACACGCGCTACATGAATTAAAAAAAGTCGGCTTTGACATGAACAGAGTCTCTGTCATTACGCAAGATGGAGACAAAGATGATATTGCTGGAGCCGAAGTGCGCGATCGCGTCGGCGATAAATCTGACGATGGCGCTAAACTCGGAGCAGCCACAGGTGGCGCTTTGGGCGGATTAACTGGTTTATTAGTCGGTCTTGGAACTTTGGCAATTCCTGGAATTGGGCCAATTATGCTGGCTGGAGCCGCAGCAACTACCCTAGCTACAACTCTCGCTGGCGCTGGTATTGGTGCAGTAGCAGGTAGTTTGCTCGGTGCATTAATTGGTTTAGGAATTCCTGAAGAACGAGCCAGAGTTTACGACGAACGTGTGAGACGAGGACACTATTTAGTTATCCTCGATGGCACAGATACAGAAATTGCTAGAGCAGAAGCAATTCTCCATCAGCAGGGTGTCGAAGAGTTTGGTATTTATGACAACCCAGATGCTCGAAATGCTGATTATGTTGCTCCAACCCCTAATGTTAATGTGGCTCATAGTGGTGTTGCTAAACGCGCGATTGGAGTATTTTCTCATCGCCGAGATGCGGAAACAGCACTTACAGAATTACGAGATGCAGGTTTTCCTTTAAGTAGAGTCTCCATCATCGCCAAAGATGCAAACGGTCAGGGAATCGCTGGTGTAGATGTAGATAGAAACGTTGGTACAGGTAATAAAGCAGACGATGGTGCAAAAGCTGGAGCAGCTACAGGCGGAGTCGTAGGCGGCTTGACCGGCTTATTAGTTGGTCTGGGGACTTTGGCAATTCCGGGAATCGGGCCTGTGATTGCTGGTGGCGCAGTCGCAACAGCTTTGGCGACAACCTTAGCTGGTGGTGCGATCGGTGCAGCCGCTGGAAGTATTGTTGGCGCACTTGTTGGCTTAGGGATTCCTGAAGATAGAGCGCAAGTTTATAGCGATCGCTTCCAAAAAGGCGACTACTTGGTAATTATCGATGGTACGGAAGCTGAAATCCACCAAGCTGAAAAGATTCTCAAACATCGGGGGATTGAGGAGTTTGCGATCTATGATGCCACTGAAATTAGCGAACATCGCCCAGGTTTAGACCGAGTAACGCATCACGACACACCAGCCGTTAATAGCGGTACTAGTTACTCAACACAGACTGATAGAGACGATCCTTCAGTAGTCATTGTTGATCGTCGCGACGAAGTGCTTTAATTCTAAGTAGCTGTCACTCATTCCCCAGGATTGCAGGAGCAATAATTTTAAAACTTTGCTCCTGACTTAAAAGACTTGCTCCTCCCTTTAGCCGTAAATATCAGCAAATTTCACTTTCGATTGCGAATTTAACCTATGCAAAAGCTTACCCCCTTCTTAATTAGCGCTCTTTTAGTTTTTGGTGTTGCTGCTTGTGATAACGCTTCTAAAACTAGTGAATCTGCACCCAATAATCCTAATGAGGCTCCCCAAACACCAACTGCAAAAATAACACAAGCTTCTCAACAAGACGCGCAAAGTGAAGTTCGCAGAAAACAACTTGATGCTGATATTCGCGCCCGCGAACAGCGCAATGATGTAACTGGTGGCGATGCACAACGAGCCAAAGGAGACTTATCAAGTGAAGTTCGCTCCAAATTAGAAGCTAACATCCCCAAGGGCCAACTAACAGTTAAAGCTTCAGGTGATGGGGTTGTTACTGTCGCGGGAACTGTGAGCAATCAGCAGGAGTTGGCTAAAATTGAACCTTTATCTAAGCAAATCAAAGGTGTCAAAAGTGTAGTTGTTAAAGCAACTGTTGCGCCACCAAAAAACTAAGGCAACTAACGAATAAATCCAATTGAGTAGGTAGACGAAAATAAATTTAAATGCTCCTGCTCAGTCTTATAGGACTCCTATTTGATTTTTGAACAAAATTAGGAATGTAGGGTGTGTTAGAACGAAGTTCGTAACGCACCATTATCAAGGGTTTGGTGCGTTACGCTGTCGCTAACACAACCTACGTATCTTTTCAGAAATCAAACCGGATTCCTTCCTTTGGTAGTTATTTATACTGATCACTTGCTGACTACTAAGAATTGAAAACTGACGATTTTAATAATTATATTTATTGATGCTCAGTCCCGTTACACAAACTATTGTACCGCGAATAAAACTATGGAAACTGGACAACACCAACGTGAATCCATCAACACCTCATTATCACAAGCTACGCTAGCAATTGAAGGTGTTGATACTGAAAACTTACCAAAATTACCACCAGCTACTGAACCTGAATCTCAATGGCAGCAAATTGGTAGACAGATTTCTCACTTTTTAGAGCAATTACCCGAATATTTAAGTAGCTTTTTTAAGGAATATAAACAGCCTCTAATAACTTTTGCTTTGATTTGGGCAGCAGTTGTTACAGCCAAAATAGTATTAACACTATTAGATGCAATCAATGATATTCCACTACTATCACGGCTATTTGAATTAGTTGGAATTGGTTACACTAGTTGGTTTATTTTCCGTTATCTACTCAAGGTTTCAACTCGGCAGCAATTAGTCGATGAAATTCAACTTCTAAAAAACCAATTTTTTGGCTAATAAATTTCCAACCATTAAGCTTATAAGTATGGTGGAAGTTTGCTTAACCTTGATAAGGGGCTTAAGGCTCTTGTTTTAAGCTCCTTTCCTAATGATTGGTAACTATCAGTATTTATATCCAAAGAGAGAGAAGATAGCGTTATACTTAACCTTAAAATCACTTCTAAAGATAGTAGATTTGAGATAGAAAACAGCCTAATCTAGGTTTTGAAGTTATTCAATAGATTTTTTAACGAGGACATAAATTATGGCTAATGAAGCAGTTAAGAGAGATATAGATTCATCCGATAGAGCCGAATCAAATACATACGATCGCGGCATTATCCCAGCTGAGACTGCTGCTCGAATGGAAAGAGAAGGAGATAAGTACAAAACACTCCCCACAGAAGAAGGGGAAGCAGATGCACTTACTGACGATCAAACCGATTCAGAAAGTATCCGCACCACTGACGGCTATACTGTGGACAAAGAAGGTTTGTCTAATAATTATGCAATTGAACCGGAAATGTACTACGAAGAACCGGGTGATGCACGCAAACAAGCAGCAGAGGAAAAGGCAGCACGTATTGAAGAACTCGGAGAAGTTAATCAAGACGAAGAAGGTAAGTTAACCGACAAGGGTGACAAACGCGGTAAAGGCCCAGGAGTAATTTAATTAACACTAATCCTTTTTACTAGGTGCAATCACACGTAATTAGGCGAAATAAATAGGCATTTATGTAGAGACGCAATCATTGCGTCTCTACTTTTATGGGCTAATATTTCCAGAGGTTTAACACTAAATAATCAACGGTTCGAGTTCACTATTATGCCATTGTCGCTGATGCCATTCGGCAACCAAAGGACGGACAATAAACTTAGGCTGTCCATCACCTTTAACATCAATACGTAAACCTGAATAAGGTCGTCGCTTTTGAGAACCTTGACCGTTGCGACCAATGAAGAGATGCGATCGCGCCACTAATCTATTTTCTTCCATCAAATCTGCTCCCTCAATCCGTTGGCGGCGCAAACTAAACCCGCTTCCACCACAAACAAGCCAGTGGATATGAGCATCAGCGTGTCCTGTATCCATTGTCTCAAGGTGTTCCAAGCAGTGGGCGTGACCGTTTAATACCAAATCTACCAAAGGACGGCCCTGATTTAAGGAACCTATTTCTTTAGCTACTGCATCCAACACACCACGGAAGCGATCGCGAACGATCAAAGTTTGCGCTTGTTCCCACTTTGTCGCTTCAGTTACATAAGGTGGATGATGGAAATAAATCACTCTTCCCCGAACTTCTGAATTATTCCAAGATTCAATTAATCTTTGCTTGAGCCAGTCTAATTGTTCAATATCAGTCTGCGTTGTTTTGTCGGTGGCTAATTGCTTCTTGATATCAACAATAATTTCTTCTATTTGCGATAGCTTGGCGTGGAAGTCGTCTAATTGGTCGGCTTCAATGGGGTTTTCAGGACGAAGCTTGGCTGAAGTTTCAATGATTTGCTGCTTTTCTTGCTCTAAATCTTCACAACGCTTTTCTAAGATTTTGCGATCGGCATCACCTTGTTTTGTTTTAGGTAGGGGTGGTGGATCGTTAAATGTATTAGAATCCAAGGCAAAGAAATCAATCCCGCCATAGCGAAAAGTATAGTAGCGATTGGGAAGACGGGTAAAATGCCCAGGTTCATACCTAAGACAACGACCTGTATCTGTCTTTCCTGTGTAGTATTTATCTAAATGGCTAGTTAGCTCTCCCGGAAGCTGCAACGCTTTAAGATAGTCTATAAATGCCCGTGCGTAAGCCTCACCAGTGCCTGAGCCATGCAAGCCTACATCTAGGTCTAACCGCGATCGCAATAGGCGACGAATCGGTAATGTTGTTAAAGAGGCCAAGCTCAATAAAATCGGCAAGTTATAGTAATCGTGATTTCCCGGTACTGGTAAAATAGGCAGCTTAAAAGTCATCTGGTCATAAGCAATCTTTCTCGGATGCTCTCCCCCCAAGATAAACTCTCGGTAAGGCTCTATGAAGTTCTGCTGGTAGTATTCACTCGACCCCACTAAGTAGATTACATCCCCGGTATGCAGCATAAACCGGGATTCGTCATGATGAGGCAACATGAGTTCAGCTATCTGTCGCTGAGGATTGTGTCCCCGATGCCTACCAGAACCACTATCACCTACAACTAAAAATGAGAACTCAGGATTATCTGTTTGTCCATCCTCCAACACTAGGCGAGTTTGGTCGATGTTCCGTTCCACAATCAACGGATCTTGCCACTTCACTCGCTGATTCATTTTACGAATTTTGTTAGCGATCGCTGGATCAGATACAAGTTTCAATGCAACATACTCCTGAATCTTGAATAGTAGGGGAGCAGGGAGCAGGGGAAGAAGAACTATTAATTATTACTGCTCAATTCCCAATCCCTAATCCCCAATCCCCAATCCCCTCATTCCTCTACCGGATCTTTCATCTCTATAGTCAAGTTAGGAAGTCCCTCTAATTTTTCCGTAGGCTCAACTTCTTCTACTAATGGCACAAAAATCCTCAATCCTGCTGGTACACACTTAATTTCTACTGGTGTTGTGCCGACTATTTCACCATCTAGAACAACTTTTTGTGGTGGCTCAGTCGTAATTTTAAATTGCTTGGCTCGCAGAAAACCAATATCATCCCGATCTACGGCGTTACCTGTAGAAGCCGTTTGGAATAGATGGAATGTCGCAGCGATCGCTCCTGCCTTATTAACTGGAGCGACAATCGTTAAATCTAGCAACCCATCATCATAAATCAGACCTGCTGGCCCCTGAGCCAAGACTGAAGTCGGAGGCGCGGCATTTGCGACTGTTACTGCACAGGCGCTAGTTTTAATTATCCTATCTTCTGTTTCAATTTCAACATCAAAGTTTTTTAAGTTTCTCAGTTGCTGAATTCCAGCGAAAACGTAGGCCATCATTCCAAAGCGATTCTTGGCATCTCGGTCTGCCAATTCTACAGTTTCAGCTTCAAAACCAATACCTGCCAAGAGTACCATCGGCCGATCGTTACAATAGGCTACGTCTACATGGCGGGTTCCTCCCTGCAAAATTGTTTCACATGCAGCTGCGATCGTGTCAGGAATTCCTAAAGCTGTGGCAAAAGCGTTTGCTGTTCCTCTGGAAATGATGCCAAACGCAATATCAGTACTAACTACAGCCGCCGCCGCCGCCGATAGAGTCCCATCTCCACCCGAAGCAATGATTGCATCTACTCCTCGCCCTACAGCTGCATAAGCTAATTGGTCGGCATCGATTTCTTCAGTTGTGAAATAAATATCTAGGTCAATATCTGGCTCTAATATTGCCCGAATTTCTGCTAACTCTTGGTCTGGGTCTCCCTGACCCGCAACTGGATTGAAAATAAGGCAGGCGGAACGATTCATAAAATATAAAAGCTAAACTTAGATTACTAAAATACCAAATTATTTCTAGCATTCTCGTAAAATCTCGACTTTCTTCTGCCACTAAGATTACATTTTATAACAAATTACGAGTTTAATGCGTCATAATATACCAAACCATGCATCAGCGTTGGTATCTTTTATGTATACTTAAACAATAAAATTTTTGCCATGCGTCAATTATTACTAGTTTTGGCAAGTATGCTAACTCTCAGCAGTTTAGATACCCCTGTGATGACAATGGCAGGTACAACGCCTGCTTTACCCCAGATGCGGTTAGTTCAAAAATTCAACTGTAATAATCCTCAAAATCAAGTAGCAATTAATGAATGCGCCAGATTATCTTATCAGAATGCAGATAAGAAACTAAATCAAGCTTATCAGCAATTACTACCTACCTTAGAAAGGTCTAGGAAACAGAAATTGATTTCTGCCCAACAAGTATGGCTAAAGTTTCGAGATACCAATTGTGAGTTTGAAAGAAGCGAATATGAGGGAGGAAGTATTGCCCCTAGCATTTATGTTGGTTGTCTAGAAAATACTACAAAACTGCGTACCCAACAATTACAGGAATACCTCAAATCCGATCGCTAAAAGCACATCATACAATTTTGTGATTTGTTAGCTAGAAATCAAACCCAGTATTATGAAGAATTAGCTGCAAGATTCTAAAGCTATTTAGAACCACCAAACAACGAATGGGCAAATAAAGCGGCTTGAGTGCGATCGCGCAAACTCAACCTACTTAAAATACTGGTGACATAATTCTTAACAGTATTTTCTGAAAGAAACAGCGATTCAGCAATTTCACGGTTATTAGCTCCACAAGCAATTAACCGTAATACATCTAATTCTCTGGGTGTGAGTTGGGCCAATTCTGGAGGGGGTTGCACAGAGGGGACAGGCGCGGTAATGGGCGTGAGTGCTTTCTCAAACAATCCCGGGCCGAGTAGGGTTTGTCCCTTATAGACAGATCGAATTGCCAACATCAGTTCCTCTGGTTCGGTGTCCTTGAGTAAATAACCCTTTGCACCCAGCCGCATCGCCTGAAAAACATACTCATCATCATCGAAGGTGGTGAGGACGAGAACTTTGATGTTGGGATATTGTTGAGCGATCGCTTTTGTTGTCGCAACTCCATCCATTACAGGCATCCGAACATCCATAAGCACGATATCGGGTTGCAGTGCCAGAATCTGTTCGAGTGCGCGTTGTCCATTTTCCGCCTCACCGATTACCTGCATCTCTGCATTCGACTCAAGCATACTCTTAAGTCCCTGGCGAATAAGATGCTGATCGTCAACTAATAAAATCCGAATCATAGCTAAAACAACAGCTTTGATAGTGGCAAAGAAACAGAAATACAGCAACCTGTTCCTAGTTTACTGTTAAGATTCAACTGAGCGCCCAGTGCAACCGCTCGTTCTCGCATTCCTTGTAACCCAAACCCAGTTGTATTTTGAGTGGGATTAAATCCTTGTCCATTGTCTTCGATTGACAGATGAATCATTCCAGCGTGAGCGAGTAAGCCAATGGTGACACTTGTTGCTTGAGCGTGTTTGCAAATATTTGTCAGCGATTCTTGCACAATCCGGTAGAGGGCCGTGTTTACTTCAGTTGGTAAAGTGTGCGGCACGTCAATTTTATAAGATGGTTCAATACCTGTGGTTTGCTGAAAATCTGTTAGCAGCTTTTCAACGGCTGATGTAAGAGATTGTCCTTGCAAAGGATTTGAACGCAACACAGAAAGCGATCGCCGAATTTCTAGCAGCGCCTCAGCCCCTAATTCTTTTGCCTGTTTGAGAAATGCCAATGCTTTATCATTATTTGATTCCCAAAACAGTAGAGTGTTATTAATTTGAATAGTTTGGGCGACTAAAGTGTGTCCTAATCCATCATGGATTTCGCGGGCAATTCGGTTGCGTTCCTGTAAGGTTGCCTGATCTTCAATCCGTAGCGCATACTGACACAGTTGTTGATTGGTGATCTCTAATTGCAAATGGGCAATTTCTAACTGCTCTCGACTTTGGCGTTCTGCAAGCAGAGCATTAATTAACAACAAAGCGAATACTAACGTTAAGCTAAACAATAATATATTACTTAATCGCCAATCCCAAGACATGGCAATTATGTCTCGCCTAAAATTCTCAGGTAGAATCGGTCTTGATAAAAGCAGTGTTGCATAAGTAAGCAGAGATAAAACCAAGACAGCCAGCTGTCCCGATTGCTTAAATATTAGACAACTCCGCATCACTAGTACCAGACACAGCAGGAAAACGGAGCGACTAGATAAGCTATGTTGAGTTGTTGGCAGCAAAATTAAACCGAATTCCAGGACTGTATAAAATAATTTCGTTTCTAGCTTCACCATTGGTAGTCTCAAGCCAATCAAGCTGAAAGTTGCGATCGCAACAACTCGCAGCAGCAACGACCAGGAAAACTCAAACGGCAGCAGAACTTCCATGAACATTGCCGTAGCTAATAACAGCCACTCTAAGTAAAGCAACAGACGAAACGATGGGTAGGTCAAGCGAATCATAGAACTGTTCCAACTCAATGGCCTTTGTGACAAAACCATAGGTATTTTCACAATTTTAGGATGAAACTCTTCTTTCTATATAACCAATCTGTATCTAGAATCGATAGAGCCGTTCCGACTGATTAATTATTCCTAAATTAGGAAAAAAGTCACAATAACTTGAGTACTTTTTTCCTGGTCAGGTTAGGAATTCTAGTTCATGCACAAATCTATCCCAACTTTTAAGATTAGCTGGTAATCGTATTACATACAACAAAAACCAGAGAAGTAAATGATTAAAAAACAGGTAATTTTACCAATTATTTTATTTGCGACTATCCTGATTGCAGGAATGACAGGTTGCACAAGTTCTAAATCTCCAGATGTGTCTCAAGGTGACAATGGTGGAACAAAGGTATCTGACACGAACACTTCTACACCAAGCTCTCCTGGAGCGAATACACCAGAACGCGCCCAGAAACGCGAAGAAATTCGCAAGCAAATTGAAGCAGTTCTCACCCCAGATCAAGTAAAGGAATTATCAACGAAATTGCAACAAGGTGAAAAAATGCGTAAAGCAGTGTATAGCCTAAATCTTACTGCTGAACAAAAGACTAAAATTCAGGGTATTTTTAAGACTGCCTATCCCCGCAGAAAAGGATAATCTCAAGATAATTCCTAGTGGTTTTATCAAAAAAAATCAGAATTTATTCTGAATTATGACTCCTGTATTCTTCTTTAATAGTGAAAGCATGTTTAAGCAAAAATTGATCGTCAAGATAGAACTCATCGTTATTGCAGCAATCCTTGCAGGGACTAGTCTCTACACTTCCAAAGCTATAGGTAAAACCGAAACTAGTCCTCAAAAATTAGTGAATGAGGTGTGGCAAATCCTAGATAAAAATTATGTTGATACCAGCTTTAATCATCAAGATTGGAAAGCAATTCGACAGCAGTATATTAGCCGTTCATATAGTTCTAAAAAACAGGCTTATGGGGCAATTCAAGAAATGGTGGCTAAATTAGGCGATCGCTACACTGAGTTTTACGATCCCCAAGAATTTAAAGCCCTAAATAGCAATCTTTCTGGCAACCTCACTGGTGTAGGGCTGGAACTGGGAGAGAATGAAAAAACTAAAGCCTTAACTGTTATAGCCCCGATTCAAGGAACACCTGCTTTTAAAGCGGGCATTTTGCCGGGTGATTTAATTGTCCAGATTAACGGTGAAAAAACTCAGGGAATGAAAATAGAGGATGCCGTTAAGCGGATTGTGGGCCCGGTGGGAACCAAGGTAGTACTCACGATTCAACGGGCTAGCCAATCGCAAACTTTCACCCTGACTCGCGCCAATATTGCCATCTATCCTGTAACTTACAACACGCAAACAACGCCAGTGGGTAAGATTGGTTATATTCGTTTACCACAGTTTACGGAAACGTCTCCCGCAGAGATGCATCGCGCAATAGAAGCATTAGAAAAACAGCAGGTGCAGGGCTACGTTTTGGATCTGCGTTCCGATCCGGGTGGACTGCTGGATGCGAGTTTGCAAATTGCCAGTATGTGGTTGAAGCAAGGAGCGATCGTCTCTTTGGTAAATCGAGACCAAGTTAAAGATAGCTACAATGCGACGGGACATCCTCTCACCAACAAACCCTTAGTGATACTGGTAGATAAGGGATCTGCTAGCGCCAGCGAAATTCTGTCAGGAGCGCTGCAAGATGATAACCGCGCCATATTAGTAGGGACTCGCACCTTCGGTAAAGGTTTAGTTCAATCTGTAGAGCCTCTGGAGGATGGTTCGGGGCTGAAACTAACGATCGCTAAATACTACACACCGAAAGGTCGAGATATCAATCATGTCGGTATTGCACCAGATATTAACGTTGTATTAACCGAGGCACAACAGAAAGCCTTAGTGCAGAACCAAACCTTGGGGACATTAGCCGATCCTCAGTATGCTAAGGCTGTTGAGAACCTGAGCCAATTGATTCAGTCGGGGGCTAATCATGTGAGTTTGCAGGATGGTAAATAAGTATACGGATACTTTTGACAACATCTACTATCGTCACTTTCAACCATGTCAACCCGCAAAGCCCAACGACTTCAAATGTGTGAACCAGTCCCAGGTCTGCAAATCCTGGTTAAACTCAGTAACACTCCCTTGGTGCGGATAGTCATAATTACTATTACCCGCCATCAGTTAGCGATCGTCGGGATTGTATTTGCGATCGCCCTGCTTTTTTCTATGCGGGAAAACGCGCCCTGGCTGACAGTGCCTAAACAGGTGGCGATTGAATTCTTTTCTGCTGTATCTCAATCTTTAGCTGCTTTATTGGGGGTATTAATTGTTTTCCTGACTTTTACTAGTCAGTTAATCGCTCAAAGGCGACATGAAGACTACCATACACTTCAGATTCAGATTGACAAACTTATTCGTCTAACTCAGTCTCTTCCCGGCGAACTTAGTAATTTTGAGCCAACTCTGATAGCACTGATTAACTATTTAGTTCCCTTGCATTTAAAAGATTTCCCAATCTGGGAAACTAGCTCTCAAACGCCTTTAGAAAAGCTTTTAAATAATTTCAAGGATGAATATGAATGGACGCAAGTGCAGCAACAACGTTCATTAGCTACCGACTTACATCGGCAACAAATTTTACTTGTCATCAATAACATGGAAGAAATCCTAGAAGGATTTTCCCGACTTTACAATCGCATCTTGGAGATCAGCCGTTTCACTCTGGCGATTGTAAAGTTGTCTTTTCTCTTAGGAATTTCCCTAGTCTTTTTACTGTTATTTGGCATTATCGATTTGCAAAGGAAGTTTCCCGATATCAGTTTACCTGTAATTGTTTCTCTAGCAATTTGGGTGTTGATTGCTCTTTTGGAGCTAGTTCTTGATACTTGGTTTTTTTATAAAAGTCTTTATGGCTCATCGAGTCACTATCTGCGGTTTTTCCCTAATTCAAAACACCCTAATTAATAGACGGAGGCTAAGTCAGTATGAGTAACTTAACATTCATAGAGAATAAACCTAGTAAAGCTACAACTGATACAGTCCGGGTCTATCTTCAAGAAATTGGACGCATACCTCTGTTAACCCAGGAACAAGAAATTATTTTTGCCCAACAAGTTCAGCAGATGATGAGAATACTTGCTGAATCAGAAAAACTGGCTGTTGAGTTAAACCGTACACCCACGCTGCCAGAATGGGCTAATCAGATGCAGTTAAGCGAACAGGAACTAATTCAGCAATTAAATCAAGGGAAAAAAGCCAAGCAGAAAATGATCGCGTCTAATCTCCGGCTTGTGGTGTCGATTGCCAAGCAATATCAGAGACGGAACTTAGAGCTATTGGACTTAATTCAAGAAGGTACATTGGGTTTGGAAAGAGGGGTTGAAAAATTCAATCCGGCTTTAGGATATAGATTTTCAACTTACGTTTACTGGTGGATTCGTCAAGGAATTACCAGAGCGATCGCCCAGCAAGGACGCACTATTCGATTACCTATTCACATCAATGAAAAGCTAAATAAAATTAAGCGGGTTCAGCGAGAGTTATCTCAAAAACTGGGTCGCATTCCCACCAGTACAGAAATTGGTAATGCACTTTCTTTAAAACCGAGTCAGATTCGAGAATTTCTCCTTTTGGCTCGTCAAACTATATCTCTAGATATTCGAGTTAACTCAGAAAAAGATATAAGATTACAAGATTTAATAGAAGATTCTAGGTATTCGTCCAATAGCTCTAGCACAGAGGAATTTTTCAATCAGGAGGTTGAAAGTTTATTATCAAATCTATCTCGCCAACAACAAGAAATATTAAATTTGCACTTTGGTTTAAGAGATGGACATGAACTTTCTCTAGAACGGATTGGGCAGCGGATGGGTATGAGTCGAGAACGAGTCCGACAGATAGAGAAACAAGCTCTCAATATTCTACAGCAGCAGTTAAGTAAATATTGAGAAGGAATGCAAAAAGCAGAATTCAGAATTAATTAGTCGGGAATAACGAACCGCAGAGGCGCAGAGGACACGGAGAAATGAGGTTTGAGAGATATTTGCGTAAGTCCTATGATGCTGAATTCTATTTTTAATAAACTAAAATCCTCTGGAGGTTCTGATGAACAATGATATTGTTAATGAGCGTTTGACTGAGAATAGTGTGAAACCGAAGTTACCGCGATCGCCAAGAAAGATTATTTTGGTGGTTTTGGGCGTGCTGTTGCTGGCTGGGCTGGGTATTTTTGGTATCCATGCAGGTGCAGCTAAGACAGAGAAAACTGGAAAATCTGGACGTAATAAACAGCAAGTAACACCTGTAACGGTGGCAATGGTGACACAAAAAACCGTTCCGGTGCAATTGCAGGCGATCGGCAATGTGCAATCGGGTTCTACGGTATCGATTACGCCTGAAGCTAGCGGACGGATTATTGGAGTTTATTTTAAGAAAGGTCAAGATGTGAAAAAGGGACAACTTTTGTTTACCCTGGATGACCGATCGCAAGCTGCTGCAATCCAGCAATCTGAAGGAACTGTCGCCAAAGACCAAGCCTCAGTACAACAAGCTAGAGATGGATTAACCAGAGATTTGGGTCAAATTGAGCAAGCTAGGGCGACTTTAATTAAAGACCAAGCGCTGGTACGACAAGCCCAGGCGACTTTGGCGAAAGATCAAGCCCAAGCAGAATTTGCCAAAGGACAGAGCGATCGCTATGGTGCATTGTATAAGAAGGGCGCGATCAGTTTAGATCAAGCACAGCAATACGCTTCTAACAGTAAATCGGCCACAGCAACCCTGCAAGCAGATAAAGAAGCGATCGCAAATGCTGAAGCTGTTTTAAAAAGCGATCGCGTGGCGCTGACTAATACTCAAGCTGTTGTTAAGGGCGATCAAGCTGCGATCGCTAATGCTCAAGCTGTTGTCCGTTCTGACCAGGGAGCATTAGACAATACCAAAGTGCAATTATCTTACTCTAAAATTTATGCACCCATTGATGGCCGTGCTGGCAATATTCTGGTGAATCAGGGGAATGTGGTGCAAGCTAACAGCACAACTCCACTTGTGACTCTGACCCAAATTCACCCGATTCAAGTTGCTTTTTCCGTTCCTGAAACAAATCTGCCCCAAGTACAAAAGTATATGCAGAATGGCAAGCTGAAGGTAGATGTGACGTTCCCCAACGATCAAGCTCATCCCGCACCAGGTACTTTGACATTTGTAAATAATACGGTCGATAACACTACAGGGACAATCCAACTGATTGGCGATTTTGATAACGCTCAAGGACATTTGTTTCCTGGTCAATTTGTGAATACAACTTTAACGCTGACTGAACAACCCAATGCAACAGTTGTTCCCAGCCAAGCGGTGCAAAATGGCCCGGATGGTCAGTTTGTTTTTGTAGTCAAGCCAGATATGACGGTGGAAAATGTGCCAGTTACAATTAGCAGCACCATTAACGGACTAGATGTGGTTGAGAAAGGGCCGAAACCGGGCGATAAAATTGTTACCGATGGGCAAGCAAATCTAGTTACTGGTAGCAAAATCCGCGTCAAAACAGCCGGCAATTCCCAAGGTGGTAATGACTCAAATCAGCCAAGAAGAAATCATTCCCGTAAGTCAGGCGGAGGTGATTCATGAACCTTTCAGAACCATTTATCCGCCGCCCCATCATGACAACTCTGGTGATGACGGCAATTTTGATCTTCGGTTTCATGAGTTATCGGTTGCTGCCAATCAGCGATTTACCCAGTGTGGATTATCCCACAATTCAGGTAAGCGCCTCCCGACCGGGAGCCAGCCCCGAAACGATGGCAGCATCGGTTGCGCGTCCTTTAGAGAAGCAATTTTCTAGCATTGCTGGACTTGATTCGCTCAACTCAACTAGCACTCTGGGACAGACTCAAATTACCCTGCAATTCAACTTGAGTCGCAATATTGATGATGCGGCGCAGGATGTAGAATCAGCGATATCAGGAGCATCGGGGCAAATTGCAACGGATTTACCTAATCCTCCTACTTACAGCAAAGTTAACCCCGCAGACCAACCGATTCTTTACCTTTATTTAGATTCTCCCACTCTGCCCCTTTCCCAGGTAGATAATTATGCTGAGACTTATTTGGCGCAAAAGCTCTCTACAATTAATGGGGTTGCACAGGTAGCTGTTTACGGTTCCCAAAAGTATGCGGCTAGAATTCAACTCGATCCGCAGCAATTGGCAGCGCGGCAAATTGGGTTAGATCAGGTGGCGACGGCGATTCAACAGGGCAACGTCAATTTACCTACCGGTAGTCTTTCGGGAAATCATAAGAATTTTACAGTCCAGACTAACGGGCAACTTGAAGATGCGGCTGCTTATCGCCAGTTGATTGTGTCTTATAAAGATGGAATGCCGATCTATCTTAATCAACTGGGTAGGATTATTGATAGCGTAGAAAACGACAAAGTTGCAAGCTGGTATAACAATACTCGCGCCATTATTCTTACCATTCAAAGACAGCCCGGAACCAATACGGTAGAAGTCGTAGACACAATTAAGAAATTGTTGCCGAATTTGCGATCGCAGATTCCGGCATCAGTGGAAATTGGGATTCTCTATGATGCGTCTCAGTCGATTCGAGATTCAGTAGATGATGTCAGATTTACTTTAATTCTGACCATTGGTTTAGTTATCTTAGTAATTTTCATCTTTTTACGGAACCTCTCGGCAACGGTAATTCCCAGTTTGGCATTACCCGTTTCGCTGATTGGCACTTTTGCAGTGATGTATTTGCTGCACTACTCACTAGATAACCTGTCACTGATGGCGTTGACCCTTTCTGTGGGCTTCGTCGTGGATGATGCGATCGTTATGCTAGAAAATATCGTCCGTCACATGGAAATGGGGGAACGTCCCCTAGAAGCGGCGTTGAATGGGTCGAGAGAAATTGGTTTTACCATCCTATCGATGACCCTTTCCTTGGTTGCAGTCTTCATCCCCATGTTGTTCATGAGTGAAGTATTGGGAAGATTATTTCATGAATTTGCTGTGACGATCGCAGTTGCAATTCTCGTCTCTGGTTTTGTGTCTTTGAGTTTGACTCCCATGTTGTGCAGCCGTTTTCTGCGTCCTGTGGATCATGCTAATCAAAGTCGCTTATATCAAGCTTCCGAATATGTCTTCGATCGCTTCCTGGGTTTGTACGATTGGAGTCTGAAAAAAGTCTTAAAATATCACCGCACCACGATGATTTTATCTGCCTTTCTCTTGGTGGTAACAGTTGGACTGTTGGTGATAGTTCCCAAAGGCTTTATTCCTAGCGAAGATACCGGACAAATTACAGGCATTACCCAAGCAGCCGAAGATGCATCCTTTGATAATCTTGTCCAGCATCAGCAGACAGTTGCTAACCTGATTCGCCAAGACCCAAATGTCGATGCAGTCAACTCAAATATTGGGGCGGGAGCGAGTGCTAGTGGCGGTGGGGCAGCAGTTGCAGCCAATTCTGGGAGTTTGTTTATTCGATTAAAACCGCGATCGCAGCGCCAGCTTAGTGCCGATGAAATCATTCAAGAGTTGCGAACCCAACTCGCCACTGTTCCCGGCATCCAAGTATTCTTACAAAATCCCCCAGCGATTCCCATTGGCGCTCAACAAAGTACAGGACTTTATCAAGTTGCACTCCAGAGTTCGGATGTCAAGCCCTTACAAGAATATGTTCCCCAACTTGTTACCAAGATGAAGACGTTGACAGAACTCCAGGATGTTAACAGCAATTTACAGTTTGCTTCCAAAATTCAAATTGATATTGACCGCGATAAAGCCTCAACTTATGGAATTACCGCCCAGACAATTGAAAATACCCTGAGAAGTGCCTACGGTTCTTACCAAGTGTCAACCATCTATGCAGCAACCAATGAGTATCAGGTAATTTTGGAATTAGCACCCCAGTATCAGGAAAATATCAATGCTTTGTTGACATTGTACATTAACTCCAGCACTGGAGTAGCAGTACCTCTCAAGACATTCGCTAAACTGTCTCAGGGAGTCAGCCCGTTAATGGTCAATCATAACGGTCGGATGAACGCCGCCACCATTTCCTTTAACCTCGCCCCCGGTGTGTCCTTGGGAAATGCCAACGAAGAGATTCAAAAACTGATCGATGAGGTGATTCCTGCTAGCATTAGCACCAGCTTTCAGGGAGCAAGCCAGGTATTTCAAAGTTCGCTGCCGAGTTTGGGTTTACTGTTAGCGATCGCTATCCTCGTAATTTATCTAATCCTGGGTGTTCTCTACGAAGATTTCATTCACCCAATTACAATTCTTTCGGGTTTGCCATCAGCAGGTTTTGGGGCATTGTTAACGCTGATCATATTCCACGTTGAACTCAACGTTTACTCCTTCATCGGCATCATTCTCTTAGTGGGCATCGTTAAGAAAAACGGCATCATGATGGTAGATTTTGCTATTGTTGCCCAGCGAGAAGAATTGAAAAAGCCCTCCGAGGCAATTTATCAAGCCTGTTTAGTGCGCTTTCGCCCGATTATGATGACCACAATGGCAGCATTAATGGGAACCTTACCCATAGCGATCGGATTTGGGGCTGGTTCCGAATCCCGCCGTCCTTTGGGGATTGCAGTTGTGGGCGGACTGGTGTTTTCTCAGATATTAACCCTGTATTTAACCCCTGTGTTTTATATCTACATGGAATCATGGCGGAACAAACTCAGTCGAGTTAAGTTCCGGCGGGTGTTCTCATTTACAGGCGGGCGATCGTGATTTTCAACAAGCGATATAGCCTTACGAATTACAAAATAGCAGCACACTAAAATCTAGATACTAGCGTTATTGGAAAAATTACCACTATGACTTTAGCAATAGAAAAAGAAATTCCTCCCCTAAGTGAAGATGCAACAGGTACAATTCGAGTAGGTAATACAAGAGTTTTGCTAGAAATAGTGATTCGTGCCTTTCAAGATGGTGCATCGCCTAAGTCGATTGTTCAGCGTTACTCATCCTTGTCATTATCTGATGTATACCTGACTATTGGCTACTACCTTAGACATCAAGACGCTGTGGAAGCATACCTCAATCGACGTGAACAGTTAGCTGAATCTGTTCATCAACGTCTTTCAAATATTCAACCTGATTTGAGCTTAATTCGTACTCGCTTATTAGCCCAGCAATAATCTTAGGGACTTCCAAATAAAGAAATATTCCAAAACTGACGCAAAAATTATCTCTATTTATCCTTTCTCTGCATCCTCTGCGTCTTTGCGGTTCGTTAAAAAATAAAATTTTTAGCCTTAACTGAACCGTATAGAGACTAAATCTGATTTTCTTAATTACGAATTAGAATTAAACACTTATGTCGGATATTAAAAATGCATTAAACCGAATTCATGACTGGTTTCAAAAAAATTATCCAGCAAAGATTGCATCCTTGGCATCAGGTTTAAGTCCATTAGAAATAGATACTCTATTGAGTAGACTATCATTTAAAGTCTCAAAAGAAGTTAGTGAGATTTATCAATGGTCAAATGAATATCCAATAGATGAGTATGCAGATGATTGGATATTTGATTATATGTTTCTTTTAAATGTAGAATCAGCAGTAAAAGAGGCTAGAACTTGGGTAGAAGAACATGAAGAAATAGCTCGGATGTATAAGTATGCAGGTCAACCAGTCTTGCCAGTTTTTATGTCGGATATAGAGTTTTTAGCAGTTGTTGCAACGGACGATAAACAAACAACTTCTCCTGTAGTTCATATCTCCGAAATTGTAGAAATTTCACTGCGATATACTAATTTAACAGCTATGATGTTGACCCTAGCAGAATCCTATGAGACTGGGGGATTGTTCATTGGTCGTAAAGGTTACATAGAGAAAGATGAGAAAAAGTATGCTGCTGCATATCGAAAGCACAACTCAGGAATTACAGAATTAGCTCTCGAAAGATTTCTGAAAATATCTACTGAAAAGCCTTCTGGGGAAACTTTAGGGATACTTCACAACGATCTATATATGATTAATAACTATGGAATGGAAATTCCGTCAAGTAGCCTAAAAACTAAAGTGGTGAATATTCTTCTTAATCTGTTACAAGATGAAAAGTATTGTTACGGCTTTTCAGTAGTACTCGTACTAGAAGAAATGCGAGCAGTAGATGCATTAATTCAAGGACTTAAACACCCTGAACAATCGGTTCGTAGTAGGGCAGCATTTACTTTAGCAAAAATCAAAGCATTTGAGGCTGTAGAGTTTGTATCGCAGCTTTTAGAAGATCCAGAGCCAGTTGTTCAAGAAGCAGTTCAGGAGGCTTTAGATATGTTTAAAAATCACAGATAAAATTGTTGTAGATATCACATATTTATCAAACTTGCGTTGAAATTATATTTAGCGATCGCACCGCTACCACATTTCTGGGATAACAAAACCCATGAACCTTTCAGAACCCTTCATCCGTCGTCCAGTCATGACCACCTTGGTAATGATCGGTATCCTCATCTTCGGTCTGATGAGTTATTTACTATTACCCATCAGCGCCCTACCTAACGTTGAATATCCTTTTATTTCTGTCTCAGCTAGTCTCCCAGGTGCCACCCCAGAAACAATGGCATCTTCCGTCGCCGCACCCCTAGAAAGACAATTCACCGAAATTGCTGGACTCAATTCCTTCAATTCCACCAGTTCAACAGGTAGCACCAGAATCTCGCTGCAATTTGACTTTAGCCGCAGAGTTGAGGATGCCGCCAAAGATGTGCAAGCAGCCATCTCCGCCGCCGCCGGACAACTACCCGCCGGGATGCCTCACCCGCCCACTTACCGCAAAGTTAACCCCTCTGTCTCATCGATTCTCTACCTCTATATGTATTCTGAGACACAGCCAATTGCGACAGTAGATGAATACGCAGAGGTAACAGTTGGTCAACCAATCTCCATGATTGATGGTGTTGCTCAGGTACAGGTCTATGGTCAACAGCAATATGCAGTCCGCGTCCAGCTTGACCCGCGAGAGTTGGCATCAAGGGGAATCGGTCTAAATCAGGTAAAAACTGCTATTCAACAGGGAAATGTCAACTTACCAACCGGCAGTCTTTCTGGCACTTACAAAAGTTATACAATTCAAGCGAACGGTCAACTTACCGACGCTGCCGGCTATCGCCAGCTAATTGTAACTTATAAAAATGGTGCGCCCGTGCGACTCCAGGATTTGGGGGACGTAATTGATAGCGAACAAAATAACAAAGTCTCAAATTTGTATAGCGACGACAAAGTAACAAATCGGCATTCGGTTGTTCTCGCTGTACAACCGCAGCCGGGAGCGAATACTGTAAATATTGTTGATGGCATCCAGAAACTTTTACCTACACTCCGCGAACAAGTTCCCAAATCCATTGAGATGGGAATTATGTACGATCGCTCCCAAACTATCCGAGCCTCTGTCAACGATGTAAAATTTACCTTAGTTTTGTCAGTTTGTCTAGTTGTCTTAGTTATTTTCTTATTCTTGCGCGATACAACTGCAACGCTAATTCCCAGTTTGGCGCTACCTGTAGCCATCATTGGCACTTTTGCGGTAATGTATCTATCCGGCTTCTCCTTAAACAACATCTCCCTCATGGCGTTGACCCTTTCTGTGGGCTTTGTCGTAGATGATGCGATCGTGGTGTTAGAAAATATCGTCCGTTATCGAGAAATGGGCGAATCTCCCCTAAACGCAGCATTGAAGGGTTCAAAGGAAATCAGCTTTACCATTTTGTCAATGACTCTCTCCCTGGTGGCGGTGTTCATCCCCATCATGTTTATGAGTGGAATCATCGGTAAATTATTTCATGAATTTGCTGTAACGATCGCAGTGGCAATTTTGGTTTCGGGTTTTGTTTCCCTCAGTCTCACCCCAATGTTGTGCAGTCGTTTCTTAAGTTCATCCCATCAGCAAAGGCCAAATCTGGTGTATCGCGTCTCAGAACGGGCATTTGATTTACTACTCCAAGGATATGATTGGACGCTCAAGCCGATTTTAAAATACCGTCTGATGACACTAATCGGTTCTGGTATTTTGCTGATAATGACTGTCTATTTGTTCGTCATCGTTCCCAAAGGCTTTATTCCTACGGAAGATACTGGACAACTGATGGGAAACACGAAAGCAGCGCAAGATATTTCTTTTGATGATATGCTGCGTCACCAGCAAAAGGTTGTTGATATCATTCGTAAAGACCCCAATATTGAAGCAGTTGATTCCATTGTGGGTGCAAGTGGCCCTAACGCCTCGGTGAATTCCGGGCGAATTACAATTCGGCTCAAGCCACGTTCTCAACGAAAATTGAGCGCCGACGAAATTATTCAAGAGCTAACCCCCAAGTTAAGGCGGACAACTGGGATTAAGACATTCCTCCGTTCTCCGCCAGCTATACCCATCGGTGGACAACAAACTAATTCTACTTATCAGTTCACGTTGCAGAGTTTAAATCTGCAAGACTTGCGCCAATACGTTCCGAAACTTGTAGATAAAGTCAAAACCCTACCAGGACTCCGGGATGTTGATAGTGATTTAGAACTCAGCACTCCCCAAATCCAAGTTAAATTTGACCACAACAAAGCTGCAACCCTTGGCGTTACCGCTCAACAAGTTGAACAAACCCTCAGTGCTGCTTATGGTTCTAGCCAGGTTTCCACTATCTATACTCCAAATGACCAATTTTATGTAATCTTAGAAGTGAAACCGGAGTTTCAACGAGATCCTAGCGCCCTATCACTGTTATATGTGCAATCGAGTACTGGGAAACTTGTTCCCCTGAGTGCGATCGCAAATATCACCCAGAATGTCGGCCCTCTCACTGTCGCTCACGTTGCTCAACTACCCTCCTCAACTATCTCTTTTGACACCCTCCCAGGAACGTCTCTCAGTCAGGCGACAGAAGCCATCAAGCAAGCAGCTAGTGAGATACTACCTTCAACAGTTACCCCCAGCTTTCAGGGTTCAGCCCAAACCTTTCAACAGTCTTTCAATGATTTAGGCGTGCTGTTGCTGGTGTCTATTCTAGTCATCTATCTAATTCTTGGTATCCTCTATGAGGATTTCATTCACCCGATTACCATTCTTTCCGGTTTACCTTCGGCGGGTTTTGGCGCATTATTGACGCTGCTGATTTTCCAGGTTGATTTAAACCTTTACTCTTTTATCGGCATCATCCTGCTAGTGGGTATCGTCAAGAAAAACGGGATTATGTTGGTAGATTTTGCCATTGAAGCACAACGCAAGGAAGGTAAAAATTCCTTTGATGCCATCTATGCCGCTTGTTTGACTCGTTTCCGGCCAATTATGATGACGACGATGGCAGCTTTAATTGGGACACTTCCCATTGCTTTGGGGACAGGAGTCGGTTCTGAAGCGCGTCGGCCTTTGGGAATTGCGATCGTTGGTGGATTGGTGTTCTCTCAGATATTGACTCTCTATCTAACTCCGGTATTTTACATTTATATGGAAGCATTGCGGAAAAAGCTTGGACAACCGAAGTCTTACCGCTTTTTCTTCAAAACGTAGCAAGGGAAATTAGCCCCTCTAATACAATACAGTTCAGTTAAGGCTAAAACTTTTTACCAAAGTCATTTTTTTTAACGAACCACAAAGGACGCAAAGGACGCAGAGAGGCTTAAGTGAACCGTATTGCCCTCTAATACTCACCGACATTCCACCTCGGAATTCATTCCGAGGCGGGATATAAAGCAGTTCGAGATTTATTAATAAATATATGGCTGCGGCAAGACTTGTGTGTAAACTGTAGTCTTACTAGCCTGGAAATGCTATGTGACTCAATTGCAAACTGCTAATCTCAGTAAAGGATTGGATCGGAAAGTCAATCAGGTATGTAATCTGAATGCTAGCCCTGAATCTATGAGTGTTAACGAAATATCTCTTCGACCTGCTCAGGAAACAGATGCCTGGGTACTGATTGCAACTCATATTGCTGCTATTAAAGCTCTACCTGCAACTTTTTACACCGAAAAAGAACTTTTAACTTGGCGTAATTACCGCGAAAAACCTGATGGTTCAAATATCTTGAAAAGTATCAAAGTGGAGACTTGCTGGGTTGCGATCGAGGGAGATGTTGTCATAGGTTTTGCTAGTTTTATAGTTGATGAACTTATCGGGCTGTATGTCCATCCTAAATATCAAGGTAAAGGAGTTGGGCGGGCTTTAGTTCAACATTTTTGCGATGAAGCAATTGAGCAAGGTATAGATAAGGTAATTACAACTGCTAGTCTTTATGCTGAAGGATTTTATTTACGGCTGGGATTTACTGCCATCCAAAGGGCACCTCATTATTTAGGAAGTGGGGTATTTGTCCCAGTTACTAAAATGAGTAAAACATTAGCTAAAGTACCAAAGTAAATTTGAGCCGATACAAGATTTTCACTAACTTTAAAAATGCTGGTATCAAGATTAATTTTTACCCAAGTTGCGATCGCTTTCTTTACATAATTTATGATGTAAGTAAGTACTTGCCAGCATAAATGAATAAAACTATCCGTTCATCAACTCTTACCCGTACACGTTTGATAGAAGCCGCTTCGCAGGTATTTGCTACTTTAGGTGTTCAAGGAGCAACTACTCGTGAAATAGCTCGTGTTGCTGGTGTGAATGAGGTCACTTTGTTTCGCCATTTTGCTAGTAAAGAACAACTTTTGGGAGCAGTCATCAAAAATGCCTTGGCACTCCAGACGGAAGCCCTTGCCCACCCTGAAGCGTGGACGCAGGATTTAAAAATTGATTTAGGAAAGTATGCCAATCTTTACAATACGATGCTAGAGGCACAGGAAGACTTAATTCGTACCTTTATTGGAGAAGCGAAACGTCATCCAGAGGCGGCCAAACAAGTTATTCAAGAAGCTGCCAAGCCTTTAAGAGAAAAGCTGGTAGCTTACCTACAATCGGGTCAGAAACGAGGCATTGTCAGAGCCGACCTCGATCCATTTCCAGCAGTCGATATGTTTACAGGAATGCTGTTAGCTGGAATGCTATGCCGCAGTGCAAAATTCAATCAAGACAGCTATAGCTGTAAAGACTATATAGAAACCTGTGTAGAGATTTTTGGGCGCGGTATCAGTGCAATTCCCCTCTGAGTTAGTTGTGAATGCGGCTGTAATCATCCCGACTATCTATAACTATTTTCCAACGTGCGATCGCCGTTTAATTCTGTGCAAAGGATTATAAGTATTGATATACACCAGTTTGCAAGTAAGTCAGGTACAAAATGCCTGACTCAAAATCAGATATAAAGATGTTTCTACCTCTTACCTCAAAACCTGTATTTTTTGGGGTAAGCGTCTCGCCCGCCCTGATTAATAAGCGTGCAAGATGCCTACCCCACAAAATTGAGTAATTTATTTGTTGGAATTCCCAGTGCTTTGCGCTCAATTAAGGTGCAAGAGCATTACCCCGAATTAGACTACCAATGGTTTTGGCAGTAATTTTCAATTGGGTAATGGGATTAGCTGGGACAACCGTTTTATACAGATAGCTATCGAATGTTAGCCGTTGTACATCAAGGTCATCGCACATTTCCACAAACGCTTCGCGGGTAGCGTTGGAACGATAGAATACATTTTGCAGAATGTCCAGCACTTTGTAAGTGAGTCCATATCTTTTATCCCAACGCTTCAGGTAAACCTTGAGGTCGCCTTCTGTAGGAATACGGCTACCACTATTAGATGTTTCTACAATGGTTTCGGCACACATCCGTCCAGATTTAGCGGCAAAATAAATACCTTCACCAGAGGATTTGGTAACATAACCAGCAGCATCTCCCACCAAAGCGATGCGACCAACAACACGACGAGGACGGGGATGTTCGGGAATGGGGTGGGCTTCGACTTTGATGATTTTACCGCCAGCCAGTTTTTCGGAAGCACGGGCGCGGATACCAGCTTGTAATTGTTTGATGCTGGCTTTATTGACGTGCATCGTACCAGTACCGACAGCTACGTGGTCATGTTTGGGGAAAACCCAAGCGTAGAAATCGGTAGAAACGTCATCACCGACATACATTTCGGCGAGGTCGTTGTAGTAGGCCATTTTGTCTTCGGGTAAGCGAATTCGCTCTTGGAAAGCGATCGCATAATTGTAATCCCCAGCGTCCATTTCTTTAGCAACGCGGGAATTAGCCCCATCTGCCCCAATGATTAAATCCACCTTCAGGGTTTTGGCAATACCCTGGGATATCCCTTCTGTATGGTCAACGTAATGGATGGTATAGGGATCGGTATTGTTTCCTGGTATATCGAGTTTATGAACAGTAGCATTAATTAAATTTGCACCTACTTTTGCCGCGCGATCGCGCAAAAAGCCATCTAGCACTTCCCGGCGGCACATTCCTATATATTCATCTTCATTTACCAGATTGATATCAACCTCCCGATTAGAAGGCGAAATCATTTTCATCTTCCTGACACGGCGATCGATAATCTCTGGTGGTAAGTCAAATTCACTCACCATACAGAGGGGAATTGCACCCCCACAAGGCTTTGCATTGTCTAGCTTCCGCTCAAACAGGTAGGTTTCAATCCCAGAGGCTGCCAGTGTTTCTGCGGCAGATGAACCAGCAGGGCCTGACCCAATAACAGCAACCCGTAGTGTCAAAGGTCTTTCTCCCAATCTTCACATTTACCGAGAGCATACTACCACGGTCTTTCTGGTGATTTGGCGGTTTACCTTCAGGTTTCTGCTTAAATGCAATATTCCTTAATGTTTCGATACGAATTGGGGCATTGGGAATTGGGAAAAATGAAGAATATTACCTAGTCCCCAGTCCCCAAATATGCAGATTTCCTTGTTCGATTCTTTTACTAGACAAGTTAGTGCTACCGCAATTAGCGGATATCAAAAGCATATTTCCCCACACAAAGGTTTTGCTTGTGCCCACAGAATACTATATGGTGGCGAATCTTGCTCTGGGTACTTCAAGCAGGTAATTGCTAAGGAAGGGTTAAAAGTAGCCTTTGTCAATTCTCGTGAACGATTTCAAGCTTGTAAGCAAGCTAACCAAATTTTGCGTAGACGCGCAGCAGCTTGCCGCTACGTGTCTATGCAAATCGAGAATTCAGAAGAATCCACTGAGGAGCCAGCAGAAACGCGGCAAAGGCAACAAGCATCTGGTAAAGTTGGTCAAAAATCCTCATTTGTTAGCAGCAATAATACTGAATGTTTTGATTGTGTTGATTTGGGCTGCAATTGTGCCGAGGTGGTTAGTATGACTCCTGATTGTGGTTTCCCCGATTGTGGTTCTTTAGATTGCAGTGGTGCTGATTGTAGCTTCCTCGATTGTGGCAGTTGCGGTAGCTAAATCTTGTTCATCTATAAATAACAATGTATGGTATATGTAAGACACGGTAATCCTACCAAGGATCTGTAGATTTAGTTGCAGAGGTATAGCACCAGTGGGCATAGTAGTTGAAAACGTCTCCAAACAATTCGGGAGTTTCAAGGCAGTTGATGAGGTTAGCCTAGAAATTAAGAGTGGTTCGCTAGTTGCGTTGCTTGGGCCATCGGGATCGGGTAAATCTACGCTACTACGGTTAATTTCAGGTTTAGAAATGCCTGATAGCGGCAAAATCCTGCTTACTGGTAAAGATGCTACATACCAAAGCGTGCAGCAGCGCAATATTGGCTTTGTGTTTCAGCACTATGCTCTATTTAAGCATTTGACTGTCAGGCAGAATATTGCCTTTGGCTTAGAAATTCGCAAGGCACAGCCAAAGAAGATTAAGGGAAAGGTTGAACAGTTACTAGAATTGGTGCAATTGACTGGATTAGGCGATCGCTATCCATCACAACTTTCCGGTGGTCAAAGACAACGGGTAGCATTAGCAAGGGCGTTGGCAGTAGAACCGGAAGTATTACTGCTAGATGAACCTTTTGGCGCACTTGATGCGAAAGTCCGTAAAGATTTGCGGGCATGGTTACGCCGCCTCCATGATGAGGTTCATGTTACCACGGTTTTTGTTACCCACGACCAAGAGGAAGCAATGGAAGTCTCCGATGAAGTAGTGGTCATGAATAAAGGGCGCGTGGAACAGGTGGGAACACCAGCAGAAATTTATGATAATCCTGCCACTGCATTTGTGATGAGCTTCATCGGCCCGGTAAATGTATTACCCAGCACCTCGAAGATTTTTCAAGGTAGCAAGTTTGATGCACCACATCCACAAGTATTTTTGCGTCCGCAAGATGTAATTTTTGAAAAGGTTGCCAACGGTGCTACTACGGCTGCCACAGTGAGCCGGTTGATACATTTGGGTTGGGAAATTCAGGTAGAATTAACTTTTGATGATGGGCAAGTGGTGATGGCGCATTTAACACGCGATCGCTTTAATGATTTAGATTTAGAACCACAACAGCGCGTATATGTGAAGCCAAAGGATGCGAAGTCCTTCCCAATGTCTTATTCAATTTAGACTTTTGCCAATTTCCCAATAGTCGAAACTCCTAGTTAATCGCTGCGTCATTCAGCTATTCCCTAGGAGTTTTAATTTTACATGAACGAGAGGGAGGATCATTTCATAATACTGAAATTATCTCCAATTAAATCCAATAGATGTGACATGCAGCCGTTTAAAAATAATTCCATAATCAAGATAATTTACTTATAATCTAACGTGTGCTAATTAAAACCTAGTCTATATCTCCTACCCAAGCGTGAGAGACATTATACATCATCAATTTATGTTGAAAATATTACGGACTAGAGCTAGCGCAAAGTGGTCAATTTGACAATCTTTAATACTAAAACTACTTGGCGTATAGTCATAATCTGTCCGCACGCAACAAGAACGCAAGACACTTAATATATGGTTCGAGAGCTAGAAATAAAACGCCAGAGTGCAAAGTTTCCCGAAACAGCACCGGCTGCAAATCCCGTATTTTTTAGAACCTATAGCCGCCGCACAAAGGCAGGACTAAGGGAAACATGGGATGAGGTATGCGATCGCACTCTACAGTGTCTGCATGGAAAGCTTGTAGCAAAACAAGCTAACTTCTTACCAACTGTTACTGCGGGAAAATCAGCCTACATAAATAAGCAGAGTCAGTCTGGTGTTTCTCAGGCTCCCAGACTGGCTCCTAAGTTCAAAAACATAGATAAGGGACTGAACAACGATGAAACATAAAGTTCCATGTACTATCCAACCCCATTTAAAGATTAAACCAATGAAGACAGAAAGAACAGCCCCAGAGCAACCCTTCTGGAATAAACTTCCAAAACCCATTACTGTTAACGTTATTATTGGTTTGGTGACTGCTTTGGGAATAACCCTCCCGGCTTTGGGACTGTTGGCAGGGCCCAGTTGTGGGAGTCTGCACGTTCAACTTAGCCCTTTTGAGTTGCAACTTACAAAAGGAAGTTGTACACCATCTGATCAACAAATGAAATAACCTACCTCTGCTAGGGCAGGTTTATGATGCCTGCCCTTTTCTGAGCGGTCGCTAGTTATAGGGGGTGTTTTGGCTAAAATAAGGTATCAATGTTGATCCGATTGTGCGGTGTTTTTTTGCATGTACGGGGGAGTTCATACGATATAGAAATAATTTACTCATCACTGAATATGTGTTAATTAAAACTATTTATATATCTTCTACCCAAGGGTGAAGGACATTATACATTATAAATTTATGTTGTAATTAGTGCGGGGTAGAGCTAGCGTAAAGTGGTTAATTTGACAATCTTTAATACTCAAACTACTTGGCGTATAGTCATAATCTGTCCGCACGCAACAAGAACGCAAGACACTTAATATATGGTTCGAGAGCTAGAAAGAAAACGTCAGAGTGCCAAGTTTCCCGAAACAGCACCAGCTGCAAATCCCGTATTTTTTAGAACCTATAGCCGCCGCACAAAGGCAGGACTAAGGGAAACATGGGATGAGGTATGCGATCGCACTCTCCTCGGCTTAGTCGAGTTAGGAAAGCTCACTCAAGAGGAAGCTGCCACACTCGATAAGATGCAACGCAACTTGAAAGCTATGCCCAGTGGACGCTGGTTATGGGTTGGTGGTACAGACTGGATAACCAAGCCCAAAAACTTTTCCGGCGCTTATAATTGCACCTCTACCAATCTCCAAGACTGGAGTGCCTTCGGATTAATGATGGATTTGGCAATGATGGGCTGTGGGACTGGAGCCGTCCTAGAACCACAATTTATTAACCAGTTGCCCCCCATCCGTAATCAACTGAATATCACTGTAAAAGGTGAAATTGGCAGCACTCCTGTGCAATTACGACGTGAATATACTGAAACTCATATAGAAGGCAATAATGTCACTATTCACGTTGGAGATAGCCGTGAAGGTTGGGTTGAATCATATCAAACCCTATTAGAACTCTCCACTAATGAACAATTTTCAGCAGAAGTTGAAGTATTAGTTGATATCAGTGATGTCCGAAAAGCCGGAGAAACTCTCAACGGCTTTGGAGGAGTCGCTAATCCTGTAAAATTGCCTGGGCTTTATCAGCGTTGTGCATCTATTCTCAATAAAGCTTTAGGACGACAATTAAATTCAGTTGAATGCTGTCTATTAATCGATCAGGGCGCTGTCACAATTGTTGCTGGTAATATACGTAGAAGTGCGGGGATGCGTCAGTTTATTGCTGACGATCAACAAGGAGCCACTGCCAAAGATAACTTATGGCAGCAAGATGAAAGTGGCAATTGGCGAATCGATCCAGAACGTGATGCACTTAGGATGGCAAACCATACCAGAGTTTTTCACCGCAAACCAACCTTAGAAGAATGTCTGAATGCTGTCCGTAAACAGTATTATAGTGGCGAGGGAGCGATTCAATGGGCTGGTGAAGCCGTCGCGCGATCGAACATTGATTTGCTACCAACACAAGCTTTGAAAGTTGAGTTTTTACAAGCTTATGAACAAGGAACAGCAAAAGAGTGGTTAAAAGAATGCCATTCCAATCTTGATGCTAATGAGCTAGAACATCGTTTGCAGCGATATGCTTTAAATCCGTGTGGTGAGATCATAGGCGCTAACTTCCATTGTGTGAGTGGTAATACTTTACTTATCACTAGAGATGGAATACATAAAATCAAAGATGTTATCAGAAGTGAAATTGAGATTTGGAATGGTCAAAAATGGAGCCAAGTAACACCATTTAAAACTGGTAGCGAACGCAAGCTGTATCGAGTCAAATTTGCAGATGGTACTTACTTAGATGCAACCGAATATCATCGCTTCTTTGTGAAAGATAGATTTGATAAAGAATACAAAGAAGTGCAAACCAAAGATTTGATGGATGTTAGTAGATATGCCATTCATACTGAGCCTTTTACTATTCAGCATGAAGATGGATTAAACATCGATCCAAATTATGCCTATACTTTGGGAATAGCTGTAGGAGATGGAACTACAGACCAAAATGGTAATGCCAAAGTTAGACTCTATAAACAGAAAGCAGCTTTATCTGTAATCGGAAGTAAGTCTCCTGAAAGAAATTATGACTACTTACCGACTTTTACAGATGTAACAGACTTAGGTTTTTCTGGAGAATTTTTAAAGAGTTTAAAAACAAATCCAGAGTCACTGAATGTAATTGCTAGTTGGAATCGCCAAGCAATTTTGCACTTTATCGCTGGTTTAGCGGATACAGATGGCACAAATACACATAGCAATGGCATTAGGATTTACATCTCTGATTACGAACGTGCATATCGAGTGCAGTTATTACTAACTAAATGCGGTATCCGTTCTTCTTTAAATCTCTGCGCTCACAAAGGGTCAGTCACTAACTATGGTGTTCGCAGTCAAGATTTGTATTACTTGCAAATTACTGACTGTGGACAAATTCCTTGTCAGCGTTTGGATGTAAGCAAAGGGTGTGATGCCAAACACAAAGGTAAATGGCAAATAGTTAGAGGTGTGGAAGAATTACCAGGTTTACACGATACTTATTGCTTCAATGAACCGGAACATCACAAAGGAGTATTTGGTAATACCCTAACTGGTAACTGCAATTTGTCAGAGGTTCACCTTAATCAAATCGATCCACGTAACTACAAAGAACAAGAAGAAGCTTTCACTGCTGGGGCGTTATCTGTAGCAGCACTTTTAAATCACAAATTCCTGGAACCACGCTATCAATACAGCCGTGAATTAGATCCGATTGTAGGAGTTTCTTTTACAGGTTTATTTGATTTCTTTGTTCATGCTTTTGGTGTTGATTGGCTGCGCTGGTGGGAAGCCGGAAGACCTGCAACTCCACAAGGATTAGCTTTCAAACATGAGGAAGAAAAATATCTCAGTTCTTGGAAAGATATTGTACATCGGGTGGTTTGGGATTATTGCGATCGCCACAATCTCAAACGTCCAAATCGCTCTACCACCGTCCAACCCAGTGGTACTAAGGCTTTGTTAACTAATGCTAGCTCAGGATGGCATCCCCCCAAAGCTCAAAGATTTATTCGCCGCATCACCTTCGGCAAAAATGACCCTGTAGCCTTAGCTTGTATTGACTACGGTTACAATGTCATTCCCTCTCAATCAGACAAAGATGAACAGGGAAATTTACTTAACGATCCCTTTGATTCACGGGTGAGTGAGTGGTTAGTAGAAATCCCTGTTTCTGTAACTTGGGCTGATTTACCAGGGGCTGATGAAATTGATGTTTCTAAGTTTTCAGTCTTAGCTCAATTTGATTTTGTTCTCCAGGTTCAACGCTGGTATGTAACTCATAATACATCAGCTACTTTGGAACTGCGTTCTGATGAAATCGAACCTTTAGGACAGAAGATATACGAAACCATTCAGAATGATGAAGGATATATTTCAGCAGCCCTTTTAGCTCGTTTTGACGATTTGCAATCATTCCCCCGTTTGCCATTTGAACCAATAGACAAAGCAACCTACGATCGCTTAAATCAAGAGGTAAAAGCACGGCGGAAAACAGATGATTTCTGTGCAGTCTTAAGCCGCTACGATTTAGGCGAAATGTCAGAGGCTGGCCCTAGTGGTTGCGATTCTGATAAATGTATGTTTCCCGATCAGCAACCAAGCTGATAAGGCGAAATAACATCAGCTTAGGATAGGCAATATTTCAATACAGTTCAGTTAAGCGTTTTTTCTTCTCTCTGTGTACTCTGCGTCTCTGTGGTTCGTAAAAAAACTAACTTTAACAAAGGGTTTTAGCCTTAACTGAACCGGATTAGGCAATATTTACCTATTACAATAAAAAGCAGTGGTTTTATACAATTTATACAATATTTAACCACTGCTTTTTTATTGCTTCCCCTTTACCCTCCCTCAGTCAATACGGTTCGGTTAACACAATGAAAGCTTACGAAATTCAAAGCAATGGCGGTATTGATGCGATCGCATTAGTCGATCGCCCTGAACCAAAACCAACTGCGGGACAAGTTCTCATTCAAGTCAAAGCAACATCCCTAAATTACCGCGATTTGCTCGTTGCTGAGGGGGCTTACGGCGCTGGACAGAAATATCCGTTAATTCCCCTATCTGACGGTGCGGGGGAAGTTGTGGCGGTAGGGGAAGGTGTGACACGGGTGAAAATAGGCGATCGCGTGGCTGGTATTTTCTTCCAAAGCTGGATTTATGGCTCTTTAACCAAAGAGAAAATGAAATCCGATCTCGGAGGCGGTATCGATGGAATGCTGGCTGAGTATGTCGTATTACACCAAGATGGCTTGGTAATATTGCCTGACTATTTATCCTACATTGAAGGGGCAACTTTACCCTGTGCAGCAGTCACAGCTTGGCATGGACTGGTGACAAAAGGCAATATTGGCGCAGGTAATACTGTTTTATTACTCGGTACTGGGGGAGTTTCGATTTTTGCTCTCCAGTTTGCCAAGATACATGGTGCTAGAGCGATTATTACTTCTAGTAGTGATGAAAAATTAGCACGAGCAAAACAGCTTGGTGCTGATGAAACAATTAACTACAAAACAACACCAGATTGGGAAAAGCAAGTTTACCAATTAACGAATTGCACAGGTGTAGATCATGTAATTGAAGTAGGCGGTACAGGAACTCTACCAAAATCATTACAAGCAGTCCGCATTGGGGGACGGATTAGTTTGATTGGCGTATTGTCAGGTAGAGGAAGTGAAATTGACCCCATGCCGATACTTTTTAAAAGTTTAACAGTTCAGGGCATTTATGTTGGCAGTCGGGAAATGTTTGAGGCGATGAATCAGGCGATGCAACAGCATCAAATCAAACCAATTATTGATCGATTTTTCCCTTTTTCTGAAGCACGAGAAGCTTATCATTATCTCAAAAGTGCGGCTCACTTTGGTAAAATTGTAATAAGTAATTCGTAATTTTAAATAATTTAATTATATGTTTCAATTAGTCTTTAAATTCCCACTTGAAACATAATTATTCATTACATTTAAACAGCAGCGAGAGTAGGAGCAGCGAATTTAGCATATCGCTCAAGGCTATGGCTGCGATCGCTTTCACCGATGCTCATATCCAGAGCAATGTAACTTAAGTAACAAAAAAATAAAATCTATATTGAAACATTAAAATATTTGCTGAGATGATTGTAATACTTTTGATGCTTTAAATTTGAGCTAGTCACCACTATGAAAGATGGCTCAACTGCGGAAGTTGGATATAATAAGCAATTTTGGATGCACAACGGAGAAGTCTGTCTAGAGAAAGCTTTAACTAAATTTCCTTGAAATTTTTTGACTGATTTTAATGTAAATCCGACGGCTTATATAAAGGACTTTAGTTCAAGACAGGCTAAGGTTCATCGAACTCAGGTTAATTTTATTTATTTTTTCTTAATTTAATTACTAGTAAAAACCTTTTAAAAGGCTGCTGATATAAAATATACTAAGAATAAATACAGAGAACAACCTAGTCGTTCTCTGTGAGTACTCATTTTTTCATATAAAAGGGTGCATTATGGAATATCTTGCTTATTCTCACATGTTTATTGCTCAGGAAGAGGCATCTGGAAAGACCAAATATAATCCGCTTAAATCTAAATTAAATGCGGAAACACCTCTGAAATCTTCTGACATAGTTATTACTAAAAAACAGGCATCTGGAATCAGCAAATCTAAATTTAATTGGCAAAAACTTCTTAAATCTTCAGCTTGGTTGGCTTTAGCTGGTGTTGGTGTATTACTTATTGCTGCTGCCCAAATTCAAATGAGTTCGGCTGCTTATGTAAAGACTAACGGTAGTTGTTTACGTATCCGTACAGGCCCAAGCACTAACTACTCTTATGTGGATTGTGTATCAAATGGCGCAACCCTTCCAGCGATTGAAAGATATGAAAACGGTTTTGCTAGACTTACTACAGGTAGATACGTTTTTGCTCGATGGGTTGGTGATAAACTTAACAATCCTGCTATAAATAGTCCTACTGGTAGTCCTGGTGGCGTTGGGGGTTCAGTGATTCTTACTCCTGGTTCTAGAGGTCAGCTTGTGAGAGACGTTCAGACAGCTTTAGGTAATCTCAGGGTTGATGGAATTTACGGTCAAGAAACTGTTAACCAAGTCCGAAGTTTTCAAGCAAGTAAAGGTCTACTTGTAGATGGTGTAGTGGGGCCTGAAACTAGAGTAGCTCTGGGTATTTAGAAGTTAGGCAGAATTTCACTCGTAATTGCAATAACCGGACAGCGACAACAGCCAAAAAAGTCAGTAATGTATAAGAGTTTTTTACCTATCATCGCTGTTCGCATTGCTTTCCTTTGATATATTGTTAACTTTGATTGCTTGCACACCAGCCAAAATGAAATTAACTGCTGCTTGAGTATGCTGCTCAATCATTTCTGGACTCAGCAGTTGCAAATCGGGTCTAGTATGTTTGATATTTTCATAGGCGTTGAAGTACATATTACAAACCCCAATAATATGCAGAGTGGTGAGAAATGGATCGATCTGACGGAAACAACCTTCCGCCATTCCCCGCTCTAAAATATTTATGAGATAGCTAAAATTTTCTTGCCAATTCCCCTGTTTGAAATACTTTCCCTGATTTTGGTTTGCTTCTTGAAACCAAAGCATTCCTCTGTACGGGTGAGCGGCTTCGTAAGCGATCGCTCCTTTGACAAGCATCTTCAAGGCTTCCTCTGGTGGGAACCGATCCAGATTTAGCTGCTCAAACCCTTCGTGCATCTCCACCGCCGGACGTTGCAGAACAGCTTGGTATAGCCCTTCTTTGCTCTGGAAGTAGTAGTAAATCATCGCTGTGGTAACACCTGCACCTCTAGCGATCGCCTCTGTCCGCGCCCCTTGAAGTCCATTTCTGGCAAACTCCGCTTCCGCCGCATCGAGAATTTGCTTTTTCGTCGCCTCTGCATCGCGCACCTGACGCGGCTTTTTAGATGAGAATTTTGACTCAGTTGAACGACCCACGTTGCTCCATCATCATAACCAAAATATATTAACTAAAAAATTGGTTAGTAGTTGACATAGAAGATGAAATTTATTAAATTAATATTTACTAACTAAAAAATTAGTTAATTGCCTGATTTATCCATGCAGTAGCCAAACTTAGCCGAGCAAATGCCTGGTACAGTCCGTTCGTCCATTGCAGACAAGACTTAAATTATCCAAATTGACATTCAGATGTAGGACAGGCGATACCAGCTTGGTTACAATTTTTAAGTTTCAATATTTCGTTACCTTTTGCTAACGCATCTAGCGATTTTTCAAAAAGTTATCAATATTTTGGAGGAAAAATGAAACCAATTTTACCTGGTGCGCCTTGGTTAATCGCGCACAAATCTACATTAGGAGTGAATAAACCTAATAAACTTACTTTAAATGGACAGGATTATGTTATCTGGCAAAACCAAAAAGGCGAATTTTTTGCCCTTGATAACATCTGCCCCCACATGCAAGCACCCTTATCAGATGGTTGGGTTTGTCAAGAAAGAGATACTATTACTTGCCCTTTTCATGCACTAGAATTTGATGGCAAAGGCAGACTACAGCAAGGAGAAAAAAAGGATAATCAGCCTATTACAAAACCATTAGAGCTAATTATTAGCAATGATTGTCTCTGGACTTATGCCGGGTTTGAGCCAAGATTGCCTATCCCCGATTTACATCAAAAAATTGTCGATGAATACGAGTTTCTTGGAGTAACAGGGGATAAAAGTATTCAGGGTGACTTTTTGAGTAACCTGATGGTTAACTATGACTATAACCACCAGAATGGGACTCATAAAGAACTATTTAAAATTAAATGTTGTCATGTTACTTCTTTTGAAGAAAAAGGATACTATACCACAATTAAACAAGATTTAAGGAGAGATGATAATACACTAACAGAAATTATCAAAAACCCAATTTTAGGCATTTTTCCAAAAAATCTCAATAACACACTCGAATACGCTTTTCCTTCAACTACTGGTTTTTTTGCTAAAACGCCCATTGGTGATATTGCTCAAATTCATATTCTCTACCCGGAAACAGAAAAAATCACCAAGACGTTTATTTTGATGTATGCCAAAGTAGTCAATCCTTTGATGAAATTTCTGTTTAAAAATTCCGTTTTAAAAGCAGGAGCCACAGTCATTGAACAGGATACAGGTGCAGTTGAAAGTTTGTATCCTCGGCAAAAAGCAAAAATTAGATTACCAAATGAAGAAATTATGTTCTACGCAGAAAAACTCTACCATGATTGGTAATTATGTCGTCGCAGATAGGGTGGTATTTTCTAGAATCAACATTTGGCAACAATATTTTATTACAAGATGGGGAAGAACATCGGCTAACTCGTCGCTTAATGTATCCAGTATTTCATGGGGAAGCGATCGCTACAAGTGATAACGGCATATCATATTAACTGATATTTTTTATTTCTAGTAACCAATTTCCAACGTCAGCAGAAAGTTTTGGTTGATAGGATTTTTTCTAGTTTGCGATCCTTTCACCACCAAAATAAATTAGCCATCTCCTCTAACTGATTCCAGTTCTGGAGACATCAAATGTGTGTCTCTCAATGTTGAGGCAGGTAAGTAGACTGTAAATTGAGTACCTCTGCCTACCTGACTGTAAACATTGGCAAAACCACCGTGATTCTTAACAATACCCAACGCCGTGGAAAGTCCTAAACCTGTACCTTTGCCTACCTCTTTGGTAGTGAAAAATGGTTCAAAAATCCGTTGTTGGACTTCCGACGACATCCCTATACCAGTATCTGTCACCACGATCGCAATATAAGAACCTACTTTGGCATCAATATTTATCTGGGCAGAATGTTCGCCAATCACCAGATTTTCTGCTGCAATCCTCAATATACCGCCATTGGGCATAGCATCGCGGGCATTGACTACTAAATTTATCAGCACCTGATGTAGTTGAGTTGTGTCTCCACGGACATACCACAGATTTTTAGGGATATCTACCTGACAAATAATAGATTTGGGGAAGGTTTGAGCGATAATTTGCTCAATTTCTGCCATCAAAGGCGGAATTTGGACAATTGTCCGTTTGCCTTCAATACCCCGTGCAAAAGACAATACTTGCTTGAGCAAATTAGCACCGCGTTTAACATTATTTTCTAAAGTTTGCAGTATTTGCTGACTCTGCGAATCGGGCAATTTCTTCTGCAACAGTTGAACTGACATTAAAATTGGGGATAGTATATTGTTGAGATCGTGGACAATACCGCCAGCTAACGTACCGATACTTTCCAAACGTTGCGATCGCAGAAGTTGAGCTTCTAGTTGTTTCTGCTGCGTAATCTCGGTGTTCACACTCAAAATGGACTTAGTTTGTCCACTATCATCTCGGATCAGTATCCACCGACTTTCAACGATAATTACTTTACCTTCCTTTGTCAGTTGATGCAACTCACCACGCCACTCACCTGTATTCATCACCTTCAAGTAAGCATCTTCTAGCTGTGGTGAAATATCTTTATGCAAAAACTGCAAAACATTCTTACCTACAACTTCTTCAGCCTTCCAGCCATACAGATGTTCAGCACCTTGATTCCAAAGCAAGATTTGGTTGTGGATATTTCGTACAATAATCCCCTCAGTTGATACATCCAGCAGCAACCCTTGTTCGCGGATTTTCTGTTCTGCCTGTTTTTGCTGGGTTATATCTCGCATCAGTGCCAAATGGCTGAATGTACCATCAGATTCGTTACGCAGTGGTACAGCATGAGTTTCCATGTAGCGACGAGTACCTTTAAATCCCACAATTTCAAACTCCAAAGTCCCCTTGTTACCTTGGCAGATACTTTTATGCAAGTTCGCAAAAGCTGCTCTATATTCTGGCACAATTACAGCATCAATTGGTTTACCAATCAATACATCAGCACTTTCCACTTCCATCATTGCCAACCCTTCGGCATTAATTTCTAAAAGGGTGCCATCCTTAGCAATTAAATTGATGCATTCTGGTTCTGCATCTATCATGGCTCGTAAACGGTTTTCGCTTTGGCGTAGGGCCAATTCTGTCTGCTGAAGTTGCCTGATATAACGCCACAACCAATCATACAGCAGCGCCACCAACACCAAATCCACAATAGCAGCGATAAAAAATATCACTATCGCTTTTTGGGAACTTGCTTGCACCTGCTGCATTCCCTGCTGTAATAAATTTTGCTCTACCTCTAAATAATCGTGAATAAGCTGTTGGATTTTTTTGCTACTTGGGTTGTCCTTATCAGATAAGATTCGCTGCCGAACTGCCTCAAATCCCTGGTTTTTTCTGAGGGAAATCTCTTGTTGCAGAATACTGAGCCTACTGGTAATTTTCGGCTCCAGCAAATAAATCCATTGCTGTTTTTGATGGTTATTAGCAGTTAGCTTACTGAGAATTTGAATATTGCGACTAGTTTGTTGAGAAGCTGTAAGATAAGTTTTTAGATCGTCTGCATCTACTGTAATTAGGTAATTACGTTGTGCCGTTTCAGTATCTTTGAGTGTAGATTTAATACTTTCAACTTGAGTAATAACTTCATAAGAAGATGTCACCCATTGCTGGTTGTGAATCGGCTTTACAGTATTGCTATAAGAGATTACAGCATTAGTAAACACAACTGCCAAGGCTAAGATGAATATTGCTTTTAGCTTTTGGACTCGATACCATTTTTTAATCGTGCGATCGCCTTTTCTGCCGCAGATGACATCCATCAGTTAAGATTAAAGATTAAAAACAAATACTGAGAATTTTTTAAGGAGTTTGATAACACCGATAAAAAAATACAATCTTTTAGAGTTGTAAATATCTGGATTTTTTGAGATGATGATTTATACATAATAGTCACAAATAAATCCGCTAGTTTTTAATATAAATTCATTTTGAGCAGTAGTGTAATCAAGGCAGTTTTAAATCATAAAAAAAACGAACCACATAGAACGCATAGACACATTCGCAAAGCGTCTCGTAAATCCTCATAATGTCCTAGAGAAGTGGTTGCCCATAGAGTAGGACATTAGAGGATTATTGCGTAAGTCAGAGTTCTTTGACATCGGCGGTTATAACCAGGCCAGTCCGGTATTCTCTGTGAGACGCTGTGCCAACGCGAACAAGTCAGAAAACTTTTTGCCGACAAACCCTTCCAGCGCAATGTCTCCCCAAGAACAACTGGCGTGCGAATGACCTCCGCTCAGGTGAATCTACAATAATTAGCTTGACATGATTCAAGCAATATGTTAATAATTATAGTTTGTGGAAACTTTACTTCTTAATATAAGCTCTTGGCTAACGTCATTGTCATAGGTGCCCAATGGGGCGATGAAGGAAAAGGTAAAATAACTGACTTACTCAGTCGCTCCGCAGATGTTGTGGTTCGTTACCAAGGGGGTGTCAATGCTGGACACACGATTGTAGTTAAAGGTCAGACCTTTAAACTGCACTTGATTCCCTCTGGTATTTTGTATCCAAATACTGATTGCATTATCGGCTGTGGAACAGTCATCGATCCACAGATTTTGATCGCAGAAATCGACCAACTAAAAGAATTAAATATTTCCACTGACCACCTGCTGATATCTGAGACAGCCCACGTAACAATGCCTTATCATCGCTTGATTGACCAGGCATCTGAAGAACGACGGGGAAGCTATAAGATCGGCACAACAGGTCGGGGCATTGGGCCGACTTATGCTGACAAATCTGAACGTACAGGGATTCGGGTTTTAGACTTGATGAACCCGGATGAGCTACGTGAGCAGTTAGAGTGGACGATTAATTATAAAAACGTCATTTTAGAAAAGCTTTACAACTTGCCGCCTCTAGATCCACAAGAGGTGATTGAACAGTATTTGGGGTATGCAGAACGCTTGCGACCTCACGTTGTTGATACATCGTTAAAAATATCCGATGCGATTCAGCGACGGCGCAATATTTTGTTTGAAGGCGCACAAGGTACACTCCTTGACCTAGATCATGGAACTTATCCTTATGTCACCTCTTCTAACCCTGTCGCGGGTGGGGCTTGCGTTGGTACAGGAGTAGGCCCGACAATGATTGACCGGGTAATTGGCGTGTCGAAAGCCTACACAACGCGGGTGGGAGAGGGGCCATTTCCCACGGAATTGGATGGCGAGTTGGGTGAATTGTTGTGCGATCGCGGTGCCGAATTTGGCACAACCACTGGACGCAAACGGCGCTGTGGCTGGTTTGATGCGGTCATTGGTCGCTATGCTGTGCGGATTAATGGCATGGATTGCATGGCGCTGACCAAACTGGATGTCCTCGATGAATTAGAGGAAATTCAAGTTTGTGTAGCTTATGACATAGATGGTCAACGTAGCGAACACTTCCCCACTAGTTCTCGTCAATTTGCTAGATGTCGCCCCATCTACAAAACCTTACCAGGGTGGAAAGTGTCAACAACCGAATGCCGCACCCTGGAAGACTTGCCACAGCAAGCACTGGACTATCTAAAATTCCTCGCTGAATTAATGGAAGTCCCGATCGCGATCGTCTCCCTAGGAGCAAGCCGCGATCAAACAATAATCGTAGAAGACCCCATCCACGGGCCCAAACGCGCTTTATTGCAGGCTGACGGCACACCTGCGACCTTGCTAAGTGCGTGAATTAGTCATTGGTCATTAGTCATTGGTCATTAGCAAATGACAACTGACAAATGACTAATGACAACTGATAACTGACAAATGACAAAGGACAACTTCTATGGCGATTACAGTCGAATCTCAAAAACGTCCAGAAGGTAGCAAGCCAAGAGCTTTGCGCCGTTCTGGATTGATACCTGCCAATTTGTACGGTCATAAGGGTACAGAGTCAATTTCTTTGACTATTGATGCCAAAACTGTTGAGCGCTTGCTCAAAAGGGTTTCAGTTAATAACACCTTGATTGAATTGAATATTGCTGATGCACCTTGGCGCGGTAAAACCCTGCTGCGGGAACTTCAGATCCATCCAGCAAAAGGTACGCCCTACCACCTCAGCTTTTTCGCGGTTGCTGGCCACGGCGACACCAATGTAGAAGTACGGCTGCGTTTTGTGGGAAATGCTATTGGTGTTAAACAAGAGGGTGGCGTGTTAGACACGGTAATCTCTGAATTGCAAGTTAGTTGTGCGCCAGAAAACATCCCAGATGTCATCGAAATTGATGTCTCTAACCTGCAAATTGGAGACAGTTTGAGTATTAGTGATATAGCCTTTCCTGAAGGTGTAACACCTCTAGCTGAATCAGAGCGACTTGTTGTCAGCGTTTTGCCACCACAAATTAGCGCTGAAGATGCTGGCACAGAAACTGAAACTGAAGCAGCTTCTTAAGCTAGGTAAACTGTGTAATAATTTTTGATGATACCAGGGGGGAACTCCTGGTTTTTTTGTATTTGAACCACAGAGGCGCAGAGAGCGCAGAGGAATATAAATGACAGAAGCGACTCTTCCAGTCTTAATTCAGCAAATGTTGCAGCCTGGATTTTATCCCCATGCGGTAACAGAACCTATTGAACTAATTCAAACTCACATTTCTTATGTGCTGCTGACTGGGGATTACGCTTATAAGCTAAAAAAACCGGTGAATTTTGGCTTTTTGGACTTTTCCACCTTAGAGAAGCGGCAGCATTTTTGTCAGGAAGAGTTACGGTTAAATCAGAGGGGTGCTGGTGAACTATATTTAGAAGTTTTGCCCATAACTCTGGTAGGGGAGCAATACCAGCTAGGGGGAACAGCCGAGGCTATAGAATATGTGCTGAAAATGCGGCAGTTTCCTCAAGATTCGCTACTGAGTACGCTTTTTGACGAGGGTAAGTTAAATGAGACACTCCTAGATGAGTTGGGACGGGTGGTGGCTCAATATCATGCCGAAGCACAGACGAATGATTATATTCGCAGTTTTGGTGAAGTCCCAAAAGTCAGGGCTGCATTTGACGAGAATTATCAGCAAACTGAGAATTATATTGGTGGCCCCCAGACTCAAGCACAATTTACAGAAACAAAGCAATATACAGATAACTTTTTTGCAGAACGTCCAGAATTATTTACTAGCAGAATTCACAACAATTATATTCGTGAATGTCACGGGGATTTACACCTGAGAAATATTGCCCTGTGGAACGATAAAATTTTGCTGTTTGATTGCATTGAGTTTAACGAGCCGTTTCGCTTTGTCGATGTGATGTACGATGTGGCGTTTACGGTGATGGATTTGGAAGCGCGGCAACGCAAAGACTTAGGTAATACGTTTTTGAATGCCTACATAGAGCAAACTGGAGACTGGGAAGGTTTACAGGTGCTGCCTTTATATTTAAGTCGACAGGCTTATGTCAGGGCGAAGGTGACATCATTTTTGCTAGGCGATCCGAGTGTACCTGCGACGGTAAAAGAAGAGGCGACAAAAACTGCCAGTGAGTATTATAAACAGGCTTGGGAGTATACTAAACCAAAGGTTGGAGAGCTAATTTTGATGTCGGGGTTGTCGGGTTCTGGTAAAAGTACCACAGCCAGACATTTAGCCCGTCAACAGGGAGCAATTCACCTGCGTTCTGATGCGGTGCGGAAACATTTAGGGGGAATTCCCCTGTGGGAAAGAGGTGGCGATGATTTATATACGCCTGAGATGACTGAGAAAACCTACACACGGCTGTTGGAATTGGGAATTATCCTGGCTAAACAAGGTTTTTCAGTGATTTTGGATGCCAAATATGATAAACAGAAGTTGCGGCAAGAAGCGATCGCTCAAGCTACAAAGCACGAAATTCCCTTTCAGATTATCCAATGCACAGCACCGCTAGAAGTTCTAAAAGAGCGTCTAAATAACCGCACTGGTGATATTGCTGATGCTACCGCCGATTTATTAGCCTCACAAATGAAACAAGCCGAACCTTTCACTGAAAAAGAACAATCTTACGTAAAGATTTTGGATACAACCCAATCACAAGATGCACAATTAAAGTAATTCGTAATGGGCTACGCCCCGCTACGCTAACGTAATTCGTAATTGAATATAAAATTACGAATTACGCATTAGTAATTAGTTAATAGCCTTTTTTACTATATGGCAGACAAAAAGAACGACTTTTTTAGTATTTCTCCCAGCTTCTTTTCTCAGTTGTTATTTGGGGTATTTTTAACATTTATATTAGTAATGACCGGCTCTGCGCCAGCCCTAAGTATCTTCTTAGGAATCATGGGCGGTTTCATCCTCAGCTGGATCACAAATTTAACCAGCAATAGCACCCAAGCACCAACTGTAGCCTCTTCTGATGGCGTTGATACAGGACTGAAATACTGGTTATTTTTCATGCTTGGCTTTGTCTATTTGGGGTATCCACCACCGATGAGTATCTTGCTAGGTGGAATAGGCGGTTTAGCTGGAGGCTGGATTACTGCTTGGTGGGGAAGTAAGGAAGAAACTAGAACTCAGTTGCAAGTTGAAGAATCAGAAGAGAGTGAAATTGAACCAACAAACGACAGGATCAACAAAAGGCAAATCAGAAGAACCGCCCGCCGTTACCGTCGCGCTCCTGGAAGTAGTTTCAATTTCAGGTTTTGGGAAAGGTAGGAACTGGGGACTGGGGACTGGGGACTAGGGACTGGGGACTGGGGACTGGGGACTGGGGACTGGGGACTGGGGACTGGGGACAAGGAGAATTATTTCTTCTAACCTGTAACTTATGCCTCTA
>NZ_JBALBW010000008.1:0-12449 GCF_036919895.1 Nostoc sp.
AAATCCGGTTGTTGGTGCTGGTGATCCACTCACAGAATCTATCCCATACGTTGGCGCTTTCGCGGCGTTGTAAGGTTGCTGTCATTGTTTTATAAATGCGGTTATTTGTGGATGAATTAGGTAGGTTTGACTACCTGTTACACATCTTAAATAATTTATTGCGTTTTGTAAAGTACTTTCAGAAAAAACTTTATCTTGGGATTTACGCACTTGCAGCAGAAAATACCCAATCTAGTTAAGAGGGATTGGGGCGCAACTGTTGGGTGAAGTCCTATATCTACTATCTACGACGAGCTTATACGCAAGCAAATCGACTAAACCTGTAATGCCTTAAACCACTTATTCAAAACGGTGCTGATGGTTTTCTTAATCTCATGCTTACGATTCCACTTCTGGAATGCCATTTCATACTCTTCACCTTTGACTTGAAAGGTATTCCAGACATCCAGCCCTACAGGTAATCCGCAGAATAGCAAAATGTACAACGACCAAGAAATTCCACCACCAGTAATTAAATCAAGCAGTATAAAAAAGCCATTCAGGATTGCGTAGTTACCTAAACTTTTCTGAAATCTTCTGATGCGGTAAGCGTCAAAAGCTCTTCGTTGTTGAACTTGACCTTGTTGTAATAGCCAATCGCGTTCAGCTAATTTTAAAGAATCAGGTGAAATTTCTAACTCGGCAGCAATTTCTAATATCTGCTCGTAAGAAAATTCTGTATCTTTGTCATTAGCTTGACGAGCGATCGCTAAGTGCAGAATTTGGTGTGCATCTTCTTGGCTATAAGAGCGGATGCTTTGAGGTTCAAAGGCCGTCATAATTATTTCTCTTAATATTACTTTTAATAGAAATTTGTTACCCGATAGATTTTCAGCAGCTACGCCAGTAATCTTTCTATTATCTCTACATTAGCAAATCTGAATGTTGTCGCGCGTCTAAATGTATTGGATTTTTAACTTTGCTCTTATCTACTTAGGACTCAGCAATACTAAACTGTGGTTGTCAATAGGTGTAAATATCTTGAATAACTTGCACCCAAGGTACAGGTAACTTACCAGCATTGGACATTGCTTATTTCTCCCCCACTCCCCTCAATCTAAAGACTCTCCAAATATCCGATCTTATTGGGATACAGCAGAGCATAATAACGAAAGAACAAGCATTAACAAGGATGTAACTCAATGGTTGAAGAAAATGGATCGATTCGTACCCTATCGGTTGATATTGGTGGTAGTGGCGTTAAAGCTATGGTTTTAGATATTACGGGGACTCCTGTAACAGAAAGAGCGCGTTTAGATACACCTCAACCTGCTACACCAGAGGTTGTAATTAATGCAATTGTTGTCTTAGCTGCGGCTCAAGGTGAATTTCATCGCGTTTCGGTCGGTTTTCCTGGTGTGGTGCGGTGTGGAGTCACAGAAACGGCGGTAAACTTACATCCAGATTGGATTGGATTTGATTTGGAAACAGCATTATTAAAACATTTAAATAAACCTGTACGGGTGATTAATGATGCAGATATGCAAGGGTTTGGTGCGATCGCAGGTAAAGGTGTAGAACTGGTGATTACTCTGGGTACAGGGTTTGGTTCGGCTTTATTTGTAGACGGAAAGCTAGTACCAAATATGGAAATGGGGCATCATCCGTTTCGCAAAGGAGAGACTTTTGAGCAGCAGTTAGGGCGTGCAGAGTTAGAAAAAATTGGTGATAAAAGATGGAATAGGCGTTTAGAAAAGGCGATCGCATCCTTGCAACATCTGTTCAATTATGATTACCTTTACATTGGTGGTGGTGAAGCTGTGAGAGTGAATTTCCTGTTACCGTTAAATGTGAAACTCATCCCCAATATCACTGGTTTATTAGGCGGTATTGCTTTGTGGCGAGATGAAAAAAGGTAAAAAGTTTTTCAGATCAGGAAGTCTACGCCTGTGGTCAAGCTTACATTAATTGCCGGAACAGATATATTATTTGTGGTCACACCTTTGACATAATCTTGCAATATCTTTGTCAATACGATCTGTAATAGTTAGCTCATCAAACTGTTTAACGGAACTAGGCAGGTAATCCCTGCCTTTTTTAATCAATGTCCTATAGTATTGCATTCTCTTGCTATTTAATTATGGGCGATTTCCCTTTACCTGAGAATTACTAATAGAAAAACCCCGACGCGTAGGTTTAATACTAGCTAATTCCACCTGAAAACTTACCTTATCGTTCATTTCTCCGCTTCTTGCTTCCAAAGTCCACTTACCCGGACGCAAATTCCAAAATAAAGAATTAGCTGAATTTGTATCTAACTTTTCGCCATTTAGCCACCATTCAACAGGCACAGATTTATTTCCCGCTAGCTTAAATTCAAGTTTTTGCTTCGCTTTTTCACCTGGATATAGTAAGAATAAATCGCCATGATGGGGAGATAAAATTCTGAAATTGCTAGAAACAAAACTTGATTGTTGTTGTTTTGCCAACCACTCGTCATACTCTGGTGGTAAATTAAATTGATTATCACCTTCGTAGGCAATTTTATCTTCTGGGTAGAAATATTCCTGCACCACTGAGGTACAATCTGGTGTCGGTCGTAACCCCGAAATTGCACAAACAGGTAATTGCACTAAACCTTCTGGAGATGGAAAAGCTGCTGGCTCTTGATGTTCGTGCAGGTGTAACATAATCCGATTCCACAAAGGTGCAGCCCCTGTCACACCTGAAACTTGTCGCATCGGTTCGCCGTTAAAATTGCCTACCCAAGTAGCGACGGTGTAATCTGTGGTGAAGCCAACTGTCCAAGTATCCCGAAAATTGGAAGAAGTGCCAGTTTTAACAGCAACAGGAAAGGGTAAATTTAACACAGAGTCTACACCAAAGGCTGTTGCACGAGCATGATTATCACTGAGAATGTTAGTGATTAGTTGCCATATTGTGGTCGAATCTGGGATTTTACATCGTACATTTGGTGAGCTTCCACTGCAACTTAGATTTTGGATTGGGGAATCGGAAAATGTGGTCAATAAAGGAGTAGCTTCTCCAAATCGTGCGATAGTAACGTAAGCATGGGCTAATTCCCATAAACTGACTTCGCCACTACCTAGAGTCAAACCTAAACCGTAATGTTCTGGGGTTTGATTGAGATGTTCAAATCCGAGTTGATGCAGTCGTTCTAAGAAAGTTTCCACACCTACTTTTTCTAACACCCTGACTGCGGGTACATTCAACGAATTTGCTAAGGCGATTCGCACCCGCACAGGCCCAAGAAACTTTTCGGTGTAATCGGTTGGGCTATAAAGTCTCGCACCGGGAATTGCATAACGGGCGGGGACATCTGCTAAAATGGTATTTGGCCGAATTACACCTTTTTCTAAAGCTAATTCATAGACAAAAGGTTTGAGGGTAGAACCTGGTTGACGTAGCGCTTGCACTCCATCATTGCGTCCTAATTTAGCTTCGTTAAAATAATCAGGCGAACCAACATAAGCCAAAACTTCACCAGTATGATTGTCAATTACCAACGCAGCCGCATCGTGGACATTGTTAGCGGCGAGTGAGGAAATTACCTGTTGCGCCTGTGCTTCGATAAACTGCTGTAAAGGGCGATTTATAGTTGTGCGAATAACAGATTTATCCCCCCAGCCCTGCTTTTCAAGGGGGGTTGGGGGGATTTGATTGGCTAACCAAAATAGAAAGTGTGGTGCGGCGATAATTCCCCGTGGGCGAGACTGAAACACAACTTTTTCGGTGTGGGTTCGGGTTGAGTTCGCACTACTAATATATTTTTCCTCTACCATCCGATTAAGGACGTATTTTTGTCGCTGCTTCAACCGTTCCCAATGTTCATAAGGGTTAAAGTATGTAGGATTATTAGGGATAGCGGCCAACAAACTAGCTTGGGCAAAATTTAACTCACTCGCTGGGATAGAAAAATAAGTCTGCGCGGCTGCTTCCACACCATATATATTCCCGCCCATTGGCAGCCGATTAATATATGCAGAGAGAATTTCATCTTTATTCATCCCTGCTGCTAACCGCCAAGATAGCCAAATTTCACTCAGTTTACCAGAGAAGCTGCGCGGCACAGGATCTAACATCCGCGCCAACTGCATAGTAATAGTAGAAGCGCCGGAAACAATTCGTTTCGCGTGAATGGCTTCTTTGCTGGCGCGGATAACAGCTTTCATATCCAACGCCCCATGATGGTAAAAGCTGCCATCTTCGGCGGCTAAAATGGCATGGATAAACTGGGGCGAAACTTGATTTAGCGGGACTACTGATGTATGTTCTTGGTCACGAGTGAGCAATGTTCCTAATGGTAAACCATTGCGATCGCTAAATTGCATTGCCAGTTGATTTTGGGCAATATCTGCGGCCCGAACGGGCGCAAAATAAGGTAGTAAGCGGATAATTAGGCAGATTACTAGCACAGCCAGGATAACTTTGATACTGTGCTTTATTTGGAGTAGCGATCGTAAAATTAGTTTCATCAGGGAATCCCTGCCCAAGAAAACTTACCTTAATTTTGACGCAGCGATTACATCTATATCAGTAAATATGTCAAATCCTTAATAATTTATTTGAAATCACTTAGCATATGTAAATTAATATTTGCAGAACTTAAAATACTTATTAATAGTTAAGAATTGTAGTGATTTTTCGGAACAATCACACGGCATTGGTTATCTATGTAAATAAACATAGTTAAATCAAAATTCTGGGTAAAAAATAGTTGCCTGGCATCCTTTATTAGTGTTGGCATTACCAACTCAATGAGGTAATGCAAAATTTTACTTGCTATAATCTGTAAATTTTTTATTTTGAATTACTAAAAAAGATGATTATCAGAATTTTACTCAGTTTCCCTCATAAAATTCTCTATTTCTTCCTTCGCGTCCTTCGCAGTAGCCTGCGGCAAGCCAAAGCGTCTACGTTAAAAAAAATTACCCATTCCTCACGCCACAAGAGAAGAATACAATTTCTTCTTCTCTTTACATTCATGCTAGCGATGACAGGGTGTAATTTTTTTAGTATCAACTCAACTAAAGAACAACTCCCAGCAGTATCCCCACTCACACCACCAAAATTGCCAGACTGGATTGAACAAATAAGTCCCATTGGCGATGCAAAACCTCTCAACCAAATCCGCATCCGTTTTAAAGAAGCTTTAATCCCAGTTGAAAGTCTCGACAGTCCAGAACAGCAGAGACTATTAGAAAAATTTGCAGTTTGGCCGCCTTTACCCGGTCAATTTCGCTTTTTGACACCGCGCATGGTGGGTTTTCAAGCTGAGAAAGCATTGCCAATAGCCACAAGATTTCAAGTTACTCTCAAAGCAGGTTTAGCCGATTTAAAAAATCATCAGCTAGATAAAGATTTACCTTGGACTTTCAATACGGAATCTATCAGCCTAACTAATTTACCAGGTGTCAATCCCATCGAAAAGGGTGATATCGAACCAATTGATTTACAACAAAAGCTACAATTTACTTCCAACGTAGAATTAAATTTAGCTTCTGTACAAGAACATTTACAGTTAATTACTCAAGGGCAAAATAAGGGTGTAGGCTTCAAAGTCGAATTAAATAAAGAAGAAAAACCAGTAAAAAATGAAGAAGACCCGTTAGAGAAATTTGACCCTTCAGCCCGCAATTGGATTTATAATCTCATTCCACAGCAAAATCTCGAAAAAGCAACCCCTTATCGCCTAGTCTTTTCTCCCGGAATACGTCCTGCTTATGGCAATCTCCCTACAGAGAAAGAATTTGCCAGTAAGTTAGTAACTTATTCCCCTTTAGCATTTCAGAAAATTAACTTTTACGGACAGCCAGATTCAGGTGGCACTTATGGAAGATTTATTAAAGGCAGTCCTCAGCTAGAATTTAATAACGTCTTACTACCAGATTCAGCTAAAGAAAGTATTACTATTAATCCAGCACCAAAAGATATTTCAAGAATCATCCAAATAAATGATGAAGATAAAGTTGTCGGCATCAATCCTTATGCACTAGAACCTGCCAAAACTTATACAATTACTATTGGCGCAAATCTCAAAGATAAGTTCGGTCAGACTTTGGGTAAACCCGTCACCCTTAAATATGATACTGGAGATTTAGCTGGGGATATCTGGGTACCATCAGATTTGAATATTTTCCCCACAGATAAAAATTTACAGCTAAATATTAGTACGGGAAATCTACCAGAATCTAAATACAAAGCAGCTTATCGAGCAGTTAAACCAACAGATTTAGTTTATTTTAATAATAGTAATGATTTATTACCCCAACCTTCTGATTGGCAAAGCTTCAAGGTATCGGGTAAGAAAAATCAATCAGTTGATATTGCTGTTCCTCTGCGGGAAAAAATAAATGCAGCGACGGGAATGTTAGCTTATGGAGTGCAAGCCCGCACTAATAAATATCAGGAGAATGGTAAGGAACTGTGGCGAGAACCAACAACTTATGGCATGGTTGAATTGACAAATTTGGGCGTATTTACTCAGTGGTTTCCTGAATCAGGCTTAATTCGCGTCAATCATCTGACAGATGGTTCGCCAGTTCAAGCGGCTACTGTGGAAATTTATCAATCAAAATTACAAGCCAAATCTCGCCCCGAACCTGTCCCTTGTGCAACTGGTAAAACTGATGAAAATGGAATTTTTAGAATTGTTCGGGAAGGATTACAGCAATGTTATTCTGGAAATGAGAGTTCTAGTAAATCACCGCAATTATTAGTAATTGCCCGTGAAAACCAAGATTGGGCATTCGCTAGAACCGAAGAGTATAGCGGCGTTTATGGCTACGGTATTGATGCAGGTTGGCAAGATAGTAAGCCAGAATCACGCGGCGTAATTTTTTCAGACAGACAGTTATATCAACCAGGCGAAAAAGCTTGGTTTACTGGGTTTGCTGGCTTCTTACAAAATGGCACAATTCAGCAAGATAAAAATGCCGTTTACCAATTAACTTTGGTAAATCCTGATGGGCAAAAGACCAACTTAGGTACGCAAACTACAAATGAATTTGGCACGTTTTCTCTGGAATTGCCAATTAAAACTACTCAGCGCTTAGGCTACCATACAATCCAGGCGAAGGGAAAGAATGGACAAGAACTTTCTGGAGAATTTCGGGTAGCTGAGTTTAAGCCACCCAATTTTAAAGTCGAACTCAACTTAGATAAAGAATTTGCTTACATTGACGATAAAGTTGATATTAATGCTACTAGTAATTATTTATTTGGTGCGCCTGTAGAAGGTGGAGAAGCGAAATACTTTATTACTCGCCAACAAGCTAATTTTATTCCCAAGGGTTGGGACGAATTTACTTTTGGTCGGCAGTGGTTATGGCCAGAAGAATCTCCTAGTACATCTAGTGATGTGTTACAAACTAGTGCCCAGCTAGATGCTAATGGTAAAAGTAGTCAAACTGTGAGTGTGGCTAATGATTTACCATATCCTATGACTTACCAAGTAGATGTGCAAGTTGCAGATGTTTCTAATTTATCTGTAGCCAATTCTAAAACTTTTACAGCTTTACCGAGTAATCGTCTAATTGGGTTAAAAAGTAATTTTGTTACTGATGCGGGAAAAGCTTTCCCTATTGATGTGGTTGTTACCGACCCTACAGGAAAAGCGATAACAGGTCAACGAGTGCGCCTGGAATTACAAGAGATTAAATATAGTAGCGTCACCCAATTAGTTGAAGGTAGCCGAACGCCAAAAAATCAAGTTGAATATAAAACAGTCGGACAAGCAGAAATTACATCTGCTAGCAGTCCGCAATCGGTAAATTTGACAGCACCAGAATCTGGTTCATACCGGATTAGAGTTAATTTTAGTGATGCAAAATCAGAATTAAGTGCCACAGATTTACAAATTTGGGCAACTGGAGAAAATCCAGTATTTTGGGGTTCGAGAGAAAAAGATGTCTTAGAGGTTAAGCTAGATAAACAAGAGTTTAAACCTGGTGAAACGGCTACTGTACTAATTCAATCCCCCTATCCAGATGCAGAATTGTACTTTGCTGTGATTAAAGACAAACCCCTTTATCAGCAAGTTACCAAAATTCAGGGAAGCGCACCACAAATTCAGTTTCAAGTTACGCCAGAAATGCTGCCAAATGCAGCCATTGAAGCTATTTTAGTCAGGCAAGGTAAACCCATAAGCCAAGTGGAACCAGGAAGTTTAGATAACTTGGTGAAGATTGGTTTTACACCTTTTAAAGTCAACTTAGAAGATAAGTATTTAAAACTGCAAGTTAAGCCAGTGCAAACATCATTAGAACCTGGTGCAGAAGAAACAGTACAACTGGAATTGAAAGATAATCAAGGAAATCCCACCAAAGGACAGTTTACAGTCATGGTGGTAAATGAAGCCGTGTTACAACTTTCTGGTTATCGTCCACCAGATTTGGTAGATACAGTTTATGCAGAACAGACAATATCTACCCGCTTTAGCGATAATCGTCCAGATGTAATATTACAACCGCAAGATGTAGCTAAACCAAAAGGTTGGGGTTATGGTGGTGGTTTCTCAACTGGTGCAGCTAATACTCGCACTCGCACCGATTTTAAAGCCTTAGCTTACTACAACGCTTCTGTTCTTACCGATGCAAATGGTAATGCACAGATAACCTTTAAATTGCCGGATGACTTAACTACATGGCGGGTGATGGCTGTGGCCACCGATGGAAATCTGCGTTTTGGGAATGGAGACGCGACGTTTATCACCACAAAACCACTGCTAACTAATGCCATCTTGCCACAATTTGCCCGTCCAGGCGATCGCATCCTTGCCGGTTTATCTGTAACTAACAACACCGGGAATCCAGGAAATCTCTCAATTAATGGCGAACTTAGCGGTAATGTGAAGTTTGCAGACAAAAACCCCACAGCAAATTCTTTGCAAACCAAAGCTGAATCCGCAACTCACGCTTATCGCTTTCCAATGGTGGCTGATAGCGTCGGAGTTGCTAAAGTTCGCTTTACCACTCAACTAAATGGTACAGCCGCAGACGCTTTTGAAGTACCTTTCGAAATTAAGCCAATTGAAATTACAGAACAAGTCGTTGAAACTGGTGTCACCGAAAAACAGGTAAAAATTCCCCTGAATGTTGATAAAAATACCTTCCCTGATGCGGGAGGTTTAGATATTCAGTTAGCGAGTACTTTGATACCGGAGATTCAAGCACCAGCAAAGCAAGTTCTAGAAGATAATGATTTGCCATTCACAGAACCGGCAGCGAGTCAATTAATAATTGCGGCTAATTTGCAAACTATCGCCCAAAAATATGGTCAAACATTTGCAGAATTTAATCCTAGCCAACAGGGAAATCAAGCAATTGAAAAATTACAAAAACTCCAAATAGCCGATGGCGGTTTTGCTGCTTTCCCTGGACAAGAAAAATCCGACCCTTGGGTTTCTTCTTATGCGGGTGAATCTTTGGCTAAAGCCAGTCAAGTATTCCCTAATTTAGCCGATTCTGGAATGCTGTCTCGCCTGAAAGCTTATTTGCAAAAAGTTCTAGCGAATCCTGGAGAATATGATTTTTGCAAACAACTACTCTGTAAAAGGCAACTGCAACTCAATGCTTTAATCGCATTAGCAGAATTGGGAGATAAACGCAATACTTTCCTCACAGATATTAATGAACAGCGCAATAATTTTGATTTAGTAACTCAAATTAAACTAGCGCGATACTTATCTCAATTCCCAGAATGGCAAAAGGAATCTCAACAATTAGTAAACAAGCTGCAACAGAATATCTATGAAACTGGTCGTACAGCAGTTGTAAGTTTACCACCTAGTTGGGGATGGATGAGTTCATCTACCGCGACACAGGCGGAAGCTTTACGCTTATTTATTGCCAAACAAAGTAAACCCGAAGTTATAGATAAGTTATTCCAAAGTCTTCTCGCACTGCGCCGGGATGGTACATGGCAAACTAGCTATAACAATGCCCAAGCGTTAACAGCTTTGGTAGATTATAGTCAACTGCAATCAACACCACCGAATTTTGTTGCCACTGTGCAATTAGCTGGTAAGAAATTAGGAGAAAATCGCTTTGATGGCTACAAAAATCCTAGCTTACAAGTTAATGTGCCGATGAATCAATTACCTCGCGGTCGTAATGATTTAACGCTGGAAAAATCAGGTAATGGGACTTTGCACTATCTGGTTGCTTATAATTATCGCTTGCAAGGAAATCAACCAGGTAGATTTAACGGGTTACGTATAACGCGAGCAATTAGTCAAGTAAATCAAGATAAAATTTTACAAAAAACAGGGATTTACGCTTTCGATAAACCCTTGACTTTAGCCTCTGGGCAGGTGTTTGATATTGGTTTAGAAATCATCGCCGATCGCAGCGTCGATCGTATAGTAATAAAAGATCCATTACCAGCAGGGTTTGAGGCGGTGGATGCGAGTTTTCAAACTACCACAGCTGCATTACAAGCAAAAGCCGATAGCTGGGAACTTGGGTTTAAGAATGTGTATAGCGATCGCATTATCGCCTACGCCGACCACCTAGAACCAGGAGTTTATAGTCTCCACTACTTAGTTCGTTCTGTCACCCCTGGGACATTTTCTTGGCCTGGTGCAGAAGTTCACCTGCAATATGCACCAGAAGAATTTGGGCGCACATCTGAGTCTACATTGGTGATTGAGGATAAGTCGTGAATTTGGAAACTTATACTGTATATGAAGCATCAGTGTAAGTAGTTCACTACAAAAAAAGAGATATGCGAATTCTAATTATAAAAAGCAGTATGTTGTTGCTCCTGACTGCGATAACAACTGGCTGTGTCGGTTCTCCCTCTGTTACCAAACAGACGCAAGCCTTACCAGCAATCACTGAACAGCCCACGAAAGAAGCTGCGTTGACCTCAACACCTACACCGACTGGAAAAGCTACAGACAACTCTACCCCTGAAGCCACTATTGCCACAAATCCGCCGCGCTGTGAAACTAACCAATTGTCAGTCCGCCGAGTCTCCGAAGATGCTGGTGTTGGGAATGTTGCCCTCACCTACGCCTTCACCAATAATACCTCATCCCCTTGCACCCTCTACGGTTATCCAGGATTGGCACTACTGGATGCAAAAGGCCAACCTTTGGAAGGGGTTAAAGTTATCCGTTCCAAGGACACTTACTTTTCAAGTAAGCAACCTCGACAACAAGTAACTCTAGCTCCTGGAAAACAAGCCTCATTTCAGTTAGCATACAACCACATTAGTTCGCCACAGCAAAACTGCCCAATCTCTAGTAAGATTGAAATCACGCCTCCTAATGCTTACCAGCACTTGACCGTCACACAAGAAATCAAGCCTTGTACAGGCAAAGTCAGAGTGACTCCGGTGCAAGCTGTTACCACTCAACCCTAGTAAATTTATGTAATTTACTAAAAGACCCAGAAATAGCATAAATTTAATTAGAGCCTCTGATAAGTCCAGTATTGTACTGTTCAAAAAGGTTAAGAATTTTATGCAAGGAATTGATGTTGCCGATCAAGACGGCAGAGTAGATTGGACGGCTGTAAAAAACTCTGGTAAAACCTTTGCGTTTGTCAAAGCTACAGAAGGAGTTAGCATTAAAGACTCTGCTTTTGCTCATCACTGGCAGACTATGAAAACTGTTGGTATTATTCGGGGTGCTTATCATTTCTTTCACCCCCATACATCTGACCCAGTTCAGCAAGCGAAGGAATTCTTAAAAACTTTGGGGCAATTAGAACCCGGAGACTTACCACCAGTTTTGGATGTAGAGGTAACTGACAAAGGAAATAGCCAAACTGTAATTAATGCAGCCAAACAGTGGTTAGCAGAGGTTGAAAAAGCCCTTTTACAACAAACGAAAAAACCAATTAAGCCAATCATTTACACCTTCCCCAGTTTTTGGCAAGAAATTGGCAATCCATCTGATTTTGGTAATTATCCATTATGGATTGCCCACTATGGAACCCAAAACCCAAGTATTCCTAGCGCTTGGCAGGGGCAATATCTAATCCATCAATATGCAGGTGATATCTCTGGTGTAACTGGTGTTAGTGGTCGAGCCGATTTGAATAGATTTAATGGATTGCAGTTAGGAGATTATGGGCTAAGAGTAAAACAATTACAACAGCAATTAAAAGATATTGGATTATACACTGATGCCATTGATGGGCATTTTTCTGATTCAGTTAAAAATGCAATTGTTAGTTTCCAAACATCTAAGAAATTGCAAGCTGATGGAATTGTCGGTATAAAAACTTGGATAGCTTTACTGTGGATTTAGAACGGATAAGTCTACTCAATAAATAGATCGACACTCACCATCAAATAGGTGATGCTTTAGAGGATGTTTGAAAAGTCCTCTTTTCGGTATCAAAATTTATAGAACCCATTTGATATCTTTTAGGCGAACAAGTAGAATCAACACAAAGAGGTGAATTTAAACAGGTAAGGGCTGAAAATGGGGTATTCAA
>NZ_JBALBW010000009.1:0-6840 GCF_036919895.1 Nostoc sp.
AATTGTTAAATGAAGGAGGTCTTATTATTAAATGGGAGCGCAAGATTAAAAACAAAGGCAATGCTGTCTATTAAATTTAGCTGCGTAGCAGCTTACCAATACAATATCCTAATTGATGGACTGAGTAATCTTTCTGTTGCTCAAACGTCAGGTATGGACGAGCGACGATGCTAGAGATGATTCGCCGCCTCAAGCTATGTCCTGATGTAGAAATGATTGCCACCAGTTATCGTAAAGACAATGAAGCTGCTGCAAACTTATATCAAAGTTTAGGATTCAAAGAATGGGGAATTTCATTTGCAATTTCTCACCCTACCGAAGTATATGTAAAGCTTGAAGAATTTCCTTGATTGCCAAGCATTGGGAGCTACTTAGCAGACAAGAGCAATTTCAAATACAGCTAAAGGAAAGCTTTGGCGAACTCATAATTAACGCTCCTGGAAAATATGAAACAAGCACATTGTTATAAAACTCTCAAAATCTTACTGTATAACGGTTATAAAATGTGCAAGTTCAGAGTAAAGTTGTTAAGTGATCAATGTAATTTAGACACAATATTGCCAGCGACATCTTTGGCAGAGCGGTATTCTGTATCAATTGGTTCGCCAAAGTAATTATCTGAATAAGCATTTGAACACTCTACAATTCGTCGTGCGATCCACTCAGACCCAGCACCTTCAATTCTAATTCCTCGTTGTGCAAGGCGTGTTTTAATAGTATCAAGGCTTGCTTTTAAACAAAATACCCTAAGTTCAGAATCAAAGTTTTTAACTCCCATTACAATCTCATCAAAATAGGCGCGGTGACTAAATGTCATTGGGACTATAACTGTACCAGAAACGAACAAACTGTATAGACGGATGCCTGTAATTGTGGATTTTCTCCACAGTTCTATATGTTGAAAGTCCTTTTCTCCTGTTCTTTTCAATTTAATCCATGATGGAGCGCGCATTAAAACTGATCCTACCAATTCAGAGTTATATATTGCACTACCTGGAAGGTAAGCACGCAGTATTTTTGCTACTGTTGTTTTCCCAACTCCAAAGGAACCATTAAGCAATACAATCATGAATCTGTCCCAAATCCTGTGCCATATAAATACGTCCCTGAGACAACAGGAATAAGCGTAGCCACAATAGATATAGTAATTAGCACACGCCACCAGACTTTAGAGTTTGCGATCGCAAACTGTTTACTAACTTCTGCTCCCGGAATCTTTGCCATGCTTAAAATCCTGTGCTAGGAGTTTTACTACTGGTGAGGGTTTATGCTTGCTAGCTACACTTGAGGTTAACGCTTTTACGGACTGTGACGCAATCTGACGGGTATGGTGAGTTAACAACTGCACGTGTAATTCGATTGTTGGCAGTCGGTGCAAGCTATATTTTGCTTACCTATACAAAAAAAACTGCCCTGGGGCAAGGAGTCCAGAGCAGCACTCGAAAAGGGAAATAAAATAGGGGACTTTTAAAGCTTGTCCCTGTTTTACATATAATTCGTTTGATATATAATATTCTTCAGCTAAAATTTTGTACTTTATGCAAAAAGGGCAAAGACAAAGATATTGATGCCTCACTGGTCTTTTTTAGCGTGCATTGGCACAACCAACACTTTATCTATTCGGTTTCCATCCATACTAACTACTTCAAAGCGTAGTCCCGCCCACTCAAAATGTTCAGCCACCAAGGGAATATGCCCTAACTGGTTAACGACAAATCCCCCTAAAGTTTGATAGTTTACCTCTGCCCCTGGTAACAACTTTCTGATATCTAAAATCTCTTTCAACTCATCAATTGGCAACAGTCCATCTAACAACCAAGACCCATCTTCACGTTGCACCACATCAGGATCTGCTAGTTCTTCACTGGTTGGAATATCACCTACTATCGCTTCCACAATATCAGTGATTGTCACCAAGCCTTGTGTCACGCCATATTCATCTACGATTAAAGCAAGGTGAGTCCCAGATTTCTTAAATAACTCTAAGAGGTTCAAAGCCTTCATGCTTTCTGGCACATATAAAAGTGGCTTTAGTAAAGCTTGCAATTCAATGGCTTGGGTTGGATTTTGGGCTAAAAATTCTTTGGTTTGCACAATACCTAATAAGTTATCAATGCTCTGTTGACCAACTGGGAAGAATGAATGAATACTTTCAATCACTTGGCTGCGGATTTTTGACAATGGTTCATCAATATCAAGCCAAACCATCTCTGTACGTGGTGTCATAAATGCACTGACCTGTCTGTTACCAATATTAAATACTCGCTCTACTACGTCTTGTTCAGCTTCTCCCAACAGACCTGCTTCATGGCTAGCTGCCACTAAAAGTTTCAATTCTTCAGTCGAATGAAGCAATTCTTCGCTACTTCCTGGTTCCAAGCCTATAAGCTTTAGAACCAAATTTCCTAAACTATTCAAAACTTGGACAGCAGGGCGAAATATCACTAAGTATAGTTCTAAGAGATTTATAACCGCTAAGGCTGTTCTTTCCGTGCGCTGGAGCGCTAAACTTTTCGGAGCCAATTCTCCCAAAACGATGTGGAGAGACGTAATGATTGTAAAGGCAATTACTACTGATAAGGTATGGGCGCTAGTTTGCGATAAAGATTTTGGCAGCCAGTGGAAAGCGGGTTCGACCAGTACTGCAATCGCTGGTTCTCCAAGCCAACCCAAGCCCAAAGAAGATATGGTAACACCAAGTTGGGTTGCTGCTAGATAAGCATCCAAGTTATTTACTGCCCGTTGTAAAGCTTTTGCACCGGGATGACCTTGGATGACCAACTGTTCGACACGACTGCGGCGAAGCGCAACCAAGGCAAATTCAGCCGCCACAAAAAATCCGTTGGCTAGCACCAAGAAAATCACCGATAGCAATTTGCCCGCAGTAAGCCAAGTCAATGGACTGTTCATAACTATCTATTCTAGCCTTTGAACCTAATTACTACCGCGATTATTTTGTCAACACTAATTGCTATCTATTTGCCGACCATTGGTCGGTAAATATTCTTTCGATATGTGGGTAAACACATCATAAGTAAGTTAGAGCAATGCCGTACCACTTGCCTACGGCACGCGCCGCGAACGTGAAAGCAAGATTTGACAGGCTATTCGGCATCGCGCTCCGCTCCCGTCCCCAAAAAGCACTCCGCACCCATAAAACAAACGGCAAAATGCCTCTGATTCGCTGATAAGTTCTTGTATTCTGGGATATCCGTTCTTTCTGGAAAGCCGAATGATTCCTATAGATATGAAACGACTTATCAAAAAAACCTCTAACCCAGTTCGCAAGAAAATAAAAGTAACCCCATCACCGACTGAACCCATTGAGATTCCTGAGAGCCAAAATATTCCTGAACCAGTAATTGAACCAAGTCCACCTGTGTACATTGAAGACTACGTTTCCGAATCCGAATATATTTCTGAACACTATCGCCCCCTCCGCTCTGTGGGTAACTCTGGGTGGCAACCGTCCGATGTGTGGCGCGAGTTGAGAGTTGATGATTTTTGTCGTGGGTGAGTCAGTATTTAAACAGCGCGATGCCTGCGGTTCTTGCTAGCCTACGCTAAAATATAATGCCTGCATTTTGAAATAGTGGCAGTTGAATGACTTGAGTCTGTTTGGCGTTATCCAAATTAGACAAGGAAATCCCCAACAACCTAACACTGCGGTTTTCCAAATCAATCGATTCAAACAGCGCTTTGGCTATCTCAAAAATCGTAGAGAGTTCACTAATGGGAGCAAGCATTGTCTTACTGCGGGTTAGCTGCTGATAGTCAGAGAACTTAACTTTCAGAGTTAATGTCCGTCCTCGCGTTTCATGTTGCTTTAACCGTTGCTCGACAATCTGGGCAATCTGTTCGAGTTCCTGCAACATCTGACCTACATCGCTTAAGTCCTGTGCAAATGAGGTTTCTGCACCAACTGATTTACGAACTCGATTTGCTTCAACTAGGCGATCATCTTCTGCTCTGGCAATCTTATAGTAATAATGACCGGCTTTACCAAAGTGGTGTGTTAGCTCAGAAAGAGTTCGCACTTTCAAATCTGCACCACTATGAATACCGAGCGAGTGCATCTTCGCCGCCGTCACTTCTCCAATACCGTGAAACTTTTCAATCGGCAGCTGCTCTACAAAGGCGATCGCATCCTGGGGTAAAATCACCGTTAGTCCATTCGGCTTGTTCTGCCCTGATGCCATTTTTGCAAGAAACTTGTTAATTGAAACACCTGCGGTTGCAGTCAACTGGGTTTCTTGGAAAATTGCAGTTTTGATGTGTCTTGCGATAGTAGAAGCGTAGGGGATACTTTGCTTATTCTCAGTAACATCTAGATATGCTTCATCTAGTGCAACCCCTTCTACTAAATCACTGTAGCGTTTGAATATGGCGTGGATTGCTGCGGAAATCTCTCGGTAAACGTCGAATCTCGGTCTTACAAAGATAAGTGCGGGACATTTAGCGATCGCTGTTACTGACGGCATCGCGGAATAAATACCAAACTTACGAGCTTCATAACTGGCGGCTGCAACTACACCTCGCTGATTCGGGCTGCCACCGACGACTAACGGCTTGCCTCGGTAACTAGAGTTGTCCCTCTGTTCCACCGATGCGTAGAAGGCATCCATGTCTACGTGAACTATCTTCCGAGTTCTAGCGACAGATTCTTGTCCCAAGGGTAGCTCCACCACAAGCACTCTCGCTTTTCACACCATTTTCAAGGGAGTAAATACAATCTCAGTTTTATAGTACACTAGCACTAGTTTAGATATAAAATTACGGTATATATATTGAACTTCATCATTGGTGTATAATCTAATACTTAATGTTGCCTAATCGTAATTACTTTTCAACTAACGCGTCAAACTGCAATGGCACTCTCACTAACTGCTGTCGTATTAAGCAACTGTCTCCTGAAGGGGTAGGGGTGTTTCAGGGGATAAATAGTTTCTATGCCATTAGGCAAGCGAAAAAAGTTTTTTTAGTAGGAAATAGCATACATGGACTTGCAACTATATTAAATATTAAACACGTCTAACTTTATTAGTTCAAAAACATAAAAGAACACACATGACTACTAAAATAGATTTTCAAGGGGATATGGATAAAGCAAGCGTTCCATTAGATCAACACAAAGAAGAAGTATTTCAATGGACAAAGCAGTGGTATCCTGTGGCAGTTGTGGATTTTCTAGATCCATCTCGCCCACATGCAATACAGTTATTAGGAAAAGATTTAGTCTTGTGGCGAGGCAGTTTGAGTAAATGGTCTTGCTTTGAAGATTGTTGCCCACATCGACTAGCTCCCCTTTCAGAAGGGCGTGTTGAGTCTGATGGCACACTTTTATGTGCTTATCATGCTTGGCGTTTTGATTCGCAGGGAAACTGTGTGAGCATTCCCCAGTCGAAAGATCGGGAGACATCCTCTAAACACTGCTCAAATTCAAAGTCATCTGCAATTAGTTATCCAACACAAGAACGGCAGGGTTTATTGTGGGTTTGGGCTGAGTCTGGTTCGGAAGCACAGCTTGAAAGTCAATTGAGGACACCACGAATTATTCCAGAACTTGAAGAAAACTCCGACAGAGTAGTTCATCTATTTTGGAATATACGTGACCTACCCTATGGATGGGATTTTTTCATGGAAAATGTAGCTGACCCAGCCCATGTCCCTGTTTCCCACCACGGTCTAGTTGGCAATCGCTATAAAGATGCTAATTACTACGATATGCTTTGCATCAAGCAAATGTCTACTCAAGAAGGATTTTCTTTTGAAATAACACCGACTGCCCCCACGATTTCACAAGCGATTCACGACTTTCAACCACCTTGTCAGATGAGGATTGTTTCTACTTCACGCGATGGTGGTAAGCTGATCCTGGCATTGTATGCTACCCCTACACGCCCAGGGTGGTGTCGTCATATTGGCTGTCAGGTCTTAGTTAAGAACGAGATGGGTAAGACACCTAAAGGATTAGGAGTCTTTGGGCTACCAATGCCAACTTGGTTAGGACATGTTTTGTCATCCTTGTTCTTACACCAAGACTTAGTATTTCTTCATTATCAACAGAAGATTCTAGCTAAACGCCAAAAGGGTCAATGGGTGAACGCAGTTTATACACCCAATCCTCAAGATAAAATGGTAATTACATTTCGCCAATGGTTGGAGAAAAAAGCTGGAGGTAGTATTCCTTGGGCTTGGGGGTCTAATACCGATCTTCCCTCCTTGGAATTGGACAAACAAAAGCTTTTTGACGTCTGGACAACTCATACCCAACATTGCAAAGTTTGCAAAGATGCTTTGAAAAATATTAAACGTCTACGGGTGTTAGCTTACGGGTTATCTATATTGTGCTTATGTGTTGCTGTAATTCTGGATGCTAGAGCCATAGCGTTAAAAGCTACATTAGCCAGGGCAAACCAAATGCCCGCATCACTTTTAACGGTTTTTCCTCATACAGGATTCTGGTGGGCGCTTGGGGGTGCAGCATTATTTGTACTTCTAGGATACTTGCTTAACAAATTTAGTCGCCTATTTTACGTTTACGAGTTTGAACACGCACACAATGATTAATAGACAAACTCAAGTCTTAACAGATAAAAACTATGAGCAATTAAGTCGCAACAAAGGATGCAAAGTTTTCGTGCGTTGCGACTGTTACCTGATGCCCCGCACGTTTCAAACCATTCAAAATTATTTTTCAACAAACAGAATGCGTGAATTTCATGAAAGGGTTTTGGGAATCCCGTTATCTTTGGGTTTTAAATTGAGAATAAATGGAACAGCTTTCAATACCCAATCGGACACGGGTGTATAATTAGCAGCTTCTTCTCCAAAGCTAAT
>NZ_JBALBW010000010.1:0-28380 GCF_036919895.1 Nostoc sp.
TCAGTTGAGTGAGGTACAAGAACCCCACCCCCAACCCCCTCCCCGCAAGCGATGAGGGGGCTATGATGTACCTTGTATGATTAGGAAACGCTATATCTGGTCATGTTCGATTGACTACAGCTACCATATTTTATTTGAATTTATCGAAAATCATGAAGACCAAGAAGAAGCTATCTTGTTGCTTAATTTAGGTTCTCATGATGAAGTATATTAGCGATCTCATAATCATTGGAATATAGTGCGATCGCTATGCTCAACAATCCGATCGCTCTTGTGGATTGCCATTAATGATATACTCATCGCCTGAGTTAAGAGCGATCGCAGCCCATAGCCGCATATATCTGGAAAAATCTGGAAGAGCGCTCCTCTGGGTTCCTATCAGTGATAATTTTAAGCATTGGGAACCCCTAAAAATCAGAGTTTATGAACGTAGCCGACGACAAAACGATTGTTCGCGAGTATTTCAATTCCACAGGATTTGACCGGTGGAAGCGAATTTACGGCGATGGCGAAGTCAACAAAGTCCAACTAGACATTCGCAATGGACACCAGCAAACCGTAGATACAGTTCTCGGCTGGCTGAAGGCTGATAATAATTTACCAGAGCTATCAATCTGCGATGCTGGATGTGGTATGGGTAGTCTCAGCATCCCCCTAGCGGTAGATGGTGCTAAAGTCTATGCCGCCGATATTTCGGAAAAAATGGTGGAAGAAGGTAAGGATAGAGCCAAACAAACCTTGGGAAATGATGAAAATCCCACTTTTGCCGTACAGGATTTAGAATCGTTGAGTGGGAGTTACCATACAGTTATTTGCTTGGATGTTCTCATCCACTACCCCCAAGAAAAAGCCGATGAGATGATTTCTCATCTCTGTTCTTTGGCGCAGTCGCGGATAATTATCAGTTTTGCGCCCAAGACCTGCGCTCTGACTATACTCAAGAAAATTGGTAGTTTCTTTCCCGGCCCAAGTAAAGCCACTCGTGCATATTTGCATCGTGAAGCTGATGTGGTGAGAATCTTGGAAAGTAATGGCTTTTCATTGCAACGAAAGGCGATGACAAAGACTCGCTTCTATTTTTCGCGCCTACTGGAAGCTACACGTAACTAAGATTAGAATCGCAGCAAGAAAAAGACTATACTTTTGCTGCGATTTGACAACATCAATGTTTAATATTCGTAGATATTGATTTAGTACTCAGTTTTGCGATCGCGCTCATTGGGTAACATCAAGAGAGAAATATCATAAAAACTATCGTTGGGAATAGGTTGATATATTGGAACCTTTGGGAAAGTCAGGTTAAAATCGCTAGCAAAGTGTAAATCTGAAGTGGAACTATGAAAACTGCTGAAAAATTGGCCGCAGGTTGGCTACTGACACTAGGATTCATGTTGGTAATGCTATCAGCAGCAGAGGTATTTAATAAAACAACTACGGAAAAATCAATCACACTCCCCTTAGCTTGGGATGGCTCCATTGAGTTCGCTGCACCAACAGATACGCCTGTAATGGATAGGATTGTGGTAGAACGTCTAATTTTTGGCGTTCCTAGCCTCACATTGGGTACTTGGTTAGCATTAGGACTATACCGTCAAAGTCGGCAAGAGAAAAAGGCACTTAATCAACAAGTTAGCGATCGCCTGCAATCCATTTTTTATGGGATGCTAGAAGAAAATCATGGGCGCGTAACTGTTTTAGGCTTTGCGATGCACTCACAACTACCCGCAGCCCATGCTAGGCAATATTTAGATGAAAAAGCTAAAGAATTCAATGCAAACTTTAAGGTGAATGAAGAAGGGGCTGTATCATATCATTTTGATGTCTAATTGTCATTTGTCCTTTGTTATTCACTAATGACTAATGACCAATGACTAATAATCAACTTACGGCTAGGTCTAATGACGCAGATTTTTTTGAGCGTAGCTGCAATTTTAGGCGGTTTGTCAGTTGCTGCTGGCGCTTTTGCTACCCATGCCTTACGGGAAAAAATTAGTGAGCGATCGCTAGAAATTTTTGAAACTGGCGCTCGCTATCAAATGTATCATGCTCTAGCACTTTTTCTAGTCGCCATCCTAATTAGTCGTACTGAGTCTCCTCAACCTACTCTCATCGCCAGTGGATGGCTATTTCTCATTGGTATTGCTATTTTTTCAGGTAGCTTGTACGCCCTTAGTTTAACCGGTATTAAATTCTTGGGAGCGATCGCACCACTAGGCGGCACAGCCTTGATTGCTGGTTGGGGTGCTTTAGCTTTTGCTACTTGGAATTTGAAGTTGTAAAAAAGTTAGAAATGGGAGTTAAGAGTTTTTGACTCCTAACTCCATTTATTGGAGTCTCAATTCCCTCCTTCAAAAGCAGGGAAAGGAACATTCAAGTCTAAAAAGTAATCAATATTCATCGCTCCTCCCTCTCAGGCGTACCAACAAATTATGCAAAGCCACATTCGCTGAAGGTACTTCCGGTAATGGGCTAGATTCATACGCCTCTTGCAACTTATTCCGTAGACGTTCATATTCTCTTCTATGAAAATCTACATTAGCATCTGATAAAATAGACTTTTCTTTACCTACTAGTTTCTGGGCAATTAAATCATGAATATATGGTAAATTAAAAACCTCATTCAGCTTAATTAAATTAGCTTCAACTACCCCTGTTTGCATCAGATAAATCCCAGTCAAAAGAACTCGATAAACATAAAGTAATGGCTTTATTTGATGCGTCTGTTCTTTATCAAAAAGTTTCCATTGGGTTGCGGAAAAACCAAGATAATGGTGACTATGGTGACGGGTAATGCAATTATTAGCAAGAGATTTTAATTCTTGATGTTCTGGTGAAGTTGTTAATATTAAAGGTGAATATAGTTGTTCTAACACGTAACCATTCTTTTTAAGTAGCATCAAAAAGAATTTTTTGACATCATGAGTTACTAAATCAATTTCCAAAGATTCACAAACTTCTGAAATTTCAATAGTTTCATTACCAGTTTCTAATCCCACCACTTCTTGAACTGGTAAAATATGCACACCACGCAAGTCATAATCAGAATCTGGCGACGGAAAACCATACAAGTGGGAACCACTGATGACGGTAAATAAAAGCGGGTAAGGCTGTTGCCCAATAATTGTGTTAAGTGAAGGTGGAATATTCATCATCTGCCTTTTAAGCTGAAAATATTTTAATTTGCATTCTCCAAAAAATAAATCTCTTGTGGGGTGGGCATCTTGCCCGCCCTAGCTGTGCAAATTAAATGCACGACAGCTTACTTCCTTACCTCAGTTCGCCTGAATCCTTACGAGCATCTTCTGTCTTAATGCTTGAGCTATATAGCTCAAGCATGATTTTATTAGCTATGACGATGTGTTTCACTATTGGAGTAAAGGTTTGCCATCAAAGGTAACTTATTACGCCAAGCATACGGAGGTTTAATGTCGATATCTAAAGCTGTTAACAGTAATGTTACTTCTCAAAACAACGTTGAAAAACGCTTGCAGATACAGCGTTTGCTAGGAGCAACTCAAATAGTTGCACCTAGTAGTGGGAGTGATGTTGTGAAGGGATTAACTCAAACACCTAAATCTCTACCCCCTTGTTACTTTTATGATGACCGTGGTTCCGAGCTATTTGAGCAAATCTGCGATTTACCAGAATATTATCTCACACGCACAGAAACAACGATTTTACAGCAGTATGCTGGCGAAATTGCTAAGATTACTGGCCCTTGTGAATTGGTAGAACTTGGCAGTGGCAGTTCTACCAAAACCCGGATTTTGCTAGATGCCTACCAGAATCTAGGCTATTCTCTGCACTACCTACCAATTGACGTGAGTGCAGGGATGTTGGAGACTAGCGCCAAGCAGTTATTGAGAGATTATCCTTTACTGCAAGTTTATGCACTAGCAGGAACTTATGAATTAGCGCTTGCACAACTCCTACCAACACAATTACCCAGCAGGATGATTTGTTTTATTGGTAGCAGTTTAGGTAATCTTACACCTGGTGAGTGTGATGTCTTCTTTTCGGAAATTACAGAAGCCCTGCAAGTAGGTGAGTATTTCTTGTTGGGGATAGATTTACAAAAGCCGAAACAGATTTTAGAACCAGCTTATAACGATCGCCAAGGAGTGACGGCAGCATTTAACCTCAATATGCTAGAGCATTTAAATCAGCGCTTTGACGGCAATTTCGACACCACGCAGTTTGAACACTGGGCGTTTTACAACGAAAGTGAGCAGCAAATAGAAATGCATTTACGCAGCCTGCGATCGCAAATTGTAGAATTACAGGCTCTTAGCCTGAAGGTTAATTTTGCACTAGGTGAGACTATCCTTACCGAAATTTCCCGCAAATTTGACCTCCATACCATCAAGCAGCAACTCACTGCACAGGGTTTATCACCTCTTGAAGTGTGGACAGATCCAAATCAATGGTTTGGTTTATTGCTCTGTCAAATGCAAGCATAAAGCAAATTAAGCTATGCCTCACATAGTATAGCGGTTCTCAGTTAAGTCCAATATAGACCCTAACAAAAATATCCCCAACCCTTGTTGCGTTGAGGAGTAACACTTCCATTCTTCTCTTCTTAAAAGAGAGAGGAATGGAAGTGAGGTCAGGGTATATTGCATCCAAACGAGAACCGCTATGGATGATATTCAATCAAATACTAGTCCTATATTAGCCACTGATATTAGCCACTGATTATTGCCGCATCGAAGCTGTGGGAAAAATTCTGCTGGATATAGGAATCCGTAGCTTTGGCTTAGTTGTAGTTATATTGGCATTAGCAGTAGAAGAGTTGTTGATTGCCTCAGAGATGATAGCTGGTTTGTTATTAGTAGAATTGGCAGAATCACTCAATGGGATAGCCGAAGATGAATTTGAAGATATGGAGCTAATATTTTCAGTATTTTGACTGTTGGGCTTTACTGGAGTTTGACCTTGACATGGAGTAATGATGAAAGTCGAAGTTGTTCCTAATGCTAGTATGAGCAAACGATAAAAATATTGTTGCATAGAGATTGGCAAAATGATTGGTAAATATTCAAAGTTTCAAGAAGTTGTGCTTGTTCTTAGTTATAAATAAAACCGTAACTTCACCATATAGATCATGGTATTTCTATCCAATCAAACCTGAGAGTCAGGTTTGATTGGATAATTACTAGCACTTGTTAGGACATTAATTAGCTAAAAAGACTGGAGCGTACCCAATCAAATCCCTTATAAATTAAGGGTAATGGAATTTTCTCTTTAATCAAAAGAGAGCAGTCATTTTGAAACTGCTGAATCAGTCTGATAGAGAGTTAGCAAGTAGATACATCTGGGATAGTTGACGTTTTTGTTAATCAACTAAGCCAGCACAACCATTAATACTTTAGTTGTATTTAGCTTATTAAGAAAAGAGAAAAACTACTGATTCTTTTAAAAAGATAGTTTATAGGAATCAACTCTTAAATCACATATTTAAGTAACTAAAGCAGAAAGTATATAAACTTTTAATAAAACCTGAGATTTATGAAGTAGCTTCTGTAAAAAATATGTGTACATATTCAGTAATATAGGACTAATATAGGAGTCATATTTGATTTTTGAAAAAATATAAGTATTTCTAGTGGCGCGGCAAGGCTAAAATGTTGCAATAGATTTGAGAGAAAATTGAGATAAATCAATATTTTTTGCTTTAAGCTTGCCACGCCAGTAGGGTGCGTTAGCGTAACGTACCCTACGTATCTTTTCAGAAAGCAAACCGGATTCCTATACTGAAGCTAAATAATTTCACTGAATAATTTGATGAAGTATTAAACAATTTGGGTTTAAGACTTTATTTATGGTTGGATTTTATCAAATTTGTGTAAAAAGATTACTGAATTTGAGAAGAATAGATTGATGCTACTGTTCACCAAGGTTAAGCTGGTAATAATATGAACAGGAAGTCTTTTTGTCCTGATAACTGGAATGAACGCTAATAGTTTATCAATTAGTCAGGAAAATCCCCATAATTTTACGTCTAACTCTAGGCAGATAGATGTGCAAATTGCACAAGAAGAGGTTTATAGCTTCTTCATGGAAATTACCAAAAAACTGTCGCCAGAGGATGTTTTGCGAGAATTTCAAGGTTTATTTATACACGGTCTTGATTCAGAAAATTCCGATTATATCCCTGGAATATATAGTATTTTTTTAGATGATAACGAACAGGAATTACATAATACACTTAAACGGTGTTGCTATATCATAGTTAATAATTGGAAAACTAACCGGAAAGATAAATATATCCAAGAATTAGTTAATTTATTCGTTAATGAAAATCTGAAGATAAAAACCGATAATGCCCCAATAGTAAAAGTTTGTAAAAGCTGGCTAGAGAATTTTGTCAATAGTAAAGACTACCAAGAATTGAAATTATTTGCTGCTAAGTATGACGAATCATCTAGAGGTCATTGGGCAAATCGCTATAGTTCCTACTTATTAATCGATCAATCTGTTAATAAAAATAATCCCATAGAGCAGCAAGAGGCTGCTAGAAAGCTTTCTAAACAGATAAAAGATAAATTTAAGTTTGAATTAGCAATGTATATTGCTCGTTCTCAATCTGCTGTCTCAAGCACAACACGATATAAAAATCCTAGCGTTTTGGGAGACAATGCTCTGCATTTAATAAAAGCAATTGTTTTAAAAAGAGGTGTTTTTAGTCATGAGAATATTGCCCGTATATTTATTAAACAAACTCAAAATCAGACTTTGGAAGAATTTAAAATCAACCTCGAAAAATATCTATTTATTTCTCTAGATAAACAAGAATCTATCGAAACTTGGAAGCAGCAATTTATAGATATTTTATCAATATGGAAGAAAGATTACGATCAGGAGTTTGTTACTAAAGAATTATTTTTGAGAACCTGTAATCGAGTGATTGATTGCTTGACAATAGAAAATGGGAAAGAACCTTCGTCATTATTTTTATTATTAACGACTCAAGGTCATGCTTTAACATTGGTTATTATACTATTAAAGATTATTTTAATTTCTAAAAATTCCCGTAAGCATTTAGAAACTCGGATTGCTCGTCTAATTCGTTTTTATGAAAATTATCCTGAAGATGAGTGTAAAGGTGTAATCAACTTTATGGAAATTTTTAATATCACCTTTGCAATTTATGCAGAAAACGTAGAATATAACTTGATTAAGATGGAAGAAGAACAAAGTAGTAATCCGCAGTTGAATTTGGATGGTTATCGTGTGTTTTCACAGATGAAAGTAGATAGACACAAATAAGTGTCGCCTAATTTAGGCTTTAGCAAGACGTTCGTCTAACCAAGCGAGGGCAGCGCCCGCAGTTTCAGCTAGAATACTAATAAGGCGATATAGAGCGATCGCACTAAATACTAGGGCCGATGGAAAGTGATGTTGCAAAAGTTGATATGCAGTCGCTTCAAACACACCCAACCCACCAGGCGCACCTGGAATCACAAGCCCTAACAGCCAAGCGCAACTAAAAGCCCCTAACAACAAAGGAATTTGATTTAGATTCAACGAACCCAGGGCGAACATAGTCAATATAAACCCAGTGGCGCGTAATCCCATAAAGCCCAATTCTCCTAATAAAGGTCGTACAGGGTAGCTTTTAAGACTTAAGGGAATAGTTTCTTCAGTGGTAGCAACAGACTTTTTTGCTTTCAATCTGGATAAAAAACGAATAACTGGATTTAAAAACCAGGGATGAATCGCACAAAGAACTACAGCTAAACTCAGCAATTGCAGTATTTGGATAACAACAGTAGTATTAGCCGCCGCAAATTGGCTACTGCATAAGACAATGATGATTAAAGCAGCCGCTAGCATGAGTAGGGGTTCTAGCAAAACGCTTAAAGTGGCTGCACCAGCCGAGACATTAGCATTTTTGGCGGCGAGAATTCGCCCGTAATAATGCCAGATATTACCTGGTAAATACTTAGCGATGTTCGTTTTTAGGTAAACTTGGATAAATTGGGGAGATGATATAGGTTGATTTAACTCTTGCAAAATCCAAGTCCAGACCAAGCCTGCCCAAGTATGTGCTAGTAAAGTTACCCCTGTAGCGATCGCTATAATTGCCCATCCTACCCCATCAATGCGGATAGCAGTCACTCCAATCCAATTATCCTTCAAGGCTTTGGCTAAAAAAAACAGCGTTCCCCCCAAAATTATCCAGCGTAAAAATTGCTTCATGAATTTAGTAATTTAACGGTGAGCAACAACGGCTAAATACCTCAAATTTTATAGCACATCAGCTACATACCCAAAGCTTTTGAAGCATCAAACAGGTTGACGTAGTTCTTTTTACGAAAACCATATTATTTTAATTTATATCTTCCTAGAGTTAGATAAAATTATTCTTTTTGTACTAATTAATATGTGACTTGCGCTAGATGTAAAACTTATTGCATTATTCATAACATTAAGTAAAGTTATTATTCATTTCTGAATGTTTGGGATACAAAAATAATTCCAAATGCTATCTTGGTTGAAGTCTAACCCGATTACAAAAATGCAAGGAGTGAGAACTATGAAAAAAGCAATGAATTGGTTGAAAAACATTCGTCCCCTGAAAGTTTTAACTGTTCTTTTAGTAGGAATATTTCTATTTACGGCACAAGCTTGTGGTACTCCAGGAGTAGCATCACAGCCACCACAGCCTGGCGCTCAAGCACCAAATAGCCAACAATACGATCCTACAAAAGATTATCCTATGTCCTCTCCGGCTGGTGGGATGAATAACTTTAGTGATGTAGATCCCAGAGCGAAAGATGAAAAGGCAGCAAATGATAAAGCTGAGGCACTAGTAAAAAATGCTCAAAAAAATATTGAGCAGAAGGGAATCGACAGCCGAGAGCAATATGGTCGAAATTTCCAACAAGGTACACCCCTTGGTGAAAGAGTTAAGAAATTGGGTGAAGATATCGGCAGTTCAGCTGATGAAGTCCGGGAAGGTTTAGTTAAAGGGACTCAGCGCGGATTTGATAATCTCAAAGGAAATACCCAGAATGCTACCGAAGACTTAACAAAAAATGTTAAGCGTGGGGCTGAAGATGCTGGTAAAAATGTTCAGCGTGGGGCTGAGGATGCTGGTAAAAATGTTCAACGCACAGCTGAGGATGCAGGGAATGCAGTGAAGAGAACAGTTAAAGACGTTGATTGAAATTAGTCTTTAATCTTCTGCAAAAATATGAAACTGCCCACAGACTAAAGTCTGTGGGTATCTCAAAGAAGTCTGCCTACGCAGGCTTTTTTGAGTTAAAAAGGCGTTTAGAAACCACGTCTACACCAGGGTTTAGGTCAATACTACTACTAGATATAGGAATCCGATTTGATTTATGAAAAAATCTAAGTATATGTAGCGTGTGTTAGGCGTAAGCCGTAACGCACCTGATTCCAGGGTTTTTGGTGCCGTACTCTCCGTGCTAACACAGCCTACGTATCTTTTCAAAAATCAAATACTAGTCCTATATCAACAGTAGATCGAGAATCCGTAAAAGGAAGCTCAAACTAACTGCATCCACAAGTTATAAAGTATGTGTAGATGAAACAGCAAGTATGTCGAGAAAAAAATCTGTATGACAAGCTACCAAGAACCCCTAACTAGTAACGAATCCGTTAATGAGTTAATCGCCCAGACGGCAAGCATTAACCATCTGGAGGTAATTGAAAATGTCATCGACTCTTTAGAACAAGATGATAGTGCGATGGTTAGCCATACTCCAGAGGGTGGTTATCTCTGGAAGTTTAAGTACGGAAGTGTGGAAGTATTTGTCCAACTCAACGGCACAACCGATGAAGACACCATAACGGTTTGGTCTGCGGTGCTAAATTTACCTGCTAAAGACGAACCTAAATTGATGCGGTATCTTTTGGAGTTGAACTGCTCCAGCACTTTTGAAGCACGTTTTGGTATTATAGAAAACCGAGTGGTTGTGATATCAACACGCACCTTGGCAGAGTTATCTCCTGGCGAAGTGTCTCGGCTGATTACCATTGTGGCAACGATCGCAGATAACAACGATGAAGACTTACAATCTGAATTTGGTGCAACTTGACTAATTGCTTCTCTCCTAACTCCTGTACAAACGCGATTCATCACGTCTCCTAAGCCTTGAATTCTAAAGTGTGGCGACTAATTCCTTTGCTAGAGGCGGCTGGCAATGTGCAGATGGCGATTGACCGTTGGTTACTAGAACAACACCAGTCTGGAAAGCATCCGTCAACTCTACGCTTTTATACCTGGTCGCCATCTGCCATTTCTCTTGGTTATCATCAACGCCAATACCCTGAATATTGGCGAAATTTGACTTGGCAAGGACATAAACTGGATTTGGTGCGCCGTCCGACTGGGGGACGGGCGGTGTTACACCAAGGTGATTTAACTTACGCTGTAATCACATCTGGAATTACGGGTAATCGCCTCCAGGTGTATGAAAAAATTTGTGAGTTTTTGATTCAAGGCTGGCGATCGCTCGGCGTAGAATTACATTATGGTACAGAAGGGCGAGGTTACATCCACAACCCTAACTGTTTTGGTACAGCAACCAGTGCAGATTTAGTTTTGCCAGATAGTACCAAACTCATTGGTAGCGCTCAACTGCGACGTAGTGGGGCAATTTTGCAACATGGTTCTATGCGTTTGCAACCGGATACCAAACTGTTTGGTCAAGTATTTGGTGCAGAATCTTTTACGACTGGACAATTGCCTCAAAGTCTGAGTATAGAAAATATTATTGCAGCTTTAATTATCGCAGCTAGTGATTGTTTTGATGTGAAGATAGAGTTGCAACCCCTTTCTTCATCTGAGTGGGAAGAAATTTTGGCACATCAACCCTAAATCTTCAGGGTAGGAGTCTCTTTTAAATACCCTGCTGCGACACAATCATCAATCAATTGCAAAACAAAGGGCCACAGTTCTGGCGCACCTGTTTCGACCGGCGCTACCCGTTTCATCACCTGGTCGCGGCTAATGCCATGAATGCACCAAGTTCCGCCCTGATTTTGCTGATTGTGCAGCAAGGGTTGTATACGGTCTAGGGCTGCGGCAAACTTAGCAGTGGGTGTTTCTCCTGCTTCAAACTCATCCCAAAGTAAATGCAACTCGCTACCTTGGTCTGTTGGCAAAAGTCCGAATAAACGCAAAGCTGCTTGTGCTTCTCGTTCTGCTTTGCTGTCGTTACCCTGCACATCATAACAAAAGGTATCACCTGCATCAATTTCTACCAAATCGTGAATTAGTAGCATTTTGATGGCATGGAACATCTCAACACCCTCTGGGGCATAATCTGCTAATGCGATCGCCATTATAGCTAAATGCCAAGAATGCTCTGCACTATTTTCCCGGCGTGACCCATCCATGAGTAGGGTTTGGCGCATCACGTGTTTCAATCGATCAATTTCGATGATGAATTGAATTTGTTGAGTCAGCCGATTGATTTGCACCTGAATCTTTGATTGGGGGTGAAGTTTACTGGATTTTAGACTGTGGCTAATTATCTCAATAATTCCAGCATATCTGCAAGTACTCGTTTTTACACACCAATTAAAAAACGTCTGGGAGTGTTGCCGTGTTTCCACCCCAGACGTTCTTTATTTTTAACTTGCTCCTCACACAGCTAAATACTATCACTGCTTCAATCAAAAGCCGTTTATAGTAGGTGACAGTTTCAAAACTGCACCAATAATCCAATTCTTATATACAAATTAAAAAATGCCTGGGAGTGTTGCCGTGTTTCCACCCCAGGCATTTTTTATTCTCAACTTGCTCCTCACACACAAGTAGACAATATCACTACTTCTATCAAATGGCAAGTACATTGAGTGGCATTTTCAAAACTTTACAAGCAATCACATTTCTGAAAAATTAAAAAGCGCTTGGGAGTGTTGCCGTGTTTCCACCCCAGGCGCTTTTTATTTTTAACTTGCTCCTCACACACGATGAAAAGATATCACTACTTCTATCAAATGGCAAGTACATTGAGTGACATTTTCAAAACTTTACAAGCAATCACATTTCTGAAAAATTAAAAAGCGCTTGGGAGTGTTGCCGTGTTTCCACCCCAGGCGCTTTTTATTTTTAACTTGCTCCTCACACACGACTAAAAGATATCACTAGTTCAATCATAAAGAAAGTATATAGTGTGACACTTTCTCAACTGCACACTATATCAGCAGTGATTTAGTGTAAAAAGTGACGTACACCAGTTAAGACCATAACTAAACCCAGTTCGTTAGCAGCAATGATAGAATCTTTATCGCGCAAACTTCCCCCTGGTTGGACAATGGCTGTAACTCCTGCGGCTGCGGCTGTTTTGACTGAATCATCAAAGGGGAAGAATCCATCACTGGCGAGAGTTGCACCTTGGGCTTTTTCTCCAGCTTGTTCTAGAGCAATTTTTACTGAGCCGACACGGTTCATTTGACCAGCACCTACTCCTAGTGTAGTGCGATCGCTTGTCACAACAATGGCATTAGATTTAACGTGTTTGCAAACTTTCCAAGCAAACAGCAATTCGGCTAATTCGCTGTCAGTGGGTTGGCGTTCAGTCACAACTTGCCATTGACTGGTATCAGCAATGATGTCATCGCTAGCTTGGACAAGGAAACCACCTGTGATCGCTTTTACGGTATCCTTATTTCCACTGCTTAAATCAGCCAGAGTCAAAACTCGCACATTGGATTTTTTACCAAGGATTTCTTGAGCTTCCGCATCACAACTTGGTGCAACCACACATTCTAAAAATGTTTTAGTTAACTCGCTAGCTGTAGCCGCATCAATCGGACGGTTGAGTGCGACAATCCCACCAAAGGCAGAAGTAGAATCAGCATTGAAAGCTTTTTGGTATGCTTCTGAAATCGTGCTTCCTAATGCCGTACCACAAGGATTTGTATGTTTGATAATCGTTGCTGCGGGGGTATCAGTGAATTCCGCAATAATTCGGCGTGCGGCTTCTAAATCAACTAGGTTATTGTAACTAAGTTCTTTGCCTTGCAATTTCGTAGCGGCTGCCCATCCCGTTGGAGTAGTACCAGTTTGATACCAGGTGGCGGGTTGATGAGGATTTTCGCCGTAACGCAGAGATTGTAATTGTGTACCGTTAAGGGTGTACTGCTGTGCTTCTGCGAGGTAAGATGCGATCGCGCGATCGTAACTAGCAGTATGCGAAAATCCTTTTAAAGCTGCCTTTTGCCGAAACTCTAGGGATGCTACACCGTTATTTTGGCGCAATTCTTCCAAATACTCACCATACTGTGCTGGATCGCATAATACAGCGAGATGGGCGAAATTTTTTGATGATGCCCTTAGCATAGCTGGACCACCGATATCAATCTGTTCAACGGCTTCAGCTAATGTTACCCCTGGTTTAGCGATCGTTTCCTCAAAAGGATATAGATTCACCACCACTAAATCAATCGGGCGAATTTGGTTATTTTCTAAATCTGTAATATCTTGGGGAACATCTCGCCGCGCCAAAATCCCGCCATGAATTCGGGGATGCAGCGTTTTGACTCGGCCACCTAAAATTTCTGGTGAACCTGTGTAATCTGCAACTTTGGTGACAGGGAGTCCCACATCTTTGAGGGCTTGGGCTGTTCCCCCACTGCTGATTAAATCAAAGTCGAATTCTTCAACCAAGCTACGGGCTAGGTCAATTAAACCAGTTTTGTTAGATACACTCAGCAGGGCTAGACGCGCCATTGATCAATTCCTCAGATGTTAGATTGTGAAGCAAAGGATCTCAAGTTTTGCATAAGCCTTGGTTCAGTTCAAGACCATTAAGAATAATAGCGCCTACCTAAATATAGGTAAGCGCTATTGTTTTATTTCAATTCAGGGAGAAAATATAGTCAAATGAGTTCCCTGATTTTTACTATTAATTAATTCCAATTTAATTTCTTACAAAGCACTGCGGCTATTTAACGCATTCCACAAGAAAACAGCGACAATTGCGCCAAGAACCGCTACTGCAATACCGGGAATGCTCAAAGTGGGGGCGGCTAATGCCAAGGTTCCTGTACTGAAAAATACACCCAAACTACCACCAATAAAAGCACCGATAATTCCTAATAAGATTGTTGCTAAGATTCCGCCGCCTTGATGACCGGGGTAGATAGCCTTTGCAATAGCACCAGCGATTAGACCTAAAACAATCCAAGCAAGAATATTCATTATTTTAATTTGAGTAACGTTTTGTACTAACAAATACACAATAGCAATCTAAACATTGACATTCAATCTACCAGCAGAATCAATTATTAATAGTCTTGAGGATGAATGCTGTTACTTCTCGTGATGAACTCCCCTAATTCCAATGCACCCCAGTCGGTAGACGAAGCACAAGAAGCTTAGTCCAAGCCAGAAGCTAGCACGGAAAGATAAGCTATCGAAATCATATCCGATCGCACCCTGGTTTTCCTCTTTGAATTAAAGTTCGGCATAACTTAAAAAACTCCCTTCATTCATTCAAGCAAGAAATTTTACTAAAAAAACATAAATTGCGCGTATTTACTGATGGAGGCTCAGATTTCGCATGGTTAGATTGCTATCAAAAACCCCTTGAACATCAAACAGCCAGAGTCCTGGGAGATATTCATAATTTGCGACTTGCTTTAGGGTTAACGCCAGAACAATTTATAGCAACTGTTCTGGCGTTGCATATTCGACAATCAACCGTTGTGAAAATGGACGAAAATTTATGCTTTCTCGGAGAAAAATTTTAAAAAATGCAGGATACACAAGCCTTTCTGCTTTATTGAGTATGGGGGTTTTACAAAAGGGAAATCAAAAAGAAGGGCATAGCACTAATGTTGCTATGGCAAGTTATACAAGTACAAATGTAAATTCTCCGCTTCGGCAATTAGCTGCTACCAAAGGAAAACTTTATGGCGCAGCAATTGATAGTGTCGCTTTACAAAAAGATGCCGGTTATGCCGCCCTACTTGCTCGTGAATGTTCGATTGCGACACCGAATGGTGAATTAAAATGGAACGCTACTGAACCATCACCAGGAGTATTTACCTTTAAGTCAGCAGATGTAATTGCTGATTTCTGCCAAAAACATAATATACAATTGCACGGTCATACCCTTCTTTGGAATCAGGCATTACCTAGCTGGGTTTCTTTTCCCCCCACAATGCAACAACTGCAAGAACATGTTACTGGGGTCATGGGACATTATAAGAATAGCCCCGTTTTAAAGTCTTGGGATATTACTAATGAAATTATCGCTGCTAATCCAAATCAAACCAATGATGCTATCTATGGTTTACTTCCAGGATTAACACCGGAATATATTCTGGAATTGTTTAAATTTGCGGCTTCAGTTGATAGTACTAAGCTCTTTTACCTAAACGAGAGTAGCATGGAAGGCGCTTCATGGAGAGCAGACCGATGGTTAGCATTGATCGAATACTTAAAGAATAATGGAGCTAAAATCGACGGCGCAGGTATAGAATCGCATCTATGGTTTTCTACTGCATACCCTTTTGATGCTAAAGGATTTAGTTCTGTCTTAAAAAGACTTAACGATCTTCAAGTGAAACCAGTAATTACGGAATTAGATATTATCATTGATTTCCCATTACCCAACACTATCCAAGAGTTAGATCGGATGGTAGCTGACAGTTACACGCGATATCTCGATTTATGCTTTGCGGCTAATGTTGATACTCTAATTACATGGGGGATTACCGATCGTTATAGCTGGATACGCGATCTCAATTACATGCCAGGAAAATTTAAAGCCGATCGAAGTCGCCAGCAATTTTTGCGTCCGCTTCCCTACGATCGGAACTTGCAACCTAAACTTGCCCGCAATGCTATTGCCCAAGCTTTTCAGCAAGCAACTTAGAAACTTCTCAAAATATTGTATTTATGGCAGAGAAGGTTTATCATAGTTCTGCAATAATAATGTGGAAATGTTGCAACTCAATCAGGCTAGACTTGCAATAGCTTGTAGTCAGCTATCGCCCTGATATTGGCAATCCTCTATGTAAGGAAAAACCTATAGGGAAAACATATTAACTAAGAGCATATATGTGCATTTTAGTCAATAGTTTTTATCTCTCTTTCTTCCTTGATCTGAGAGCGCTGACAACCTAAAATTTTGTTTCAAACTGCTAAAGCCCGATTGGGAAATGGGGGTTTTATGTCATGATGGCATAGCATACTAGAATATATATGCTTTTCTAACTACAGGGAATCTCTCATGGCTCTCCGTCTAGGTGACACAGTACCCAACTTTACGCAAGCCTCAACACACGGCGACATCGATTTTTACCAATGGGCAGGTGACAGCTGGGTTGTGCTGTTTTCTCACCCTGCTGATTTTACACCTGTTTGTACAACAGAACTCGGCACAGTTGCCAAGCTAAAACCAGAATTTGACAAGCGCAATGTCAAAGCGATCGCACTCAGCGTTGATGATGTAGAATCCCATAAAGGCTGGGTGGGAGACATTGAAGAAACTCAAAGCACCACCCTTAATTACCCAATTTTGGCGGATGTGGATCGCAAGGTTGCTGACCTTTATGACATGATCCACCCCAACGCTAATGCGGCTGTGACAGTGCGCTCGGTCTTCGTGATTGACCCCAATAAGAAACTCCGTCTCTCTTTTACCTATCCTCCCAGCACGGGACGCAACTTTGACGAACTTTTACGGGTGATTGATTCTCTGCAATTGACTGATAACTACAGCGTGGCAACGCCAGCTGACTGGAAAGATGGAGAGGATGTTGTAATTGTCCCCTCACTCAAAGATCCAGAAGTACTCAAAGAGAAATTTCCCAAAGGCTACCAGGAAGTCAAACCATATCTGCGGATGACTCCTCAGCCTAACAAATAAAAAAGCCAAGGCGCAAAGTTATAATTTTGTGCCTTGGCTTTTTTATTTGTCTTTTTGCCTGAGAATATAGTCAGTGAGCTAGGCATCTGAAGCTGGAGGAAATCCCTAGCTAACAGAGTTTCGGATTCAAGAGCATCACTACGTGGTAAAGCACCAGCATCAGCTAATTGTTGTACCAGGCTTTTCCCCATTGTTGCATTTCTTTAATCTCTACCTCTTGTGCTTTAACAATTTCTTGGGCTAATTTCTTGATTTCAGGACGCTTAGACTTACTCAAGGCATCTTGGCCCATTTTTACAGCCCCTTCATGGTGAGGAATCATCGCATTGATAAAGCGCAAATCAAACTCAGCATCATCTGCACCTAAATCCTGACTCATCATCATGCCTTTCATTTGATCGGACGACATCTCCATCATGTGACCCATTTGACTGTTGTAAGCCATTGGTTTATCTCCCGCCTTGGGATACCAAGCTTGTCGCCACTGCTTCATCTGAGTGATTTCTTGGTTTTGCGATTTGATAATATTGTCTGCTAGTTTTTCGATTTCAGGACGTTTTGATTTTACCTGTGCAACTTTCGCCATTTCCACAGCCCCTTGATGGTGTGGTATCATAGCGTCGATAAATCGTAAATCAAAATTAGCATCGGCTGGGCCTAAATCCATTCCCATACTGTGATTCATCATCTGCTTGTCATTAGCAGTGGTGGCGGTTGCTTCTGGCCCTTGGCTTTGGTTCTGGGAAGCAGTGCTAGTACAGCCTGTGATTAACCCACCGACTGAAGCGATCGCACTAAAGGTTAACACTAAAAAGCCATTCCTCAAAGATAGCAGTTGCATAAGTCTTCACCTAATAAGTTTCCTCTTTCTATATTTACTTATTAGTTTGGCAGCCAGAAATGAAATTAGCATGAATCCCCAGCGAATTTAACCACCCGGATGAAGTCTATGTAATATTCAGTGGGATGTTTCTAATATTTTCGCCATTACCATTCTGAAAAAGGGTGTTTTACTAAATTGCTGTTAAAATATCTGGAGTCATCAGAAACTTCTTGTCCAATCCAGTTTGGTAGTTCAATTTGTTGATTTTCATCATTGAGTTCAACTTCTGCTAATATTAATCCTTTGTTAACACCATCAAACTCATCTATTTCCCAAATCAAACCACTAAACTCGATTTTATATCTGACTTTTTCTACAAAGGGACGTTCACATAATGTCTCAAGTATTTCTTGAGCATCTTTCACAGGAATAGGATACTCAAACTCTAATCTCGAATATTTGATACTGGGGCCCTTAATAGTCAAATAACTTTTTTCACCTACTATACGTATACGTACAGTTGTTTTGTCTTGTGTGGCAATGTATCCTTGACGATATACACTACCCTCGGCTAATCCTCTCCAACTATCTCCTCTAACTAAATATTTCCGCTCTATTTCTTTCGCCATTTTTACAATACTTCACTAAAAAAAGACTATGAATAAAGAGGGCTGATGTAGTAGAGTTTTTGTCTTTGAAACACCAACTCTAAAGCTACAAGCAACTCATATTTGATATCCTATCATTTTTACAATGCTTGCTACCGCAGATCAAAGCCACAACGATGAAACGTGGAAGTTTACAAAAACTTATAGCGGTTCCCATTCAGATGCGGTACAACATTAATCGCGAAGTGTAGGGGCACGGCAGTGCCCATTGGTGTCAACTTAAGCAAAAAGTCAGCATAAGATGTAATCTAAGAATATCTGGTTTGATGTTCTTAGTGATACGTCATGAGTACAAAACGTCCAGCGAGAAAAGGAAACCCAGACCTGCGGTAACAAAAACATTTACCAGCGCCGCCGATCGAACGAATTGAGAAAGAGATATTTTCATTGCTATCTCCCCTGAGCTTTAAACCTTTGAAGTCGGATGAAAACGAAGAAAAGAAAACTGATGAAATTATATCTATGGGAGAGTATCGCTCTAACCCTTGCCAGCGCCAAGTGCGTTTAGTTTCTGTTTTGTGGGGTTCAACTTGGTATTACTATCTGACAAACGTACTTGATCCTCAAATTTTATCTGCCCAACAGGGATGTGAATTATATCGTCGTCGTTGGCGTGTTGAAGATGCTTTTTTGCTCACAAAAAGGCTTTTGGGTTTGGCTTATATCTGGGTTGGTGATAGTAATGGTGTTCAAATCCAAATTTTGGCAACATGGATTTTTTATGCAGTTTTAAATCAGTTGTGTACCCAGGTTGCGTAGTTTACCGCCGTAGGCATCGCATTGAATCAACCCTTAGACCACATTTCTACAGAGATGGTCTTTCGCAGTTTATACCATTTCTCTCAAGCTGTTCTCCGTGGTGATGCCAGTGATGCTGTTCCTTCTCTTGTGGAACATCAAAAGCTGTTTGGACTAGTCAAAACTAGGCGTAAGCGCCATAGTGAGATTGACGCTTACACCCAGCAAATTTGGGCAAAATCCTCTTAAGTTGACACCAATGGTCACTGCCGTGCCCCTACACCTGGTGATGTAATGTTGTACCGCATCTGAATGGGAACCGCTGTAACGGAGTTCAAAGGCTCAATTAGATTTACTCTTAACTTCTAACTCCTCACTATTTCTGCGGCCAACGCCAGTTATAGCGATTCCATTCGTAGATTCCTTGAATTTCATACTCAGCGCCGTTGAAGAAGCGGACGACGCAGTTAGTAGAGGAATCATCACCGTTGCTAATTTCCTCGACTTTAATCACCATACAGGGAAACCATTCTCGCTTACAAGGGCCATCTTCTTGCACCCATTCCCATAGTGCATTGGAAACTTCAATGCGATCGCCTACTCTTAACTTTAGTGCATCCTCAAAATAAGAATACTTATCAAAATGGCATGACTGAACGCGATTCAACCACTGTAAACCATAGCGTTGCCGAATAAACTGTACTGTTCCAGAGTCATTTTCTAGCAGCCAGTCGTTAAGTAATTGCACTTTCCAAGTGCGGTTGCGTTGTTCTTCGTCTTTAACAAACTGTAAAAATACTTCTAACTCCTCTGAGGTAAGTTCATCTAACGGATTAGCAATACTTGACACCCCAGAGGTGTAACTTCCCTGAATTTGCTCGATTACTTGCAGTAATATCTGCTTCTGCGTGTCAGTGAGAGGACAGCTTGCTGCATCACAATCATTAAAGGCTGCGAGCATAGATGCTTCAATCTCATCTGGAGTCATAATTTAATGGCAATTGAGGGTTATTTCCTTAATTATTACAAAGGTTAAATTAAAGTCTTCAATCCCTTGTAGTGAAATTCAGGTAAGCTGAGATTATAAGTTACATATTCTTGGATTCAGTAACGGGGTCTTGTATGCGGTTGCGCTCACTCACGGTTGTTTTGATTTCCTGTTTCATCGCGTTTCTATCGTTGGCGATCGCTCCCTCTGCTGTAGCGTTGACACAGATTAGATTATTTGATGTTACTTATAAGGATTGTCCGCCAGAACTAGCAAAAGGGGCTGTAATTAGTAGTGGTAGCGCAGCCGCTAATTGCTTTATTGTTATTGGCAAGGCAGAAAATGGCACTAATAAAACAGTCTACGACGCAGATATTTTTGGACGCATCTATGATGCTAATAATGACTCAGTGATGCAAAACCGGACTCGTTTAGGTTCTATTGCTGAAGTCCCAACAGGTATTAGCGATTTTGAGTTGAGAATTTCTGTACCTGCTAATCAGCCTACTCCGTTGAAGCTAAAGCAGTTTAAAGCAGCTGGATTTAGCGGTCAAGTGCGTAGATAATATCACATCCGCTCGCGATCGCTTATTAAACCCGAATAACCTGATCCCGCCAAGGCTGTGCTTTGTCTCCCCTCGCCGCAAGCCTACGATGTACACCAAGTTTTGCCGCAGCCATATCTTTGTTAATGAATCTAGTAGTCTATCAACTTAGTTTTGCGGGATAAAAAACGAACCGCAAAGGGCGCAAAGGTCGCAAAGAAAGAGAAAAAGAAGAGAATAAAAATTACCTTGATAGACTACTAGCACTGTGTTTATATCCCGCCCTGAATCTTCAGTTCAGGGCGGGATGTCGATTAGTGTAAAAGTTTCACTTTTTCCCACGGGCTGCTAGGAGTTCTAGAATTACTCCATTTGTCCAGCCAAAGCCAACTTCGTTAGAACTGTATCCAAAGGAGATGTCGTCAGAAACGTTGGCAGAACAGCGTTCAACATCATATTTCTCAACTAAGGTGTTGTGGCGCTCGAATTCTTTAACCACCATAGCCAGAAATTTATTGGCAATGCGATCGCCTTCTGTATGAAACCCATAACGGTGAAGTCCTTGCACAGCAATTAATGTCAGTGGTGCCCAACCGAAGGGAGCATCCCATTGGTTTCCGGTGACATGAGTACTGGTAAGAATTCCGCCTGGGGCTTCAAACAAAGAGAGATTTTCCACGACGCGCTGGGCTTGGGCTTGAGAAGAAATTCCTAGCCATAGGGGATAGAATGTGGTAGCAAATTCGTAGCAACGGCGTTTTCCACTCTGGAAGTGATAGTCGCAATAGAGTCCTCGTTCTTCATTCCAGAGAAATTGATCGATCCGATCGCGCCGATATTCACCGCGATCGCGCCATTGTTTTTCTAGTTGTTCGTTGCCCAAAATATTGTTAATTTGCGCCATATCTTGTTCTACCTGATACAGCAAAGTGTTAAGGCACACAGGAGCATAGTGGAGGATATCAGCACTGAAGGGGCCAAATCGGTTGGTGATATCAAAACCGGACTCGCGCATGGTGCGATCGGCCTTGTAAAATAGGTGGGTCAGTTTGTCATTTTCCTGATCGTAGTAAAGATTAACGTCGTAATCTTCAACCTCATTCGTTTGGTAATATTCCTTGACGCGATCGTAGTGGCTTTTTCCCTCCTCATCTCGCTCGGAGAACACAACTTCTGGCGCGGGGCCTTCGCCAAAGGCATAAAATCTGGATAAGCCGGTTCCAGGATTCAAATGGGGCGGTACTACCCAGTAATAGTAAAATTGTTCTAGCAGGGGTACGGTTGATCTCAACCACTCTTCATCCTGGGTATGCTGGAATAATGCCAAAACCATCATGCTGAGGACAGGGGGTTGCGATCGCGACAGCATATAAGTCCGGTTGGCATTGAGGATAGTGCCGTAATGCTTCACCTGGTACAATAATTGGTCAACCTGGCTTTGTGCTAGATCCCATTCTTCATCATGCAAAAGTCCCAGTAATATAAAGTAGCTGTCCCAGCCATACATTTCGTTAAATCGACCACCTGGTACGACATAAGGGCCTGGTAGGTATAGTAAGCCATGCTGTTTAATCGCTTCGACTTCTGAAGGCAAAGTGCGAATTTCAATTCCTTGCATATCTTTGGGAGATAGCGATCGCTCTAACACTGTCTGAATATTGGGACAATCTTCTAAGGGGGAAATGTAGACGATCCAGGGAGTATCGGTTTTGTGGTCTAGTTTGGTATCCTTGGCAGATTTTAATAAGTGTTCGTGCGATCGCGTTAGAGTTTTCCAAGTCTTTTTGATATGGGCCCGCACGTTGTCAATCTGCGTGGTGGTAAGTGCTAGGGGAGTGGTCATAATTTAATTTGACAGGGTGTTGAGGAGTTTGGAATAATTTTTTAAACGCAGAGAGACGCATTCGCATTGGCGTAGCCTCTCGCAGAGAAGAAAACGGCAGAAGTACACAAAGGTTTTACGGTGTTCTCTCTGCGCGAGACAGATTCATCATAATTCGTAATTTCTAATGACGCTTGCGGACTCTTAGAGAGTTTTATTACAAATTACGAATTACGTTAACGTAGCCCATTCCGAATTACGAATTATTTACTCGGCACTACTAACCAATAGAGCAACTGGAAAATGAGCTAGGGCAGATCCGATAGATAATGTTTCTGTTACCTCTAAAGATTGCTGAGTGAGAAGGTTTTTCCAAGTGAGGGAAGTTCCAGAGGGTAATAGTAGGTGCGTATCTTGCCAAACTGACTCACCCAAGGGGTTTTCTCCAGGCTGGATGAGGCTTGTTAAAAAGCGAGGTGCGATCGCGATCGCTGTTTGATTCCCTTCCTGCCGCGCAAAGGCGATAATCTGATTGGCGTAGGTTCCCTGAACTTCTAACGGCAGATAGTTACCATCCTGAAACAATGAAACATAGTTTGTTCTGGCTTGGAGTAATTGAGCCGTTAAAAACAGTTTGATTCTACCGTCTGTTTTGTCGTTCAGTAACTCCTGAATCAGTCCGAGAATATCTGTTTTCACTTGTTCGCGGATGGCGCTTAAGTAAGTGCGTCGCTGTTCAAAATCCACGGGACGGCGATTATCTGGATCGACTAGGCTTAATTCCCAAAGTTCTGTTCCTTGATAAAAGTCGGGTACGCCGGGTGTGGTACTCTTCAATAGAGTTTGGGAAAGGGAATTGAATATCCCATAGTCTGCAATTCTCTGTTGAAAGGGATGAAAGACTTTTAGAAATTCGCTGGAGATGGAAGGATCGAGTACCTTCTCAATAAAGGAAGTACAAGCTTGTTCGTACTCGCTATCAGGTCGCAACCATGCTGTATGCACTTTTGCTTCTCTAATTGCCTTAATTATATAATCTTTCACTCGTTCCACGAAGGATGCGTGTTCTTGTTCCGCGAAAGGAAACGCCCCTACAAAGGTTTGATAGATAAAATACTCATCGTTGCGATCGGGCATAGCAAACCCGTGGCGATGACTGCGATTTCCTCGATTAATAGCACTCCAGGTATTTACCTGCTGATCCCACTCATCGGGGATTTCTGACAACACATTCAACCTGGCCCGCACATCTTCGCCGCGTTTGGTGTCGTGGGTAGCTGTGGTGTTCATTGTGTGAGGCCAAGTTGCTTGGTGCTGTTTGTTAAAGGCATGAAATTTGGCTAATTCAATCCCAAAATGACTGGGATTTCCCCCGACTTCATTTAGCGATAGCAAGCGATTGTAAACATATAATGTGGTGTCTTCTACACCTTTAGCCATTAGCGGCCCGCTATATTGCTGCATCCGTAAGACAAAATATATCCACTGCTCCCGTTCTGTTTGAGTCAGAGAGTTATCAAACTCAAGCAGCATTAACTTTTCAATAAAGGTCAGTTCGTGCTGCAACAGGGGCGTTTGTTCTTTGGCTTGGTTAATTACTTCTTGAATGGTAGCGCGATCGCTATCCCCAATTCCATCGGGGGTAATATAGGTACGGTAAATTGGGAACTGGGTCAAAACTTCGGCGATCGCTCTTTTCAAGCCATTGAGGGTAAAATCATTGCCATAGCGATATTTGCTGGAAATGTTCTTTAACAAAAGAGCTAAACTGTCAATATCACCGGCTAAATTCTTTTCTAGGATCAGGTGCTTTTTATCCTTCACTATCGAGGCATAATCTGCTCTTGAACCAATAAAATTCTGGTAAATTTTATCGAAGGATGATTCATTTTCAGTTTGACAAAATACACCATTTACATAGTTAAGAAAGTCATATCCCGATGTCCCTTCAATTGCCCAGTTTTCCGGCAATTCTTCAGTGAGTTCTAAAATCTTTTCGACCGTAATATAAATATCTCCCGTTTTTTCCCGCAGCCTTTCTAGATACTGGATTGGGTTATAGAGTCCATCAATATGGTCAATGCGTAAGCCGGTAAATTTGCCCTCCTCAACTAACTTGTTAATTAGGCTATGAGTGTTATTAAAAACTCGCACTTCTTCAACTTTAACGGAAATAAGTTCGTTGACAGTAAAGAAACGGCGGTAGTTCATTTCTTCCGCCCCAACTTTCCAGAAGGCGAGACGGTAAAATTGGTCATTTAGTAATTCATCTAGCAAGTTAAAGCTTTCGGAATTACCTGGTTCTCCGTTGAAAGTTTGGATATTTTCGTCAATGAACTCGTGGATGGCATCATTTGTGGTGTAGAGTTCCCAAACCAATCCTTTAATAAATGCGATTTGGTCTTGTCGCTGTTTTCCCGCGACTTCTGAAGGCACACTTTTGAGAATATACAAAATCCCTAATAGCTTAATAAAATCGGGGTGATTGCGTCCGAGTGTGCGGGTGAGTCTGCCCAGATTATGGGTAATAAATTTTGTATAAGATTCTAATCGTAGCGGCAGTTTTAAGCTGTAATAGTTTACGGTTAAACCGTTTTGTTCGTATTTGAGTTGAATGTGTCCGTTTTCTAGGGATACACCATAGAAATCTCCCAAGAGAGGAGCGAGAATTCGCTCTTGGCGATCGCCAAAGGGAGCATTCCAAGAAAGATCGAAGTAGTCAGTATAACTGGAATCTGGGCCGTGTTCCAATATGTCCATCAAGTAATCGTTTTCGCTGCTATAAGCCATGTGATTTGGCACTATATCTTGTAACCAGCCCATACCAAGGGATTGAACTTCGCCAACTAAGGAATCAAAGGATTCATTCGTTCCCAGTTCTGGGTTAAGTTGAGTGGCATCTACTATATCGTAACCGTGGGTACTCCCAGATCGGGCTTTGAAAATAGGGGAGGCATATAAATCGGAAATACCCAAATCTGCTAGATAAGCTGCGATCGCTTTAGCATTGTCAAAGCCAAACTGGGGTGTAAACTGAATTCGATAAGTGGCGGTAGGAATTCGCATGAGTTTGTTGTGATAAGAGATGGGGCGATGCGGTTTGGTTAACATGTTTGTTTCTCGGAGATCCCCCCAACCCCCCTTAAAAAGGGGGGCTTTTCCTGATCTTTACCCCCTTTTTAAGGGGGTCGCCGCAGGCGGGGGGATCTTATCTGAAACCTATTTAGAGGTGGGTGAATTTGAGCCTTTGAGCCTGAACGTTGAGCCTTTTTACTTGAACGCTGAACCTTTTTACTCGAACGTTGAACCTTTTTACTCGAACGTTGAACCTTTTTACTCGAACGTTGAACCTTTTTGCTTGAACGCTGAACCTTTTTGCTCGAACGTTGAGCCTTTTTGCTCGAACGTTGAGCCTTTTTGCTTGAACGTTGAACCTTTTAGCCTGAACGTTGAACCTTTTTGCTCGAACGTTGAGGTTATGAGGCTGAAACTTTAAGTTCTACAGCAGATTTCAGGTTAGTGAAGTACAGCATCTAGGTCTGTTAGCATGGCACAGAGCCTATTCTAATTCTGAATTCTGACTCCTGACTTCTGAATTCTGCTGTAACTCTCCCTCATCCTTTTTCATACAGTACTAAACTAGTAGGTCGCAATTCCACTTCTTCTCCCGCAGACAGATGTTCAGCAGCTTCAGAACCATTCCCAGACCATAAGGTATCAGCAGAGTCTAACAACTTATTAGCATTTTGCTGAATTGGCAGAGTTACTTTCACTGAAGACGAATTAAAATTCATCACAAATATTAGTTCGCTTGATTCGCACCAACGACGCACAATGACCACCTGCTTATCTTCATCGCTAGTCGCTTCGATGAAATTGCGGTCTTGATTTAAAAGTGCTGGATGCGTCTTGCGTAAATTAATTAACTGGCGATACCAATTCCACAGAACTTTATGATTACCCTCTTTGCGTAATTTCCAATTGAGTTTAGACTTTAGGAAAGTTTCTGCCGATTCGGGATCTGGGGGATCGTCTGCATAGTGAAATGCTTCAAATTCTTGTTTGCGTCCGGCTCGAACCGCTTGAATCAAATCGGCATCGGAATGACTGACAAAGTAAATGAAGGGTGCAGGTTCTCCATATTCCTCTCCCATAAATAACAGAGGTAAATTAGGCGAGAGTAGCACAGCGCCAGCAGCTAACTTCAATCCTTCAAAAGAGATCCTCTCAGTGAGGCGTTCTCCTTTCATTTGATTGCCGATTTGATCGTGATTCTGAATACAGACTGTAAACTGTGAGAAATTGCGATCGCGGCAACTTATGCCATGAAATCTTTTGCGATCGGGCGAATACTTCCAATCGTAGACAAAACTATCATTGTAAGCTTTTGCCAAATCAGCAAGCTTCCCAAAATCGTGATAATATCCTTGGCGATCGCCTGTCAACAGGGTGTGTAATGAATGGTGAAAATCATCACTCCATTGGGCATCGATTCCATATCCACCCAATTCTGCCGGACGAATGATTTGCGGATTATTCAAATCGCTTTCAGCAATTAAATGGCGTTTCCATTTTTGCCCTTTTTGTGAGAAATGATGAACTGCTTCCGCCAATTCTCGCAAAAAATGCTTGGCTCCCAAGTCGTAAATTGCCTGAATTGCATCAAGTCTCAATGCATCAATGTGGAATTCGCCCAACCAGTAAAGGGCATTTTCGATAAAATAATTTCGCACACCCTGACTATGGGCATCGTCGAAATTCAGCGCTTCGCCCCACGGCGTTTTATAGGTTTTAGTAAAGTAGGGCGCGAACTGACTCATGTAGTTGCCTTCTGGCCCAAAGTGGTTATATACCACATCCAGCACTACAGCAATATTGTGTTGGTGGCAAGCATTTACCAGTTCCTTCAGTTCGGCTGGGCTACCGTAAGAATTTTGGACAGCAAAAGGGTAAACGCCGTCATAGCCCCAGTTGCGATATGTAAGAGAAGCCTCAACATGAGTGTCTCCCGGAAACTGGGAGATGGGCATGATTTCAATGGCATTAATTCCCAGTTCCCGCAGTTCCGGTAAGCGGGGAATAATCGCACTGAAAGTTCCTTCTGGTGTAAAAGTCCCAACGTGGAGTTCATAAAAAATCATTGACTCCACAGGAATACCTGTCCATCCTTCATCAGTCCAGTTAAACTGCCGATCGACAATTTGAGACGGCCCATGTACCCCTTCCGGTTGATACTGCGACGCGGGATCGGCAAAAGTATCTTGGCCATTTAAGACATACTGATAAAGCGTACCCGGATACACATCGCTGACTTTCGTTTGCCAGTATCCCTCAGACTGAGGCTTGAGGGGAATTAACTGCTGTTCTGGAGTTAAAATTTTTACTGTAACGCCATCTAATAGCGGAGACCAAACTGTAAATTCACACTCTCCGTTACCCAAGTAGTTAGCACCAATTCTCACGCAGTCTCCTCCCGTCAAATTCTATGTTGTGCTGTATTGTGCGATGGCGTAGCCGCCCGCCGGAGGCGATCGCAATATCATTTGCACAATGTTTACAAACACGCCACATAGCATAATGGTTTGTCTGCCAGACTTTTTGCTAGCACCTGGAGGCGGATTTTATAATAAAACAAACTCTCTCTAATGACAAATTTAGTTTTGAGTCTCCCCTTCAACTGCGTGCGATCGCTACGATTGAGCTAACCGGATGGCGAACTCAGCATTGAGTTCGCCAAAGCCAGAAACACCTAATTCCCAAAAATATTTATCGAGTAAGCGATCGTGTCACTTGCTCCAATGTTTAACTTAGAGAGGAAGAGGAACCTGTTCTGCCACACCTTTAAGAGAACTCCAAAGAATGATTGATCCTATGATAAGAGAAAGGTAACTTTATTTTGTAGCCGAACTCATGTCTCCAAAATCTGTCATTCAACTC
>NZ_JBALBW010000011.1:0-38619 GCF_036919895.1 Nostoc sp.
TGCTAAATAAAGGAGGTCTTATTATTAAATGGGAGCGTAAAATTAAAAATAAAGGTAATGCAGTTTATTAAATTTAGCTGCGTAACAGCTTAGTCAAAGAACTGTTTGAACAAGATAACGAAAGTTCAAAAGCTATACATCAGAGTTTCACAGTTACAGAAATTCGTGTTCATTATAATGCCAATGCCACTCATAAACCAAAGCTAAACGATGAAGCAGTTTACGATTTATTTATAGAACTTTCTTCACCCTTAACAGGCTATTTAGGAAGAATAAAAGGCAGTGATTGTAAGAGCGATTGCTTTTACTTTCTCCGCGATTTGCCTATTAACTAAAAATAGTATATTATCCCTATCTTTTCTTACCTTTGCGTCCTTCTCTAACGAGACGCTGCGCGTAGGCTTGCTTCCCCGCAGGAATATGTGGTTCGTTAAGAAAAACCAGCTTTGCTCGTCTATCGTAAAAGAATGCCTGGATTTAGCAAATGATAAACCCAGGCATCGCTTTTGAAATAGCTATGAAAACAGCAGAAGCTACAAATTTACCTAACTGAAAAAGCCTCGTTGAACCGCCGCGTCACAGGTTCAGTAATGAATGTCAAAATTGACTTTTTACGAGTGACAATTTCACCTGTAGCAGCCATCCCTGGTGTAAATTCTACCTCTTGACCACGCACATTAACAGAATGTTTATTTAGCTTAATTCTTGTAGGAAAGACTAAGCCCAATTCTTTATCAACAATTGCATTCGGACTGACTTGCATAACTTCGCCATCCACAATCCCAAATTCCTGGAAGGGGAAAGTCGCCATTTTTACTTTTGCCTTCATTCCTTGACGAATAAACCCAATATCGCGGTTGAGAACTTTCACCTCTAGAAGCATTTCTTCCCCTTCTGGCAAAATTGATACCAATTCTTCACCAGATTGGACTGGCCCCTTAGTGGCTTTGACTCGGTAAATCGTACCAGCAACGGGAGCCTCAATGGTTTCTAAAGCTTGCTGCTTTCTCGCCTGTTCTAATTGACCTTGAACAGTTGTCAGTTCTTCTTTACGCTTGTTGAACTGGGTTAAAATTTCACTTTGGCGTTCTGATGATACACGTTGAGCCTGACTGCGTGCAGCGTTGTAAGCTTGTTGTCCTTGGCGAATTTCTTGGGCTTGGGCAGCAATATCTTTTTCTAATGATGTGACTTTATCTTTAGCCTCTGTTATTTTATTCTGGCTATTGGTAACATCATCTTGCGCTCTGGTGATTTCTGTCTTTGCACGAGTTAATTTTTCTTGGGCATCCAAGTAATCCACACGAGGCACAGCACCAGGAGTAATTAGAGTGCGTAGGCTTTTTTCTCTTTCTTGTGCAAGTGCCAAATTACTTTCAATTCTAATCCGAATGCTATCTGCATTGGCCAGGTTAGTTTGAGCATTGCCAACGCTGCTTTTGGCATTAACTAAGTTGTCTTGCAATCGAGTCAGGCGAACTTTTGCTTGATCGATGATTGCTAATTGGCGATTTGCTTCTGCTTCCGCCCCTGCTTGACGCGCTTGGTAGTCTTGCAGGCGGGAGTTTAAAAGTTCATCTTGCAGTTTCGTCCCAGTAGTTTTGCCTCCAGTGCGTTCTGCATCCAAACGTTGCAAATCGTCTTGAATCAATCTTGTAGATTTGGCTAGGCGGGAAACGTCGCTTTTCTGCAAGTCTGGGTCTTTTTGAATCAGAATTTGACCTTTAGTAACGCGATCGCCTTCTTGCACTTTCACGGCGACAATTGACCCGCCACCCAAGGATGTCACCGGTCTTACCTGTGTGGAAGCAATTAATTCTCCTTGTGCTGTTGCTACTTCATCTATTTTGGAGAAGTACGCCCAAGCGATCGCTCCAAATACGATGACGCTCATCGTTCCTGCTAATAATCTTGTATACAGGGGTGGCAATTCCTGTACTGCCTTTCCCAATTCATAAGTAAGTTGTTCCTCTGGTTGGGCGAATCGCTCTTTTGTCTGTCGTGCTTGAGCAGCATTTACCATATATTTTTCCTTTGTTATTTGTCATTAGTCATTTGTCTTTGGTTATTCACTAATGACTAATGACTTGTGTTTAATTCAAACTGCTAGATAACGCCGTAAAAAGTTGTCTAATGTCTCTAATTGGAAGTTAAAAATCGCTTCTAAATTGGCAATTTCATCTTTTGTACAGAAAAATTCATTTGCTAGCAATGTGCGATAAGTTCCCAAAGCTTTTTGGATTTGGGGATTAAATAAACCCAATGCACCTTGTAACCCATCAATTAAGAATAGTGGTGAGTTAATTATTACTGGCTCTTTGACGAAAATCCGACCAAAAATCCGGGGAATATCTTCTCGTAATAAAATTTCCGGGCCTCCCACTGGTAAAATCTGGTTACGAGCGCCTGCGACTGTCACAGAATCGACTACTATCCTTGCCAAATCATCGGTGCTGGCAATTGAGGTGCGGTTTTTGCGATCGCCAATTAGCAGATACAATCCCGTTTCCCGAAATCGTTCTACCAGTGGCAGCAAGTTAGATGCTAATCCAGATGGGCGTAAAATTGTGTAATTCAAGCCACTAGCTGACAAATATCTCTCTACTGCTCGTTTGGCTTTGAACACGGGAGCATCTTCATATCCGCGATCGGCTCCTAGTACAGAAATGAAGACAAAATGCTCTACGCCATTGGCTTTTGCTTGGTCAATCAGTTCAATATTGGCGCGGTAATCTAAGGATAGAGCATCGCTATCAGAACCGTGGGCGCTGATAATATACTTCACGCCTTGAGTAGCTTTTTGAATATCTTTTTCGTGCAGCAAATCACCAATAAAGATTTCTGCGCCCCGGTGTTCTAACTCGCTGTAGCGCGAGGTAAGGCGGACAAATGCCCGCACAGACTGTTCTCGTTGTCGGAGGAGTCGCACAACTCTGCGACCTATCCCTCCCGTTGCTCCAGTTACTAGAAACATATAAATAAATACCTAAATTGAATACTTTCAGCGTTTATAGTTCTTGAAATTCTTGATATATGCTCAAAATCCCTTGAGCAATACTTAAACAGAGATATGAGCATATTTTTATACTTTGTTACCATGCTCAAAATATCCTCACGCCAACTAAGCCAATAAGTCACACCTTATTTATTTTAATACTCTCAAAATGATCCCCCACATCCTTGTAGATGCAGGGGATAGGAAAACGGGATTAATTTTACTGGCTCAAGAGGTCGATAGCTTGTTCAAGCGACATCTTAGCCTTGTGTCAGTTCAGCAGATTTTCTTGCTGGTATCGGTCAGGATAGCTCATTTTTCTGCCCTCTAAAGTTATGCGAATCAGTGCTGCTTGCTCGTCTGTGGGTGAGTTCATCTCCTCGATCGCAGAACTGATTACTTGGATAACGTTAAAGTTAGGGGAATTAATAAAATAACCCACAATTTGGATTATCGATCAATTTTTGGGCGCTATCAGTGACGCATGATTATACTTTATGCAAACAGTCCACTTCAAAACTATTCAGAAGCTTTATTATTAGCCCTATTAGCACGCGCCTCAGCCGAAGCCATCACCTCATCCATGTTTTCTAGCACTTCGCCAGGAAAGTTTTCCAAAACTCTGGTAGAAAGAGCAACCCGCCCTTTACCCTCATCCAAGTCAATAATTACAGCTTTAATTGGCTGACCAACTTTAAATACCTTTTCTAGAGAATCAATGAATTTTTGGCTTACCTGCTTGATATGAAGCAAAGCCCCCATACCATTTAAATCGACAAACACACCAAAAGGCTTGATGCCAGTCACTTTACCTTCCACCAGTTGACCTAGTTCTAATAAGCTGAAGTTGCTAGAACGAGTTGCTAAACGCTGAGAAAGGATGAGTTTGTTGGTGTTACGATTAATTTCCAAAAAGCCCACAGTCAGATTTTGACCTTTGAGTGCTTCTAAGTTATCACGCTCTGCCAAGTGCGATCGCGGAATAAACCCCCGCAAAGAAAGAATATCGACAGTGACACCACCTTTATTCACACCCATAACCCGGACTTGCACAGTCTGAGCATTTTCCTGCATTTCGGCCAATCGTTCCCAGATGTGCTGAATTTCCAACTGCTTGCGAGAAAGGGTGACTTGACCCTCTGCATCCTGATCTCGGATAATCAAAAACTGCATGTCTTCTTGCAATGGCAGCACCTCCGATAAATCGGTAACTGCTCTCAAAGAAGCCTCATCGCGCGGTAGAAAAGCTGACGACTTGCCACCAATATCGACATAAGCTCCATCATGGTCAAGTTGGAACACTTTGCCATGTACAACCTGTCCCTTTTGAAACTGGTAGTCGTGTTTTTCTAGTGCTTTGGCAAAATCGTCCATTGTAAATGACGAATTGGCTGTTTGAGAAAGTTTCGATTCGGAATTCATGACTTTTGGAGATTAATTTTTATTTGAGATGATGTCATTGAAGTTTAGATTGTCATTTGTCATTTGTCAGTTGTCCTTTACAAATAACAAATGACCAATGACGAACTTGGTTGCACAGTTTTTAGTTCAGTTGACCAAAAAGTTGTTTTACCTGCTCCCAAGCATCTGCTGCCGCTTTAGGATTATAACTGGCACGACGGTCACAGAAAAAACCGTGATCAGCTCCATCGTAGCGAAACACACGATGAGGAATTTTATATTTTTCTAACTCTTTTTCAATCTCATCTACTTGTTCGAGTGGAATGCTAGCATCTTCTGTACCAAAGAAGGCATAGAGAGTGCCTGAAATCTCTCTGGTACGGGTGACGGTGGGAGCGCCGCTTCCTAGTGTGCGGGTGGCAATTCCAGCACCGTAGAAGGAAGCCGTAGCTTTAATATCTGGTAAAGTGGCTGCAAGATATGCGACATGACCGCCAAAACAGAAGCCAATACAGCCAAAGCCATCTTTTTTGACTTGGGGGAGATTTTTGAGGTAGTCAATTGCTAATTGAATATCGCTCAATAACTCTGATGCTTGAGTTTGCATAGCGTAACCTCTGCCCGTTTCAATATCTTCGGGTGTGTATCCGGTTTCAAAACCAGGAGCAGTACGTTGAAAAAGTGCAGGTGCGATCGCAACATACCCAAGTTTTGCAATCCGTTCTGTAACATCCCGAATGTGAACGTTGACACCAAAAATCTCTTGTAATACCACTACTCCTGGGTAAGATCCAGGTTCTTTTGGTTCTGCAAGATAAGCAGAAACTTGAATATTATCTTGCAAAAGATTAACCGTTGTGGTAATTATTGCTTGCTCTGTCATAATAATTTTTACCAGTGCTGTGTGATTAGGCGTGTGTTTATTTGATATAACTATGCCAGTATGCCCAGGTTTTTTGTAATTAAATTATCAATAGACATTTCTACCAGAAAAGCTTCGTATGTAAATAGAATATTTGATATGTAGCAAATGCATCTGTACACAAAAAGAGTGCTGAGTAGAAAAGCAATACTTAATACTCAAACCTCAGCACGGGCTAAAAGCCCCGCTACCGCTAACAGAACTCAGCACTTAGTATTCAGGAGGTTTGGTGATGATTCAATTCCGTATTCAGCCAGACAGCGAAATTCCCGCATCAACCCAGCTGTTTAATCAAATTCGATTTGCGATCGCTTCTCGGCAATATCCCCCAGCATACAAATTGCCAAGTACAAGGGCATTAGCAATGCAAACTGGATTACACCGTAACACCATTAGCAAAGTTTATCGTCAACTGGAGGAAGACGGATTTGTTGAAAGTATGGCTGGTTCAGGAATTTATGTTCGTCCCCAAGGTCATGAGGGCGGTAGCAGGCTGCAATCACCAATTCTCAAACAAAATCCTGATACATATCAAGTTGTCCAGAAAGCACTTGACGATCTGCTGACCCAAGGATGTTCGCTCAATCAAGCCAGAGAGCTATTTTTAGCAGAAATTGACTGGCGCTTGCGTTGTAGTGCGCGGGTACTGGTTGCAGTTCCATCCTATGATATGGGTGCTGGTGAATTGATGGTTTATGAATTAGAGCGATCGCTAAAAATCCCAATCCAGTTAGTAGCAATGGAAGAATTAACAGCTGTGTTAGATAAAACTACCTCTGCGACAGTAGTCACAAGTCGGTATTTTATCAGTAACGTGGAAGCGATCGCAGCCCCGAAAGCTGCACGGGTAATTCCTCTGGATATCTACGACTACAGCAAAGAACTCAGTATCTTGAAAACCCTACCAAAAGAAAATTGTGTAGGCATCGTTAGCCTCAGTTCCGGGATTGCCCGGGCAGCAGAAGTCATCCTCCACGGTCTGCGGGGAGATGAACTACTGGTAATGACTTCGCAACCAAAAGATGCTTATAAACTTCAAGCAATGGTTAAACGGGCTGAAGTAATCATCAGCGATCAAGCCAGTTTTGCGGCAGTCCAAGCAGCCGTACAAGCATCTGATGAAGATATTATTCGTCCACCGAAGCTGATTAAGGTTGAAAATTATATCGGCACTAACTCAATTAACTTACTAAAACGAGAACTAGGTTTGAGTTAATTCAAAGATAATTAAGAGAGGGGTAAAAACATCTATATTGATTCACCTACTTATCAATCAAAGCAACTGTTGAGAGGCGATATGAGTATTCCACTTCTAGACCATCCCATACAAGAGAAACTTGTAACCGTAGCTAACGTTTCTTGGGAGGAATTCAAAGGTATAGAGACACAGTTAAAGGACAACCGCAATGTCCGACTCTCTTATTTGTCAGGAATACTAGAAATTATGTCGCCCATTGGAGATAAGCATGAGTACGTGAAAACAACTCTTGGCTATTTGTTAGAAGTTTACATGAGAGAGTTAGGCATCCGTTTCTATGGTCGCGGTGGTTTCACTCTCGAAGAAACTGGCTATGCTTCTGGTACTCCAGATGAATCTTACTGCATTGGCAGCAACAAAGAAACGCCAGACATTGTTATTGAAATCATTGTTACTAGTGGCACTATTAACCGTAAGGAGTTATTCAAACCCAAGAAAGTGTCTGAAGTTTGGTTCTGGAAATCCGACCAAATAAAGATATTCCGGTTAAACGCCGTTGGCGAATATGAAGAAGTAAACCGTAGTGGTTTCTTACCGAATTTAGATCCAGCTTTGTTGCTAAAATATATCGCGCATCCTGACCAGTACGACGCTGTTGCCGAATTTGTGCAGGCTATCCGACAATAATTTCTTGCAACTAACTTTGATGCGAGAACAGATACTAACTATCTCAATCAACAATGAACGCTTAACAAAAAAATTAACAGGAACTTCCAAATAGAGAAATATCGCCAAACTGGCGTAAAAATTCTCTCTATTTTCCTCTCTCTGCGTTCTCTGCGTCTCTGTGGTTAATTTATTTCTTAGAAATCACACAAGTTATCACACCTGTGGTTCTGGTATGGAAACTTGCAAAAACTCTTGCACTAGTTGCATATAAGTTGGAGCATCTTCCAACATCGGGAAATGTGCTGTGTTGGGAATCATCACAAATTCCACTTTGTCATTCATTGCAGCTGCTTTACGCCCCATCTCGGCTGGAATAATTTTGTCATACTCCCCCGCCACGAGTAGAGTCGGCACTGTCAACTTGGCAAACTCAAGCGGCATCACTTCAGATTGAGCCTTACTAACGGAAGTAAAAATTGTCCCTAAAGCTGCATCGTAATCTGCTTCGAGAAAATCTTGTAAAAAAGCTTGACGCTCAGAATGTGGTATTGAACTATATAAAAATCTTGCCATAAACATCCGGTCAACAAATGGAATTTTGCTTAACCACTTGGGACGGAATTTCACCACATAGCCACCGAATTTATGAAAGGCACTAAAAGATTTTTCGTCGTACTCAAAAATACCGCTACAGGTTAGAATTCCTCGTTCCACTCGTTGGGGGTAGCGATTAAAAAATAAAGTGGCAACAGACGCGCCCATTGAATGAGCATTGATATAGACGCGCTGAAGTTGTAACCCATCTAACAAAGCTGCCAAATCATCGGCGTATTCTTCTAATTCATAAGTCAACTCTCTGATTGCCTCTGATTCTTCTTGCAGGGACTCAGACTCAGCAACAGCTTCACTTGCTTGGGCTATGGTTGGCTTACCACCGGAACGGCCAAATCCTCGCAAATCGTAGAGTAAACAATCAAATTGCTCTGATAAAGCATTAGCCGTATTTTGCCAATACCTAGCCGAACCAGCCCAACCGTGCATGAAAACCATCGCTGGTTTTACCAAAAAACCAGATGGTTTTTTCACCCATTCGTAGTAATGCTCAACGCCACGAACTTTAATATAAGGCATTAGTCATTTGTCCTTTGTCAGTTGTCATTAGTCACTTGTACATGGTTATTATTCCTTAGTTTTTGACCAATGACCAATGACTAACGACCAATGACTATTAAGCAGATTCTGGCTTAGGTAGTGAAGATGGATGGACGATCAGTTCGGCAGTCGATCGCTTCTCGACCATCTCTCGTGTTACTGTACAACGTGTCACATCCTTACGAGACGGTAATTCGTACATGACATCCAGCATCAGTTCTTCCACAATGCCCCGCAGCGCTCTAGCACCAGTTTTACGGCGGTAGGCTTCTTGTGCGATCGCTCGTAAAGCATCTGGTTTAAAATCTAACTGGACATTATCCATCTTCAGCAGTTTTTGGTACTGCTTGACTAAGGCGCTGCGTGGTTGGGTGAGAATCGCCATCAGCGCTTCTTCATCTAGCGGATCTACTACTGCTACCATTGGCACGCGCCCAATAAATTCTGGAATCATGCCAAATTTTACTAGATCGTCCGGTGCTAGATGACGAAGAGTATCTGCTGCCCGTTTTTCTTTCGTTTGGCCTTCTCCAGGTTGCACAAAGCCTATTGCTTTTTTGCCAACTCTCTGATCCACAACCTTTTCTAAGCCGACGAAAGCACCACCACAGACGAACAAAATATTACTTGTATCAATCTGGATGCAGTCTTGATAGGGATGCTTGCGCCCTCCTTGGGGTGGTACATTGGCGATCGTTCCCTCTAACATTTTCAGCAAGGCTTGCTGCACGCCTTCGCCAGAAACATCGCGGGTAATTGACGGGTTCTCACTCTTGCGAGCAATTTTGTCAATTTCATCAATGTAGATAATTCCTCGTTGCGCTTCTTCTATATCCAAATCTGCTACTTGTAACAGTCGCAGCAAGATATTTTCTACATCTTCTCCCACATACCCCGCTTCCGTCAGCGTTGTAGCATCAGCGACGGCAAAGGGGACATCTAGAATTTTCGCTAGGGTTTGTGCTAAAAGAGTTTTGCCGCAACCAGTCGGGCCAATTAACAAAATGTTAGATTTTTGCAGTTCTACGGCATCATCAGCCCCACCTTTGCCACTGCCTTTAGACTGAATCACCGCCAACCGCTTGTAGTGATTATAAACAGCTACTGACAACACTTTCTTGGCTTCGTCTTGACCAATAACGTGTTCGTCTAGATAATTTTTAATCTCTCTTGGCTTGGGTATTTGATTAAACGAAATACTAGAAGATTGAGTCCGTCGTTTTTGAGGTGGTTCTGCTCTTGGTGCTGGTTGTGCTGCCGCACCACTGGTATCGAGTAACTCTTCGTCTAGTATTTCATTACACAAGTCAACGCATTCATCGCAGATGTAGACTCCCGGCCCCGCGATTAATTTACGCACCTGCTCTTGAGACTTGCCGCAAAACGAACATTTTAAATGGGAGTCGTACTTAGACATACCAGCCTCTTATTTCAGAATGGTGACGTTTTCCCCTGCTGTGGGAAGATTTTGCCTGGAAATGACCTGATCGATCAAACCGTAGTTTTTCGCCTCTTCTGCCGACATGAAAAAGTCGCGCTCAGTATCTGCTTCAATTCTTTCTAAGGGTTGACCAGTATGATGAGACATTAACTGATTCAACTTAGCCTTAACATAAAGAATTTCTCTGGCTTGAATTTCAATGTCAATGGCTTGACCTTGAGCGCCACCAAGTGGTTGGTGAATCATAATCCGGGAGTCGGGCAGAGACATTCGCTTACCGGCAGCTCCTGCTGTCAACAAAAATGCCCCCATGCTCGCGGCTAATCCAAAACAGATGGTAACAACATCAGGGCGAATTTGCTGTATTGTATCATAGATTGCCATCCCTGCGTAGACCGAGCCGCCAGGAGAATTAACATACATTTGAATGTCTTTCTCTGAGTCTTCGGAGTCTAGGAATAACAATTGAGCCACAATTGAGTTGGCTACGGCATCGTCTATTGGCGTTCCTAAAAAGATAATCCGCTCTCGCAGCAGGCGGGAGTAGATGTCGAAAGCCCTTTCTCCCATACCAGACTGTTCTACCACCATCGGCACGATGTTGCTAGGGCTGTTCAACTGGGAGTTGATGTTTACTCGACTTTGGTTGCTGATGGGGTAGTTTCCCGACTGCGATACAAGCATACAAGCTTTCTGTGACGATAATTTAGGACAGATGTTTCAGCAGCAAATGCTGCCTTTTCAACGAATGGGATTTTTATAGCTACGTGTTAACCATTATGCCTCATATAACTTCCTCTCGTGTAACACAGTATCAAGCTCAGTCCATAACATGTGTCACAATTTGCCAAAAATTCATTAATTCTTTAAATTATTTTGACTTTATCCAAGTGGGAATTGGTTATTTTCTACATACTCCCTGCTCTCTTACCTTACCCATTTCACCAGTACTTTAACTCAGGACTGGTGAACTTATGGCTGTGGGATTTTCTCTTATCCTTCTGTAACTTCTGTAGAAACTTCGCTGTTGTCTTCTTCTGTCTGAGGTACATCAGCCTCACCATCGGATTCTGCGGCTTCCTCTTCTTCGGCGAGACTCAAGGAACCTTCAGGTACAAGTTCAACTGATGAATGTTCTAAAAGCCAATCAATGGTTTTTTCGGTTAGTAGTTCGTTTTCCACGATTGAGCGTAATCTATCTTCATCAACGTCCTGCTCCTCTGAGTACTGTTCCAAAAGTTCTTTGACTCTGGCTGCAATTTCTTCTGGTGTTACCTCAATAGATTCGCGTTTACCGACTTCCCGCAAGGATAAGGAACGTTTGATGCGTTCAATGGCCTCAGTACGCGATCGCTCCCGCAATTGAGGAATAATATCTTGAGTAAACAACTTCCTTACATCCAATCCCTGCTGAGACAGGCGCATTGCTGTTTGAGTTAGCATTGCATCCACTTCTTGCTCAACCAAGGTTAGTGGTAAGTCAACTTCTACATGCTTAAGCAGTTCCGTTAACAACGCTTCCTGCTTATTTGTTTTTGTTTTATCGTCCGCCTCTTTTTGATATCGCTCTACCAAAGAAGCGCGTAATTCCTCTAAGGTTTCAAAATCGCTGATTTCTTGGGCGAAATCGTCATTGATTTCTGGTAGTTCTTTTTCCTTCAGTTCTTTGAGCGTCACTGTAAAATTTGCCGCTTTTCCAGCTAAATCTTCATTAGCATAGGGATCTGGAAACTGCGCCGCAATTTCTTTGGTTTCTTCAGGATTCATCCCTACTATTCCCGAAATAAAGCCCGGAATAAACTTATCTTCCTGCAACTCAACTTTAAAATCAGTTGCTTCGGCTCCAGGAATCGGTTCTAGTTCAGCTGTTTCGTCTTCGCCCTCAGCTTTGGCGAATGAACCTTTAAAATCGACTACAGCAATATCGCCGATTTGGGCTGCACGTCCTTCCACAGGGATCAATGTCGCTAATTCTTGACGTTCCTTGTCTAGGCTACTCTCCACTTGTTCTGGATTGTACTTGACTTCTTCAGCTTGGAAAAGCAAATCAGTGTACTGCACTAGATTTACTTCTGGTTCTACATCGACAGCAGCCGAAATCGTCAGAGGTTTTCCAGGTTCATAATTCTGAATCAAATCCTCAAAAGAGGAGCGCAATTGCGGCTGACCTATCGCCGGGATAGCTTCTTGTTTAACTGCTTGCTCAATGCCATCTTGAATTAGTTCTTCCAGCGCTGCTGCTTTGATACGAGTCGTACCCAGCCTTTGTAGTAATATCGGCCGAGGTACCTTGCCTTTACGAAACCCAGGAATATTGGCAGTACTCGCTAAGTTTTTAATGACCTGTTCGTAAGTTTGCTTGGTAATTTCCGGCGTAATCTCTATTTCCAGGCCAATTTGGCTGGCGGGAAGTTTTTCCTGGGTAACTTTCATGCTTCGTCTCTAGTTTTCTGGTATTTTAATCTCCTAGTACACACAAGACGCAATAATTGTTCGCGTTTATGGCTTGATGTCTCTTAGGGAGGATGGGAGGTTGTTACAAGGCTTCATGACATCCAAGGATGGATGGTGTGTCCTGGCACAGAGATCCAGTTTACTGCCAATGACCAAGGACTTGACAATTTACCGTTATAACAATTATTGACATTCCCAGAGCTAAGAGCGTCTGGGGTTTCTTGCCTAATATTTGTAATAGTTGCTGAATCATTGCGAATTTGGAAGGTTTTTATCCCGATTCTCCAGTCCATAATCTTCAGTGAGTCTGAATTTAGTACTGGAAAGCAAAGTCAAGAATTAATGATTTGGTGGGGTAACACCGTGATATCCTGGTTTCCAGCCACTAGTTTAGTACCTCAAAGTTATAGCATTGAGTTTACCTATCTTGTGGTAAAGGAGTAAATTTCCTGCCTAGCTGCATAGATTTATTTTTTAATGGGTTGCCGATTTTATAACATTTGCATGATAATACATTCATCATCCTAGCAACTCACCTTGTAGCAGATAAAACAGCTAAGTGCAGATATTATCTATAAGTTTTCTGGTAAATTGCGCTTTTGCTTTGTTGTATAATACAATAATCTAGTTGGGATGGTATGTAGTTGGTCGAATGCAACATTAATTCACTTAATTTAAATAACCAATCAAATAAATATTTATTCAATCTGTAAAACGATAAACTAAATTAGAGAAAAATCTAAATCCATATCTCTTCAATTTTTTTAATACTGCGATCGCTATTTAAATATAAACAAATTGTCAATTGTTCCAAAAAATTGCAGAGTAAGTTTCTTGAAGGAGGAAGCAAGTTTGTCGAAATCCTATCGTTTGGCTATTTTGGGAGCGACTGGTGCTGTTGGCACAGAGTTGCTGGAGTTATTAGAAAGCCGTAATTTTCCCATTGGTGACTTGAAATTATTGGCATCAGAGCGGAGTGTCGGGCGATCGCTCCGGTTTAAAGGTGAAAATATCCCAATAGAGTCGGTGAGCGATCGCGCCTTTGAAAATGTCGATATAGTACTAGCTAGTGCAGGTGGTTCCACATCCAAAACTTGGGCAGCAGCTGCTGTGGAAAAGGGTGCAGTGGTAATTGACAACTCCAGTGCCTTTCGGATGAACCCGGAAGTTCCCTTAATAGTGCCAGAGGTGAATCCCCAAGCCGCAGCTAATCACCAAGGCATTATTGCTAACCCTAACTGCACAACAATTTTGATGGCTGTGGCAGTATGGCCATTGCACAAAGTCAAACCAGTGCAACGCATCGTGGCTTCAACCTACCAATCTGCTAGTGGTGCTGGTGCTAGAGCAATGGCAGAAGTCAAAACCCAAACAAGCGCTATACTACAAGGACAGCCGCCAGTTGCCGAGGTATTGCCTTACCCACTGGCATTTAATTTATTCCCGCATAACTCACCATTAAACGATTTGGGTTATTGTGAGGAAGAAATGAAAATGGTCAACGAAACCCGAAAAATATTTGGCACGCAGCAAATCAGAATCACTGCAACCTGTATACGGGTTCCCGTACTCCGCGCCCATTCAGAAGCCATTAACTTAGAATTTGAGACTCCCTTTAGTGCAGAGGAAGCCAGAGAAATTTTAAATTCCTCCCCTGGAGTGAAATTGGTAGAAGATTGGGAAACTAATCATTTTCCGATGCCAATTGAAGCAACTGGTAAAGATGAAGTATTAGTGGGAAGAATCCGTCAGGATATTTCTCATCCTTGTGGCTTGGAATTATGGTTGTGCGGCGACCAAATCCGCAAAGGTGCAGCACTCAATGCAATACAAATCGCCGAGTTACTGGTAGAAAAAAATCTACTCACATCTGCTAAGGCTTATGTTTCAAGCTAGTAATTAGTAAGAATAAATAACTAATGAAAAAGACCCAATGTGCAAATCACTGTTGAAAGCAGTTTGCAGATAGGTTATCACAATAGGAAACCACCAAGATACGAAAATATGGGTAATCAGGAGTGAAAACAGGGTGGGAGATTTTGGTAATGTTTTAACCGCTATGATTACGCCGTTTAAAGCAGACGGTAGTGTAGATTATGGTGTAGCGGCAGAATTGGCGGCGCATCTAGCTAACAACGGTACAGATACATTAGTGGTGTGCGGCACAACCGGAGAATCCCCTACCCTGACTTGGGATGAGGAATACCAGTTGTTTGTCGAAGTATTACAGTCCGTGGCAGGAAAAGCCAAGGTAATTGCAGGTTGTGGTTCAAATTCCACCAAAGAAGCGATCGCTGCAACTCAAAAAGCGTCTAAGATAGGAGTACATGGTTCCTTACAAGTCGTTCCTTATTACAACAAACCGCCACAAGCGGGATTGGAAGCGCACTTTCAGGCAATAGCACAAGCCTGTCCCGACTTACCATTGTTGTTATACAATGTCCCAGGTCGTACCGGACAAAACCTTCAGCCAGAAACAGTTGCCCGGTTAGCGAAGGTTAGTAATATTGTTGGGATTAAAGAATCCACTGGTAACATAGATCAGGCAAGCGAAATTCGTCGCTTGACACCAAAAGAATTCCACATCTATTCTGGTGATGATTACATGACTTTGCCCTTGTTAGCGATCGGGGCTAAAGGTGTGGTTAGTGTGGCTTCTCATCTTGTAGGAAACCAACTACAGCAGATGATCCAAGCTTTTCTTGCGGGAAAAATTGAGGTAGCAAGCGACATTCATCTCCAACTCTTCCCGTTGTTTAAAGCTTTATTTCTCACTTCAAATCCCATTCCAGTGAAAAAAGCATTGAAACTTCAAGGTTGGAAGGTTGGTTCAACTCGTCCGCCGCTATGTGAAGCTGATTTAGAAGTAAGTCAAAAGCTAGAAGCGGTTCTGAAAGAACTTAGTTTAATCTAGTCACCATCTGGTTAAGCGTTGCCGAACTGCTACTTTTTAAAGATACATATAAACAATGACCATAATTGTTCATAAGTTGTAATTTAAAAACCTGTGCTAAGACTGATAGATATACTATGAATTCTTCAGTTTACAGTCGATTTTATTGAATAAAAAATTGAAAATTTCAATTAAAACTTGATTGCTTTCAGACTGGCTTAAGAGGCAAGTGATGTTGTCTTAAATACAAGTTCGTTAACTATCAACTTAATTCACCACACGTAACAATCTCAGGAGAAAATGGCTAAAAACGAAGCTAATAATTCCGCCTTGAAAATTATTCCTTTGGGCGGTTTGCACGAAATTGGGAAAAATACCTGTCTTTTTGAGTATGACGATGAAATTATCCTGTTAGATGCAGGATTGGCTTTTCCCACAGAGGCGATGCATGGAGTAAATATTGTTCTGCCAGATACGACCTATCTGCGGGAAAATCGCCATAAAATTAAAGGGATGATCGTTACTCACGGTCATGAAGACCATATTGGCGGCATTGCTTTTCATCTCAAGCAATTTGATATTCCCGTAATTTATGGGCCCAGACTAGCAATGGCAATGCTAGAGGGTAAATTGGAAGAAGCAGGAGTCCGCGATCGCACAGAAATTAGAACAGTTCTACCACGAGATGTAGTCCGAATTGGCAAAAACTTTTTAGTCGAATATATCCGTAACACCCACTCCATCGCTGATAGTTTCACTGTTGCCATTCAGACTCCCCTTGGTGTAGTCATTCACACAGGGGATTTTAAAATCGATCACACCCCAGTGGATGGTGAAAAGTTTGATTTGCAACGCCTAGCAGAACATGGCGAAAAAGGCGTTCTTTGCCTTCTAAGTGATTCTACTAACGCCGAAATACCAGGATTTACACCCTCGGAACGTTCAGTTTATCCGAATCTAGAAAGAGTATTTAGTCAAGCCTCTGGACGATTATTCGTCACAACCTTTGCTTCTAGCGTCCATCGCATCAACATGATTTTGGATATCGCCAAAAAGCAAAACCGTGTAGTGACGATTGTGGGACGTTCCATGCTGAACTTGATTGCTCATGCCCGTAATTTAGGTTACATCAAGTGTGAAGATAATTTGCTGCAACCATTGCACGCAGTCCGCAATCTACCTGACGAAAGAGTACTAATTTTAACTACAGGTTCTCAGGGTGAAACGATGGCGGCAATGACCCGCATTGCTAATAAAGAACATCCTCATATTAAAATCCGCGAAGGAGATACGGTAGTATTCTCTGCTAACCCAATTCCCGGAAATACGATCGCAGTAGTCAACACCATTGATAAATTAATGATTCAAGGTGCAAAAGTGGTCTATGGTCGGGATAAAGGGATTCACGTCTCCGGTCACGGCTGTCAGGAAGAACAAAAGCTGATGATTGCCTTAACTCGACCCAAGTTCTTTGTGCCATTTCACGGCGAACATCGGATGCTAGTGAAGCACGCAGAAACGGCTCAGAGTATGGGCATTCCCGCAGAAAACATGATCATTATTCAGAATGGTGATATTGTCGAACTGACTGAAGATGCCATTCGCGTCGCTGGTAAAGTGCCATCTGGTATTGAATTAGTGGATACTACCAGTTCGGGTATGGTAAGTTCCAAAGTTTTACAAGAAAGGCAACGCATGGCTTCAGAAGGGATTATTACCATTGCAGCAGCCATTGATTGGAATGGTAAACTGTTGGCAAAACCAGAAACTCACCTCCGGGGTGTAGTTACAAGTGTAGAGCGATCGCTGTTACAAACTTGGGTAAAACAACGCATTGAAGAAATCCTCAGTGTGCGCTGGACAGAATTTGCTCCTGAGCAAGGTGAAGCAGCAGATATAGACTGGGGTGGATTGCAAGGTACTTTAGAACGAGAATTGCAACGTTCCATCCGCCGGGAATTGCAATGTCAGCCATCTGTGACTTTGTTGATGCAAATCCCTGATGAGCCACCTGTAAAAGTTGCTGATGGTAGAAGACGACGCACTAGGACTGCTGCTCAAGTAGCATCGTAGAGAATTTAAGGTAAAATTTCACGCAGAGCGCAGAGACGTAGGTTTTTCTAACGTCTTTGCGCTTTGGTCTTAAATACAGTCAAGGTTTACGCAAACAATAGTCAAAAAGAAAGATTTTCAGGTAGGGGCAATTCATGAATTGCCCCTACAACTTATAGTTATAGTTATTGGAAGCGATCGCTATGACTAAAACACCAATAAAAATTAGTACTCTTGATGAGTACATCAATTTTGATGATGGCAACTAGCCTCTCTACATCTCCAGTCTTCAGCCAGCAATGCAATACGGTTCGCTTAAGGTTATTTGATGAAAATAATAGACCCCAAAGACGCGATAAATCGCGGTCAGGACTATTTATTGTAAAGACGGCGATTTATCGCGTCTCTTGCCTTAACCGAACAATATTGGCCAGCAATGAACAAGACACACTTACGTGAGAAAGTGGGAACACTGAGCGGAAAAATGCCTTCTAGGGTATTACTGATGTTTATACTTAGCAAAAAAACTTTTAGAGAGACCCTATATTAAGTTCTGTAAATGTTACACTAAAACCTATCCAATGACTGATGTCTTTACTAAAATCTAAACTATATCAAGTTATGAACAAGATCGTAATATTACACTACCGATCCCCAGAAATTTGCGATTAACTTGACGTAGTAATGAATTAGGTTCTGACTTAAGTGGCTAATCAGGTATTAAATTATATCGCAGTCAGGACGCGATTTTTCCGGGAAAGTTCGTTGCCACGTTGTATATATTCATCAAAAAGGTGAATAACCTCAATAACACAGAGGATAAACCATGAAGGTGTTCGACAATACCACGAAAAAGATTTTTCTGGCAAGCTGGGTATCAATCAATCAAGCAGAGACTACTGACCATAAAGCAACCCAGCTTAACCATTCTCCTTCCAAGCCTTACTGGGATATTCTCCAACCCTTACGGCAGCGATTAGAAAACATTCAAGTCCGCGATCGCCAACTAGCTCACCGTTTATGTAAGGCGATCCCATCTCAGTGTCCCTTTGAGCGAGATGTCAAAGTATTTGGGAAAACCCTGTTTCACATTCCGCCAATGTGCAAGCTTAACCCCTTATATGACGAAGTTGTTGGTTTACGTTTTCGAGCGCTGTGCTATCTAGCCGATGAATGCGGCGAAGATATCTCACAGTACTGTTGAGGGAACAGTTAGGAGTGAGCAGTAATGGGTCAGGGATCAATAATATAACTCCTAACTCCTAACTCCCTGCTATTTTTTACTATTTTTTTATTATTTCTTTTGCCATTTTTGGATGGCATCTTGAGCGTCTTCGTAAGCGCCTGTTTCTTCTGGTACTAAAGTAGCAGTCGCAATTGCCGCATTGCGATCTCCTTCTGTGGCGCGACGCTTGGCCAGGTCTAAAATTTTCTCACTCCATTTATTGATTGATTTTTGGGCACTATCAAAGCCAGGTTGACCTGCTGGTACTTTCTTGGCAACTTCGATGGCCCGATTGTAGGTAGATGCCTGTCCAGACTTAATTAGGGCATTAGCTGCATCTAAAAGAGTTTTGTTACTCACATACTGCTTGCCCTCTAACCGCCACAGGTTAATTGATGCTTGTGCTTTGGCGTAGGGGGCTTCATCTTTGGCGATTAATCGAGCGGCGGCAATAGCACTAGCATACTGTCTTTGTTTAGCACGACCCTCTGCTAAATCTAAAATCATTCGGCTCCAAATCTTAATATTTTCCTGAGCTTGTTCGTATAGTGGTTCACCGGGTTTAATTTTCCGGGCTGTAGCGATCGCCATGCTCAAATCGCTAGCCTGAGTTTGTCTGAGCGACATTTTTGCCAGGTCTAATACTGCTTGATTCCGCTTTTTAGACTCGGAATTAGAGGTTATTTGGGCGCTAGATTGGTTGTTAAGTCTAACTACTGGAGTGCGTAGGCGTAGCCCGTCGTAGACATCGCTTGGTAAATTCTCGCTCGCCTGGCGATCGCTAGCAGTAGTATTGGGTAATGTCCTTGAGATTTGCTTAATTCTAAAAGTTTCTTGATTGCGGAGGAAAACTACAGCAATTAAACCTGCTACCAGTAAGCTGCCTCCGCCCCACAAGATAAACTGTTTCCAGAAAGGGATACTTGGCTGATTTGGTGGCAATCGAGAGACGTAACCTTTGGAGGAATTGGGGATAAATCTTCCCTTTGGATTCACTCCTAAAGAAGTTTCTGCCATTGGCTGGGAAACTAAGTTAGTCGCTGACTGCTGGACTGGTTGACTTTTAGGCTTCTCAACCTTGTGAGCCTTTACTTGCTGGGAGGAGTTCACAGTAGCTTCTCCCCATCTGCCCCGTTCTGCGGAAGTTCTAGGATAATCATCGAGAGGAGGGGCTGCAAGGGCAACAGCAAAAGATTCCTCAGGATAAATTACCGGTTCTGGTTCAAAGTCACTTTCCATTGCCAATTCTGGCAAGATTACCTGCGCCTTTGATGGGATGATAGTGGCAGGGTTTTGGACAGGTCGCCAATGGTGGTGACATAATTTTGGCATGAGCAGACTTAGGTAGCTTTCTAAATCTGACAAGTTGCTGCCATTACCAGAACGCAAAGCTTCTAACAAAGCTGCTGTAAAAAATCCGTGACCTAATTCGCTACTTTCGTGGGAAAATTGCTCTGGTTGACAAGAAAGAATTGTCGCAAGTTGTAGTTCTTGAGCTAGTTCTATTGTTTCTTCACCAACAGGAGCATCGGCTTGAGTGCCAAAAGCGCGGTTGATATCAAGTAGTAGCAATATATTCAAGTCAGCAAGTTGGAGACTTTGCATTAGCGATCGCAATTCTATGCCAGTCTCTTGTACAAGTTCGGGGTTGCCTTCTGCTGGCATTAAGTAATCTTTGCCCTTGTAGTTGACCCCATAACCGCTAAAAAATAACCATACATAGTCTTCTGGTTGCCAACTTGTCGCTGCCAAATCCTCAAGTAGTAGCAGAATATTCTCTTTAGTCGGATAAGTCGATCTATTTCCAATTGGCGGCGAAGTATCCGTCATTAGCAGGCAATGTTTGGGGAGAAAGCCTGCCTCTGTCACCAAAAAATCCTCTAGTGCCTCAGCATCCGCTTGGGCACAACTTAAAGGTTGAAATAACTGATAGTGATTGATGCCAATCGCGATCGCCCAGTAATTTGCCATCCCGCTCTTTGTCAGTTATTGTTTGCTGGTCTTAAAATTGCGGTTGGCTTTGCCAAAAAAACAAAGCTAACCTAATGTCTTGTAGTCTAAATGATTCTCATCGAATCTTAAGTTAAAATGTAATTTTTATTACGTTAGTTAGTCGGAAAATACCTTTTACCCAATTTCAATAACAGATCGTTACTAAGGAGATAGAAGGTCATGAGCAAGATTTCTGCTCACCTACCATCATCGATCGCTCCCTTTTCATTTATTAGCCAAATTGCCAGACAAATCCGGATAGTTCCTTTATTAATTTTGCTCGGATCTACGATTCCTGCGTGGTTTTTGACGGAAGCGATCGCGCCCCAGGTTGTGCGAGCTTACACCGCTAGAGTCGATCTAGCTATTGACCGCCTGCCGGAAGAAAACTATGAAACCGTTCTCCGAAGGGCGGAAGCGGCTGCTAGAGCATCTGCTCAGAGGAGCTTCGACCAAGATATATTGGTGACAGATGTTTCAATAATTGTCTCCGTACAAAATTATGGATCGATCGCACCAGTTCTGACATTAGATGTGAGTCGTCCCCAATGGCGATCGCGTCCCGATGCTCAAAATTGGGCCACTTATTTTAAAACGGCGCGATCGCTACTTTTCTTTGACAATAGCTCTACAGCAGCTAGCAGTGTACCAACCAAAAAATGACGGGTTGAGCTAGACACGGAGACGCAAAGAGTAGAAGATTGAAAAAATTCCCTCTGTCCCCGTGTTTTACTTCAGTCTCAACCACTTACTGTTGTTCTTCACGTCAGTGGATGGACTAGAATAAGAAGGTTGTCAAGAATCACGATATCTGCTGACATGGCTGTTCCTAAGAAGAAAACTTCCAAATCAAAACGAGATAAACGTCGAGCTACCTGGAGACACAAAGCTGTGGTCGAAGCTCAGAAAGCCCTCTCTCTGGGTAAGTCAATTTTGACTGGACGTTCTACATTTGTCTATCCAGCTGCTGAAGAAGAGGAAGAAGAATCATAATTTCCCAGTCAGGCAAAGCATAAACAGCACCAATCTTCTTACCACTGGATTAAACGCTTTTTATTAGCTTTCCTGATTGCATTTTGAATCATAGATACTCTACACAAGCTCATTAGAACGAAAAAATTGGTAGTGAGTAATTGGGAACGCCCATTACCCATTACTGATGAGTAATGATTAAGTAACCATATAAAAAGTAAAATATCTGGTACTGTTGACAACTCAGTAAAAAAGCTTGTAAACACTTTGAGAAAACTTATTTTTCTCCAACTATGCTAGGAAAATTTTTTCATAAACCAGGGAAAGAAGAGGGGGAACGTGTCCCTCCTGGTCAACACTTGGCTAAAGGTTTCCCCGTATTAACTTACGGTGCAACTCCCCAAGTCAGCATTGAGGAATGGGAATTTAAAGTTTGGGGTTTGGCAAAACCTGCCACCTTTAGTTGGTCAGATTTTATGGCGCTACCTCAACACGAATTTACAGCAGACTTCCACTGTGTAACGCGCTGGTCTAAGCTTGATGTCAAATGGACTGGCATTAAAGTTAAAGATTTCATGGATCTGATTGAGCTAGACCCGAAAGTAGCCCACGTTATGGAACACTGCTACGGCGGCTACACTACCAATATTTCTGTAGAAGATTTCATTCGGGAAGAAAACTTCTTTGCCTTTAAAGTCTTTGGTGAAGACCTTCCATCTGAACACGGTGGCCCGATGCGGCTAGTTGTTCCCCACCTCTATGCTTGGAAAAGTGCTAAGTGGATTAATGGTTTAGAGTTTTTAGCTGGTGAAGAACTTGGTTTTTGGGAGCGCAATGGTTATCATCGCCGTGGTGAACCCTGGGCTGAGGAGCGTTACAGCAATGCTTTTGCGTTTTAAGAGACGCGATGAATCGCGTCTGTACAGGAGTTGGGAATTATTCAATTTTAAATTTTAGATTTTTCCTTCAATCAAAAATTCAAAATTTAAAGTTGATAAAGCAAGGAGTTATAGATTTTTATTTTTCACTCCTAACTCCTAACTTCCTAACTTTTTTAACCCAGAAGTTTCTTGATTAGCGGCAATTTGCCCTCATAAGGAGCGTATCGCCATTTTAAATCGAGCCAGAAGGAGTTTTGCAATACACTTTTGTTATGGGAAAAAGTGTCAAAACTAGCTTTACCGTGATAGTTGCCAATACCGCTATCTCCCACTCCACCAAATGGTAAAGACGAGACACCAAACTGCATCACTGTGTCATTGATGCAGACTCCGCCAGATGAAGTTTCATGCAAAACTCGTTTTTGCAGATTTTTGTCTTGAGAAAATAAATATAACGCCAAGGGTTTGGGTTTAGAGTTAATCAACGCGATCGCTTCGGCAATGTCAGTATATTCAATTACAGGTAAAATGGGGCCAAAAATCTCTTCCTGCATTACAGAATCTTCCAAAGAGACATTATCAATCACTGTGGGCGCGATATAACGCTCTGAAGATTGATTTTCCCCACCGATGATAACTTCACCATCTTTGAGAAAGTTAACTAACCTGTCAAAATGTTTTTGACTGATAATCCTGGCATAATCAGAACTCTTTACAGGATTATCACCATAAAACTCTTTTAGGCATTTTTTCAACCCATCTATTAAATCTTTTTTGACTTTTTTATTAACTAAAAGATAGTCAGGGGCGATACAAGTTTGTCCAGCATTAATAAATTTGCCCCAAGTAATTCGTCTGACAGTGTGTTCAAGATTAATATCACTATCTACGATACAAGGACTTTTTCCACCCAATTCTAAAGTAACTGGTGTGAGATATTTTGCTGCTGCTGCCATGATGATTTTGCCGACGGCTGTACCCCCGGTAAAAAAGATATGGTCAAACTTTTCTGCAAGTAGTTTTTGACTAGCTTCCACACCTCCTTCTATTACTGCAAGATAAGCAGGGTCAAAATGTTTGGCGATAATCTTAGCTATGATATCAGACGTATGAGAAGCAATTTCTGAAGGTTTGATAATTGCACAATTTCCGGCTGCGATCGCACCTACTAACGGTGAGATAATTAACTTAAATGGATAGTTCCAAGGGCCAATGATTAAAACAACCCCTAATGGTTCTGGATAAATCCTCGCTGAGTAGGAAAAAAAATCAAAAGAAACGGCTGCTTTTTTAGGCTTAGTCCAGCTATTGATATGTTTTATAGCATAATCAATTTCCTTAACTACACCTATTTCTGTAAGGTAAGTCTCCACCTCTGGTTTATGTAAATCCGCTTTTAATGCCTCGACTATTGCTTGTTTATGCTCAATTATTGCTTGCTTGAGATTTTTAAGTTGTTCAATGCGAAAAGTGACATTTTTAGTTTTGCCAGTTTCAAAAAAGTCTCGCTGATTCTGGATGATATCGCCAATGTTAGATAATTCAGTGGTAATCATTGTTTTGTACCCTAAAAAACTATATTTTTAATGTAGTGCTGGTATCTCAGCAGATTGAATTTGTTAATGTTTAGTGTTTGACTTTCTAATTGGAATATTTACTTTCAATTCTTGGTAGATATTAGTAAATTTATAATTTATGAAATATCATTGATAAAATACTCCGTAATTCATAAATTATAATTGCTAATTTTCTCATTTTGTGATGGGTAAAAGGACAATAAATGCACTACCTTTGCCCAACTCAGAATTCAGCAAAATAATGCCTTGATGTGCCTCGACAATTCGCCGAGCAAGGTAGAGTCCTAAGCCACTACCAGAACTCTTGTGGCTACCTTGACGAAATCGTTCAAATATGGTGGCTTGTTCTTCACTGGGAATACCTGGGCCAGTATCCGCGATCTCAACGCTAATATATTCAACGGAATTGGATTTTCCAGATAATTGAGATTGACTACTTTTGTCTAGCTGGCGTTGAGAAGTGAAGCGAATAGTCACAGATCCGGAGTCGGTAAATTTGATTGCATTGCCGATAAGGTTTGTAAATAGACGATGTAATTCTAAGCGATCGCCCATCACTGTGTTTGACTCTTCAGTAAAATCTAAATTTAGCGACAGTTTTTTATCTTGAGCTAAAGGTGCTAATTCTCCAGTCACCTCCTCTAGCAAACGTCCCAGATTAACTGGTTGAAACGCCAAACTTTTGCGACCCGCTTCAAAGCGATAAACTTCCAATAAGGTATTGACCATAGAAAGCAGGTTGATATTGCTACGGGCCATGATGGCGATTACTTCCTGCATTTGTGCTGATAATGTTCCCAACGCCCCTTGTTGAAATAACATTAACATTCGATCGGCCGCTACCAAGGGAGTGCGTAAATCGTGGGTGAGGCGAGAAACAAAATCTTCTCGCTGGCGGGCAATTTCATCACGTTCATCCATACTATGCTTCAAACGTAAGAGCGATCGCACTCGTGCCAGCAATTCATCTACTGTTACAGGTTTGCGGATAAAATCATCAGCACCCAAATCTAATCCGTGGGCGACATTGGGCGCATCGTGGGCAGTTATTAGCAATATGGGGATATATTGCGGCAATTTCATCTCCCCACGAATATATTTAGTGACTTCATACCCATCCATATCTGGCATCATCAGATCGAGTAATACCAAGTCACAAGGAGAAGCTTTCAATTCTGCCAAAGCCGAAATTCCATTTTCTGCGGTGCTTACTGTGTAACCTTCTTCCTCCAAAATAGTTTTGATCAAAAACACGTTATCAGGAGAGTCATCAACTACCAGAATTTTGCCAGAACGAGAAGATTGTGAAGTCATATCGATGCAAGGTACGGGAGAAAAGTAAATTTTTGATAAGGCTAGCTGTATTTGTAACAATTTGTCTAGCTATATGTGTGTGAATCGTTCTCTTTTGTTGGCTCAGGCAGAGACTTTAGAGATGTTTTGAGCAAAATCCAATCAAGATAGAGTATGAGAATCTGCATTTTCAGAAAGTGGTTGAGACATTGAAAGCTTTCATCCCTCAGCAACCATGCCCAGATTTTTTTCAGCAATAGCACTAGGATAACTTCAATAGATTTCTTGAGAATCAGAGATTTTGAAGCTTGATAGCCAAGCTGTTTTGAAATCTATTGAAGCCCAGCATGGTTTACTGGTAGAAAGAGCAAAAGGAATTTATTCTTTTTCGCATCTGACTTTTCAAGAGTATTTCTGCGCTAGAAAAGTTGTATCTGTTTTAGCATATGAAGATTTAGTAAAACATATCAATGAAAAACGCTGGCAAGAGGTTTTTTTACTAACCGTTGGAGTTATGGAAAAAGCAGATAATTTAGTATTGTTAATGAAGCTAGAAGTTGATAAATTAGCCGCTTCTGATGAAAAATTACAGCATTTTTTAGAATGGCTTGCTCGTAAATCTAGTTCGTTTGAATATTTTTACAAGCCAGCAGCTATAAGAGCATTATATTTTGAAATGACCTTAAATAGTGAACAAAATAAATTAGATAATACTCTCAGATGGGATTCAGAGAATACTTTCTCTGGTTTAGATACAGCACTTACCAAAGTTATGAGGTACACTAATTGATCGAATTACCGTTTGCCTGTGCTAATAGCATTCCAAGTATCTGTACCTCATAGCAGCAGGAAGTGCTGTAATGCTCTTGGATGGGATTCAGAAGATACTTTAGATGACATAGAGATAGATTGGTTACTTAATAAGGCTCTCAAAAATACTCTTGTTATTAGTGATGATCTAGCTAATGCTTTTTCTCAACGTCTTGATGCTACTGATATTCATGATGAAACTATTGATAAATTATCCCGTTTACAAGCGTTTCTTGATCGCGATTATGCTTGTTGTAATCTAGCTGATATTGACGATTTTCTTGGGAATGCTATTGGTTTATCTTCTTCCTTTCAATCAGAATTTAGGACTGCATTGCAGTTACTACGAGATAAACTCAATCAGGCAATACCAGAATGGGAATACCTATTTGAAAAATTAGAAGGATTTGAAGAGTGGTGGCAGGAAAATAGTCAAGCCTGGACTGAGCAGTTAATAGCTTTGATGATTGAACATCGTAATATTGGTCATAACTGGCAGTTCAGTGATAGACAAGCTAAACTACTACAGCAGTATTATAATAGTAACAAGCTCCTGGTAAACTGCTTAAACAGCGATTGTAATATTAGCGAGAAAGTTAGACAAAGAATTGAGCATAACTTGCTGTTACCAATCAGTAAATTAGAAACGGAAAATAACACAGAGATTTTCTAATTTTGCATTTTAAACTTTTTTCCACATTTTCTGATGAAAGGGAGTGTGTAATAAGTAAATAAGAAACCATTCGTTATCATAAAATAACGGATATCTGGCAACCAGTCACTATGCTCATTCCCCAGAGACTATACTATCCAATACTTGCTGGAATTCTGCTGTGGAAGGAATTGCGATCGCACTTTTGAAAAGCATTTTTAGCGCAGATGGTTCTTCTATCCCATTGATAACTTCCACAATAGAGCTTGGTACTTCTGGAAACCTTGTTTCTAGAACTGTAATTATGCTTTCTCTAGCAGTCTCGACAATTCCTTCTTCTTTTGCTAGCCTTTCAATACTCGTTACGTACCGCATTCTATTTGCCTCCTCGTAACTTCTGACTTCTGTTTTAAAACTAAGTGCCAACTCTTTTGGCAAAACCATTATCCAGTCGATAAACCGAAATAATTCCCGAATATCTTCCCGGCTATATCCCCGTTGATACAGCCGTCTGACTAGGCTTAGTTTCCACTGTAGCCGATTTTGTGGGTTTCGTTGCGTTGCCTTGGTCTTGAGATGCGCCATCACAATTACACCAAAGGGGTTGGTAGTTTGCTCCAAGGTTTCCCACCCTTGCTCATAGTCCAACAGTTTCGCCACGGGAAACTCTAAGCTAACGCGACATCCCCCCAGTTGATAGCTGTAGCTGGAAGGTCGCCAATTCGCTTGTTCATCCGCTAAAACTGCTAAACTAATAACTCGCTTTTTATGGCGGTCAAACAAGCGGTAATTATATGTGTACATCCGTTCGGCGAATTGGCTGTCATATTGCCCTTGGACTTCCACATGAACCAATACCCAAGCTTCCTCTCCATCCAGTAGCCAAACTTTTGCGACTTTATCGACCAAACGCCGCCCAATTTCTGCATCCGGTTCTAGCTGTTGCAGTTCTGTGTCCAGAAATTCATAAGGTCGCGTCCAGTCAATTTCGCATAGGCTTGGGTGAAAAAGAATTCCAGAAAGCGGGGAAAATATAGCTCAATAACTTCTTTCCAAGGACTATCGTAATCAGTAAGTTGCTCGGTCATGAATTAAAACAAAAAGTACCTCTGTGCCATTGGTAAAACTGTCGCAGGTTCACAAATCAGCAACTCACCATCTGCCCTAACTTGGTATGTTTCTGGATCTACTTCAATGTGAGGTAGTGCATCATTGAGCTTCATATCCCGCTTACTCAATTGCCGTGTCCCAGAAACTGCAACTGCTGACTTTTGTAAACCTAGCTGGCTGGGAATTTCGTTTTCTAAAGCTGCTTGGGAAACAAAAGTTAATGATGTGGCATGACGCGCCCCTGCAAAACTACCAAACATCGGTCGCATATACACTGGTTGCGGTGTAGGAATACTGGCGTTAGCATCACCCATTTGCGCCCATGCAATCATTCCGCCTTTAATAACTATCTCTGGTTTCACACCAAAAAATGCCGATCGCCACAAACATAAATCTGCTAATTTTCCCTCTTCCACTGAACCCACATATTCAGCGATTCCGTGAGCGATCGCAGGATTAATCGTATACTTAGCAACATACCTTTTTGCCCTAAAATTGTCTGCTTTTTGCTCAGTTCCTTGTGGGTTAAGACTTCCTCGTTGCATCTTCATTTTGTGAGATGTCTGCCAGGTGCGAACTATCACTTCGCCTACCCTTCCCATTGCCTGGGAATCGGAAGAAATCATGCTAAATGCGCCTAAGTCGTGCAAAATGTCTTCAGCAGCAATGGTTTCCCGACGGATGCGAGATTCGGCAAAAGCGACATCTTCGGCGATCGCAGGATCGAGATGATGGCATACCATCAACATATCCAGGTGTTCATCTAAAGTGTTGAGGGTGTAAGGGCGTGTGGGGTTGGTGGAAGATGGTAAAACGTTGGCTTGTCCGCAAACTTTAATGATATCTGGTGCGTGTCCACCCCCAGCGCCTTCAGTGTGGTATGTGTGGATGACACGATTTTTGAAAGCTGCGATCGTATCTTCCACAAATCCGGCTTCGTTCAGAGTATCAGTATGAATCGCTACTTGCACATCATAAGTATCAGCAACACTCAGGCAAGTATCAATTGCTGCGGGTGTGGTTCCCCAGTCTTCATGGAGTTTTAAGCCCATTGCACCGGCAGCTACTTGTTCTACAAGCCCTTGGGGTTTACTGGCGTTACCTTTGCCCATAAATCCTAAGTTGACAGGGAAAGCATCAGCAGCTTGCAGCATCCGGTAAATATTCCAAGGGCCGGGGGTGCAGGTGGTGGCATTTGTACCTGTAGCGGGGCCAGTACCGCCGCCGATCATGGTGGTTATGCCGGAAGCGATCGCCACTTCAATCTGTTGGGGACAAATAAAATGAATATGGGCATCAATACCGCCAGCAGTGAGAATCATTCCTTCCCCTGCTAAGGCTTCGGTTCCGGGGCCGATAATAATATCTACATTGTCTTGAATATAGGGATTTCCGGCTTTACCAATTTTGAAAATCTTGCCATCTTTAATGCCGATATCTGCTTTGACAATACCCCACCAATCAAGAATTAGGGCATTGGTAATGACTAAATCTACAGCACCATCGGCGTTAGAAATGGGGGATTGTCCCATCCCGTCGCGGATGACTTTACCGCCGCCAAATTTTACTTCATCGCCGTAGGTGGTGAAATCTTGTTCAACTTCAATAAATAATTCTGTGTCTGCAAGTCGGATGCGATCGCCTACTGTGGGGCCATAAGTTTCGGCATAGGCGCGGCGATCCATTCTGTAACTCATATTGTATTACTCCTAGCTTCATTTAATTTTGTTAGGAAGTGGTTAGCTGATTCTTCAGTTGCAAAAAATCCTTGCACAACTAAACCAGACCATTCTTCCTGTAAAACTGGCTCAATATTTGGTAAAAATTCAGTTATTGCTTCTTCTGATTTATTTAAATATTTTGATAATCTAGTTAGATAAATTTTAAACTTCAGCCCAAAATCTGGATTACTCTCAATAGGTATTAAATTAAATATCGCACTTCTACTTTTACCAGTACCAGTAAAAGTAATACAACTTTTTGTGGTATTTGTCCAAAAAGGATAGTTAATTAAGCCTTGGGAAACTATTTTATATATGTTATAAACACCATTACTTTCTGCTGTTGCTTCTAATTCTTTGTAAGTCAAGTTAGTTTTTCGTGATGATTTACTAGCAATATTTTCTTTAACTTGGTTGGGGTCAACTAAAAATTTTCTTGCTAATAGCTCATGCCCATTATTATTGAAGTAATTAAATTTAGCTACATTTATGGGTACTTGATATGTTTCTGACAAATAACTAATAATTCTTTCAGTACTAGGATCTATTTCTGATGCAACTATTAAAATTTTGTGTTGACTATTTATAATCTCTGGAAGTACCTTGTCAAATTTTATTTGAACAGCTTGTTCTAAAGTTTCTTGCTTACCTATATAATTAAAATAACTAACAGCAATACTAATTATTTTCTCAGCAGATATATTTTTCACCCATGAGGCATAATCTAATGCTTGAGCAGTTACTTCTCTAGATGTTTGATCGCGTTTTAACTCCACAATGACAATATTGCCATCATTATCTAGACATAGCAAATCAATTATTCCGTTATAATCCGTAGCTACCTGTCTACCAATGACTAATAAATCTGGTGAAAGAATAGAGATATCTCTTTCTAACCACTTTTCTAGACGAGCTTCTAAATTTAATTTAGTTTTAACAATTTCCGTCAGTTTATCTTCTGCGGAAACTTCCCAGATTTTCAGGTCTTCTTGCATATAAAAAATTCCAGTTTAATTAGAGTTTTATCAATCAAGATTACCGTTAATTTTGCTGTTGAATCCGTAGACTTGGCGAGTCCCAACCATGGGGACTAATGTGATTTCTTTTTCATCGCCTGGTTCAAAGCGAACTGCGGTTCCGGCTGGGATATCGAGGCGCATTCCTCGCGCTTGTTCTCTGTCAAAGTTTAAAGCGGTGTTAACTTCATAAAAGTGATAATGGGAACCTACTTGTATGGGGCGATCGCCTGTATTTGAAACTTGTAATTTTATAGTTGGACGACCAACATTTAGTTCAATTTCACCTGCTGGTGTGATAATTTCCCCAGGAATCATAATAAATTCAAAAATTAACGAATTGGATTATGTACCGTCACTAACTTTGTACCATCAGGAAAAGTAGCTTCAACTTGCACATCATGCACCATTTCTGATATCCCTTCCATCACATCATCCCGCGTTAATAGAGTTGTACCGTAACTCATCAATTCAGCTACAGTTTGCCCATCTCTTGCACCTTCTAAAATAGCAGCAGAAATATAAGCAACAGCTTCAGGATAATTCAGTTTTAAACCCCTTCCTTTACGTCTTTCTGCTAATAAAGCAGCTGTAAAAATTAATAGCTTATCTTTTTCCTGCGGCGTAAGTTGCATTCCTATCTCCCCTCTCTGTGTTATCTGCGCCTCTGCGGTTCATTTAAACCTGCCACACTCTTGGTATACAATTACCGCGATTCAGAAAAGAAACTCGCAGCATCTGCCAAACATCAATAAACCAGTTTCTCACCTCAGATGTAGAAGAACCGCGATATCGACACAATAATCCATGTTGTAATCGGCTAACACCCGCTTCTCCTTTCCCATTCCATAAATTTCGCGTTTTTTCGACAATCTCTGCTGAAACTGTACCACCAACCCAAACTAGACTACCTACAATTGGTTTTCCACCTAAACCGTGGGGACTGTGAAAAGTTTCTTCGCTACCCCGTAACCATTGCCGATCAATCCATAAAGGAACACCTTGCTGCCAAATTTCGGTATGCGATCGCCATTCTCCAAGATAAAATCTCTCTCCCCTAGCACTGCGACCAAATCGGGTAATTTCCCAGCCTAACCAACTGCCTCCGGTTGCTAATTCTACCCGTAAATCTTGCCGATAAATCGCGTCGTTAAATAAAATTGTTTCTTGCGGCAACCATTCTAAGCAAGCACCAGCATCAACTTGCATCTCGATGGTTTGTCTAGCTTGTAAGCCATTGCTGCGGTATATCTTGCTTGCAGCTGCTGTAGTGATTAAGGCTTGGGTTTGGGGTTGGAGGTGGATGTTAGAGGATAAGCGATCGCCTCCTACCATTCCCCCAGAGGTGTGTAAAATGACGCTATGACAGACTTTTTGCCCTTCTGGGTAAAATGGGCGTTGTACCTTTAGGGGTGCTTGGTGGCGATCGTAAATTAACTGGGTTGCACCTTGGCGATCGGCATAGACTAAATCAAGTTTGCCATGCCAACCTTCTGCTATTTGTGAGTTGCAGGTCATTTATAAATTTAAGATGAAAGTTCCCATACCTTATATTTATTTAATGCTTTACCTGCAATTTATCATGATTTTTTCGCCAAAATTACATAATCATCTAATATATAGTGCGACTGATACTTCTGACCCAAATACTGTTGGACTATTGGACTCATATACAGTTTTTTTGGTAATTTATCTTGAGCAAACTTAGCAAAATCAGCAACAGCTAAAGGTTTTCTTGAACCTGTTGAAGTTAGATATTTATACCAGACTAACTCTAACCCCAATTCCGCCAGAAATTTATCCACTACATTTTCTTCCTGCTCTTGGTTTTCAACTTTGTGAACATCGTAAATTTTGAATAACTTTTTATCTTGCACAATTAGCAGAATATAACCTGATTTTTTTAAGCTAGTGGCAAATATTTGCTTGCAAGTATGATTAGCTTCAAGCCTCTTAGCTGGATCTAAAAAGAAACAGTGGGAAATTACGATAAAGTCAAAAAAGTCTCTGGGCAGATTATTCGATTTATTTTTACAATTGAAAATATCAGTAGTTACAAAACGGAAATAAGCATTCACTGTAGTTAGGCGCGACTCTATATATCGTCGCCAAAACTGAAGTCCACGAAACTGGAAGGCATCTTGTTTTTCTAAAGAGTAGTACGATATGTGCATTTGTGGGATATCAAAAAAACCGCTACTACTTTGGAGAAATAAAGCTAAACCATAAGCAACTGTTCCTGGGCCTGCTGCAATATCAAGGATATTAACCTTGCTTGGTAGTAAAGCATCCTGATAAATGAGAAACCAAGCTAAATATATGCAATATACATTTTCTAAAAAATACTTCATAAAATAGACATGAGGAGTTAGACTAAAACGATAGTCTGGATCTTGTCCAATTTTTAAGTTATTAATATCCTCAAGAGCATCTTCTAACTTAATAAATAACTCTTTGTCAGGAATTTTACTAAATTCTTCTTTAAGATATTCAACTAGCTTGGATTCAAAGTCATCAAATATCCGTTCATCAATACCAGTAGATTGTAGTTTGTATTGATCGTGCTGGATTAAATTAAAAACTTTATAGATATATTTAACAAATTCCTCATCTGGTATTAAGATGAAATTATCTTTTTGCTGGGATTTTTCGGTTAGTTGTGGACTTAAAGTTTCTGTTTGCCGTTTATATTCTTGGGAATAACGTTCAAGTTGAAGTTTATCTCTAAATAGTTTTTCTAACCATGAGAATCTTGCACCCGATTTTTGAATTTCTTGCAATAATTGCACTGCACGTTGAATATCACCACGTTTTAAAGCTAATTTTAACTGCTGACTTCGCCACCAATTGATTATAGGATTATTCATAACCAAATCCTTCCTTGCCTTCCATAATTTCTACACCGGGAAGCTGAGAAACTAATTTTTCTTTAAATTTCATATAGCTTAATTTCTCATCCTCATACCACCAAGCATATTTTTGCTTAATTTCTTCGGCTTCTTGGCGAGTTGATGCTACAAGAGAACGACTCTGACTCGTAGAATGGAAAGCTTGAATTACAACTCTATCAGCGATCGCTAGTTTTTTAATAAAAGCAGCTTCATCAGCTGGTAAAGTAGGAAGGAGAGGGGTAACAGTGATAGAAATTTTTGGGAAAAAACCTTTGAGACGATCGATGCTTTGTTTAATTTTATTAATGGCATTTAGTCTGGCTTTAATACTGGGCGATCGCGGTTCAAAATCTTTTCTCACTAATTCGCTACCGGTGGGAATGCTCATATTAATTCGCAATCGCTGAAATCGTTGTAAATAATCAATATCTCTAACAATAATTGGGCTACGAGTTTGAATTACTAATGTTGGACGATAATCAATCATGACTTCTAACAAGCTACGAGTCAGTTGATGTTTAGACTCTAGTGGTTGATAAGGATCTGTAACGCTACTCATGTAAATTCTAGGAGGCTGATGAGGATTTTTTTGATACCATTTATCTAACTCTTTAACTAAAATTTCAGTAGCATTTTCTTTAAAAATGACCCATTTACCCCAATCTTGGCGCATTTGCGAATTAGGGCTAAATGCTGCCGCATAGCAATAACTACAGCCGTATTGACAACCGCGATAAGGATTCAGGGTAAAATCATAAGCCGCAATAAATCCTGTAGCTTTTGTTAAGAGTGATTTAGCATTTTGTGCATAAACATTGACATCTCCAAACTTTTCTCGGACTAATTTGGTAGGAGTGCATTCACAATAACCTTCATATTTTGGTTGTGCCATCTGATTCCTGATATTTATTGAGATTTGGGTTTTTGAGACGCGATGAATCGCCGTCTCTACAAGTGTTTGTATTTTGTTATGATTCCCATTTTTATTTTTAACAGAACTTACGCCAAAAAATAGCCTAAACCCTTATTCTGTGGTAGGCGAAATTCATGAATTTGTCTCTACGGTGCGAAACCCGATCGCTATTTATTCGCTAACTGGAATAACCACGTACAAGAATAGGCCGACTCCAATAAAGCAGTCCTAAAGCAGGATGCATTCTCTGATTGTCTGCATTTCTACCCTGTGCGAAGGCGAGGCGCATCTGCGGTTAAAAATCTTTCACAAACTCCGTCAAGAATCTAAATGCTTTCAAAATATAACTAGCACAATCTCTAGGAGAAGTGTTGTAAAACGATCGCCACGCACTCGCCTTATCTTCATCATAGCGATCGCTGCGTTGACTATGATTTTCTAGCCACGCCAATCGCACAGCATGTCCAATCAACACATCCAACACGATATATTCTTCGATTTGCAGCTTGGGATTATTCGCTGCGATCGCACCTAATTCGATTAATGCTTCAATATTAACTTGGCGGTATTCTGGAGCTTCGATTTTATTCAGCAAATGCTCAACTAACAGAGCAAAATTTCTTTCACCTGCTGTCATTTCCGACAGCATGACTTCACTATCTAAACGATTGCGCCGCTCTAGTTTATCCCCAATTACTAGACCCTTGCAATGTTGCATTAATAGCCAAACCTGCTTAAAAAATTCTTTTGGTACGCGCCCCGTCGCACCCTCCGCTTGGCGAAACCGTCGCCAACCACCCGGCGGAACTTCTATTCCTTCGGCGATTTCTGGTAACACTACCCAAGCAATATCACTTTCTTTTTGTTTGACGTGCAGTGATTCTTGCTGGCGCAACAGGTTACTCATGCCAGTATATCCTGTTAATACCTGACGCAAGCGCACTTTAACTTCAAAGGGTGAAAGTTGCATTAAGCGATCGTAAGCTTCATCTTGAGTAACGTGTAATTCCCGCGCTAGTTCGCTGGTTATCAACAGGATGAGATAACCGACTCTCAGCGTTAGTAGTCCCTGAAATAGTTCGGGTTCTGAGCGAATTAAGATGCCAACATAGATTAAAATCTCTTGAGTGAGGACGCGATCGCGGATATCTTCACGACAAAAATGATTAATTTTATCGGCAATTTCATCGTGAGACATGGGTACGGTAATTAAAGACGCTTCACTGTAAGCTTTACCCACCGCAATTTGCTTACCCCGCACCAAAATACTCGTCACTGCATCCGATAGGCTGATATCAACCATTTGGCGTAACCCCGCAGCCCGACGCACTACCGCCCAAATGCCCAAATCTCCAGCCTTGGTGTAAACTTCATCGAGTAAATCGCCTACAGTGACAGGAGATCCTGGGCCGCCATACCCTGTATCAAATTCCATTCCTTGCAAGCGAGTTAAAGTTTGCAATAACTCAATTTGCTCGTAAATATTCTCTGATGCACGCAAATAAGAAAGTAATAATCCGAAGTTGGTTTCATACTCCATCTGAAATTCTTGAGTATGTCCTAAGCGCCAGTTTTTATCAGGATGATAAGCCAAATAATAGCAACGTAACCCGGCATTTTTCACTGGCGATCGCGAAAATTCTGCATTTGGCAGAAAATCAATTCTTTGGATTCCAGCCGTCAGCATTAGCTGATTTAGCCGCCCTAATTTTACTCGCACACCGTTACAAACACCATCTTTCAGTTCTTGCATCAGTTCTAGTAATGCTTCAGAACCGCTTTCTAACATGGTATGCGTCAACATTAAAGTCAAGGTAGGACGACCTAAATCGCTCCAATATTTTTGAATATAAGCTAGTTCGCTTCTAATTTGATCTAGTAAAAAATGGTAATCAAGGGTTAAGTAAAACTGTTGAGAATCGGAAAATGAAGGCAAAAATACAATCGTTTCACCGCTAATCCGAAATATTCTCGATGTTGTCAAACTCCGCAACCGTCGCACTGGCCGCCCGGTTAAACCAAGTTTGTCATTACGTCCAATTTGATTATAAATAGCTGAAAATTCTCCAGCTTTTCTCACCTGAATTGGTTCTACTTGGGTAGGTGTTTGTGCTTCAATTCCGTGAACTTCTAGTTTTTTCTGTAAATCTTCATCTTCTGCCAATAAAGCAATTTGTACCAACGATTCGCGCTGTTTCCCTACACACAAATGTCTTCCCAAAGGGTCGATATCGCCAACTGCTAGCAACCCTTCACTCAACATTTCTCCGAGAAAATATAAACTTTGCGCCCATACCAAGGGAATATTTTCATTGGGCAAACGTGGTTGCGTTTGGGGTGCTAACTTTTCTGCTTCTATCTTTTCGGACGGGACATAATAAAGTTCTGGCAGCAAATGCAAACCATTTTGTTCTATGAGTAATGATTTTAAAAGATTTTGGTATTTCTTAACTTGTTCTTGTTCGCCACAAAATAATCCATCTAGGACTAAATAAGTCAAAAATAACGGCCATTCGCATTCAATATGCTCAAACTGCTTGAGTTCCCAAGGTTCGTAATGTAAGCGCTGATGATCTTCTAAAACGGTTTGGTGTCCATCACGTAGGAAGCGTTTGCAGCCGTATTTACCTGCGAGTTTATTGATAATATCGTTTAAAGTGCGATCGCGCAGTTCTAAATCTTCCACTGCAAAGGCAGGATAACTAATAATACTCAACAGCGCTGCATCAATTTCTTTAGAACCAGATTCCCTCGGTAATAGAGATTCTAAAGTAATCCTGGCGCGGGCAATTTCATCTGGTAGTACGTGAATCACCGATGCTTGACTACCACGCACACCAAACAAATCCAGTCCGTTGATAGCTTCTAAAGCCGCTTTTGCCATACCTACAGAACTGGCATTTAACTCAGCGCTACCACGATTAATTTTATTACCACGTTCCCAAATGCCGTAATCTGGTGTGCGGTAAGCTCGTCCAATGTAGTAAACCAAATTTTGGACGAAGTTGACTTCATCAATTGTATAAATGATTTGCAATCCCGCAGCCGTCATCTGCCCCAACATCAGCAAAAATATGGATGTGGCATCAAGTTGCAAATGTCCCCATTCGTCATCACCAACAACAATGTCACCAGTCGCGGTATTATATTTGGCGTGCAGTCCATCTAGTAGCGATTGAGTATGTTTAAATGTCTCTACTTTATGAGCCTGTCGCATCATCGCAAACAACAATCCGCGCATCAATTTGATGACACTGTGTTCTAGTTCGTATGTGCGTCCCTTATCGTCGTCAATCTTGCGGTATGCAAGTCCTAAACCCCAAACTGCCAAAATGCTGTAAACATTGTCTCGCACCCAGGCATCTGTATAATCGCCGTGGGCTGTAATCGCTGTACTCGCAGGTAGTAAACCAGTAATCGGATTCTGGCGAGTCAGAATGATCGTTTTGATTTGCTGGTAGTAATAATCCAGGCGAGTTAGCAATTCGGTAGATGTTTTCATGGTTTGGTTCAGAACTACTTGCAAAATTTCACCCTGTGACTGTGAAGTTAATTACCTAAACCAAGTCAGAACAAGTTCTGTAATGGTTGATGAAACAACAGCTATAGCGGTTTTCAGTTGAGTGAGGTACAAGAACCCCACCCCCAACCCCCTCCCCGCAAGCGATGAGGGGGCTATGATGTACATCATGATGATTAGGAAACGCTATAAGGGTAGTGTGAGTTTATTATTATCTCGTTTTAATAGGTTTCTGGGTACTTAATTTTAGGGAACCCGAACTAAAATACAATATTTGTTCAAATTTTCATCAAATTGACTAGACCTCTTGCAAAAGTCCCCTCCTCGCTTGCGGGGAGGGGAGACAAAGCGTAGCTTTGGCGGGGTGGGGTTCTTATTTCTGATTTATGCAAGAAGTCTACTCTCTTCAAACTTATACCTGTCATCTTTTCCAGACTTTATCAACCAAAGTTAACGTGAATTCTATTGAGATTCAGCCTTACCTTGATTCGCCAACTCTTTCGCCCTCGCCTGGGAATCAAACTTTAATTTATTATCCCACTGCTGGGCTTTGCCAAACTTTTCCACAGCGCTATTAATATCATCATTTCGCGCTAACTTCTCACCTTGGATAAGCAACACTATCGCCCCCAGCACCTTCCGCGATGGAGTTTGGCATGATTGCAACTCTTCTAACACTTCTGGATGGGCAACTAGGTAATTATTTAGCAAATTGCAACCACTTAGTAATAAATTATCCAAATCCAAGTCCCATAAAATCACAGTCTTGTCAGGACTGCCAGAAGCCAGTGTCTTGCCATCGGGGCTGAAGACTACGCTATTGACCGTACTGCTATGCCCAGTCAGGGTTTTGATGGCTTTGCCTGTGC
>NZ_JBALBW010000012.1:0-22314 GCF_036919895.1 Nostoc sp.
TCACTAGGAGTCCTCTTATGCTCAAGCAAGCAACTCCAAAACTATTTTTCTCACTGCTGCTACTGTACTAGTTAGTCACGCAAAGTGCTGTATGTACAAAAACTTCTGCAAACTATCTTGATTATTTAGACATTCAACTATTAGTTCAAAATAACAGGTTCTACCATGACTCGGAAACAAATCACAGAGTTTTCTCTAGAAGATGGTACAAAGTTTTTAGCTGAAGTTGATGAGCCAGAAAATAGCAATTCTCTTGTCCGTGTTGCTAGACCAGATGCTGGACAAATGGTAGTTGAAGCTAAAAAGAAATTTGATGAAGTATTAGATCAAATACAACCTGTAGCTTCAGCAATTATCATCAAACTAAGTCAGCTTAATACACCTGCCGATGAGGTAGAGGTTAAGTTTGGTATTAAGTTAAATGCAGTTGCAGGTGCAATTTTTACTTCTGTAGGTGGTGAAGCTAACTACGAAATCACCTTGAAATGGAAGCAAAACAAGGCATAGTAACAGATGGCATCCATTGCAGATAATTATATTCCAGCTTTTAGGTCAGCGATCGCTCGAATTTTCCATCCCAATGGTGCGGTAGTTGGTGTAGGTTTTTTAGTATCGGGGCAAACTCGAAATTATATTCTGACATGCGCTCACGTTGTTACCTCGGCTCTATCTTTACCAGAGGATATTATTGAAGCTCCTAGTCATGATATTGACTTCGATTTCCCCTTAATTGCATCAGGGCAACAACTAAAAGCTAAAGTTGTTTTTTGGCAACCCGTTGTCAATAACGTATCAACCTCCGAACCTGAAGATATTGCTGGGTTGCAAATAGAAGGACAGTTGCCTAAAGAAGCGCAACCTATCAAGCTAATCTCAGCTAATAACGTCTGGGAGCATCCTTTCCGCATATTCGGTTTTCCCCACGGACACAACGATGGCGTTTGGTCTACAGGGGTGTTGCGAGACGGGCAAGGAAAGGGATGGGTGCAACTAGAAGATAGTAAGGTAACTGGCTACAGGGTAGAACCGGGCTTTAGTGGTGCGCCTATATGGGATGAAACCCTTGCAGGAGTAGTTGGCATGGCTGTGGCGGCGGAGAAACAGCGAGAAAATATCAAGACTGCTTTCATGATTCCGGCGGATGTATTGAGCAAAGCATGGGATGAAATAACCTTGCCGATTTCATCAAATGCACATACTCAAAAGAGTCCAAGCCGGGTACAACAACTCAAAATCAAAACTTTGCAACAACGCTTTGAGATTCTAAGTAGTGACTATGAGGCAGCTTACAACCAACTTAACTATAGCGGTTCTCAGTTGAGTGAGGTACAAGAACCCCACCCCCAACCCCCTCCCCGCAAGCGATGAGGGGACTATGATGTACCTCATGTGATTAGGAAACGCTATATACACTCGCCGCGAGCGATCGCAATATCATTCAACGGCAAATAAACACCATACTCCAAGAACTTGAACGAGTAGAAAGCGAACTTAATGTATCTAAATTCAATGAATAATGCCTCAGAGTCACGAAAAAATTATCTAGAGCAGTTAATAGCTAATTTAAAAACTGAGATTGAAAGTATCAGTAAACAAATAGGGTGGACGCTTAATGATGTAGATAAAAATAAGTTACAAAGGCAAATTGATAATAAATTCGATGCAATAGAACAGGCTGAATCAGAGTTAAGCCAGTTAAATCAACAATCCCTAGAGCTAGTTGATTTTGATAAAATACCATTCACTAATCGGGATGCTGCAATTATTGATATTACAGCAACTAATTCCCCTACTTATCGTCTGATAACGGCTCCCAAGGGTTACGGAAAAACAGAATTTCTCAAACAGATACAGAAGCGGTTTCAAGAATTACGATGGTGTTGCGCTTATGCCTCTATGTCAGGCGATCAAAATATTGAAGACTTAGAAAAGGAATTAGCTAGTTCTCTCAATCTTCAGATCCAAGAAGGGCATGAATTACCTTCGGGAGAGCGCTTAGGTTTATTATTACATAGGAATTGGGCTAAATGGCAATCGCAGGGTAAAAAAGGCATTGTACTGCTAATCGATCTAGATGGAAATGCTCCACACAAACAACGTTTAAACGAAATTTTTGATCAGCTTAAACAATTGGGATGGAGAATTGAAAAATGTTTGAAAGAATTACAATTTTTTAAAGATAATTCCAAGAGTCTTCGAGTTGTAATAGCGGCTCGCTGTCTTACCGATCTCCCCTCTGATAGAATTTTCCCTAAGCTAACCCTCTCTCCTTTTAATTGGGAAGTAATTCAGGACACAGCAACAAAATATCTCAAGCCAATTGAAATGACTTCTGAAAGTCTATCTCTATTGGCAGGACACTTGTTATATTTAACTGGTGGGCATCCAGGGTGTATTGCTGAAGCCTTAAAAGTTTATCGAAGTGGCGGTTATACAGTTAATTGGTTTTTAAACAGTTATGGCAGCAAAATATGGGAAAGAACTCTCAGACAGTGTAGAGATCAGATTAAAGAAAGTTTGAGAAAAGAAAATAATCATCTTTATGAATCTATTGAAAAACTGAGTATATTTCCCATACTAAATGGTAATTGGATCTTAAAGGAAGCCGTTCGGAGATTTCAGTTACCTTTCAGTGACGATAGTTTTAAATTAAATGCTGAACTGACAAAAACATCTATTTTTACTCGTGACAAAACGATTATAAAAGATGGAATGACCCGTCGGCTGCTAGTTATTGGTCTTCTCCGAGAAAGTTCGCCTGATAGCTTTCAAAAGCTTTGTAGCGAAGCGGCTCAAATCTGCTGGGAATATGTTCATGAGCTTAAATCCAAGAATGATTCTGCTGTGGCGGGAACTTGGTCAATGCAGTATTTTTTTCAAAGTCTTCAGCAACATGCTGGATTTATCAATTGTGGTGCTGATAGTTTAGCTTATCGACAAGAACTTCGCAGAACTTTCTTTGAGCAAACTGTTGAAGAAACTATTGGAATATTCCGCAATACAGACCGAGAACAAACTCACGAATTTCTGTCTACCCTTAAATCTGAAGTAGAGCATGACTGGGAATTTCAGTTTCTTGTCAATTACTATCTGCATAATGACGAATATAATGATACACCCTATAGATGTTTAATTCATAAACTTGATGACGCTATTCAAAATAACTAACTCAGGAGTCTATTATGTTTGAAATAGATAAATTAGAATTTGTTGGCCGTGAAGAACATCTAAATAGAATTATTTCCCTGATTCAGAAAAATAACACACTGCATGTTGTTTTAGTAGAAGGTAGAGGTGGAATTGGCAAAACTTGGTTGCTTAATGAATTACAAAACCGCCTCAATCAAATTCAAATCTGGAGAAGTGAAATCATTGATTGCGATACCCCTATTTTTAATGATGCAGAAGATTTATGCACTCAAATTGCCAAGCAATTGTATGATAATACATATCAAGAATGGCTGCTCAGGTTACGACAACTAAGAGAAGATGAAAACCACCTCAGTCAAATCGCATACCAAGAAGAACGCAGACAAATTGAAAAGTTTTTGGTAGATGAAATTAATCGGAAATCCAGACAACAGAGACTAGTCTTTCTAATTGATACGGTTGAGAAGTTAGGACAACCAGAAATAAGAGCGGAAGTTTGGGAATATATCGCTAATTTATGCCAGCAACTAGATAACGCCGTATTTATTTTAGCAGGTCGCCCTAGCATTGCTCGTCCAATTCTAGAAAAGTCATTCAAGGAAGAAGAATTAACTTATTTTGAGTTAAATGAATTTACTCGTGAGGATGTGCAGACATATATTATTTCTAAGGAGGAGCAACTTCACTTTAGTCTTGGGGAAGACTTAGTTCAAAAAATCATAGTTCTTTCTGGTGGCAGCCCCATAATGATTGAATTTGGAGTAGAGTATGCTTATCGAGAAGTTATTCCAGATTGGTTAGAGAGTGAAAATATAGAAACTATTCCAGCTAGGTTGGAAAAAACAGGCGGATTTGAAGCTGAAATGGTTCGTCATATTACACAGCTTCGGACATCAATGGACAGGCTAACGCTATTACTTTCACGTATCTACCCATTAGATAGTTATGATATTGCTAATTTATTAGAACTATCGATAGAAGATGCTGAAAAATTATTTATTGATGCCCAAAGCTACTTTTTTATCAAACCAGTAATGAGTGGTAATCAAATATCATTGCATGATATTGTGCGAGACTTAGTTGATAAATATGTGTGGACAGATATTGACCCAGATTTTGAATGGAGAAAACGAGATAGTCGGATTGCTGCTAAATATTTCGAGCAAAAAGATTATCAGTTAGGGCCCCAAAAAAGGATATTAGAGGTTCAACTTTCCTCTGATGATTCTCATAAAGTAGCCAATATTGAGTTTCTAATTGAAGAACTGAAACAATTACGAGAATTCAATACTACGCGATGGCTATGGAATGCTTTATATGCCGATCTGATCGTAGGCTTTGAGGCTTGGTATCAAGTTACTAACACAATCCGTACTCAAGCTAAGAAAATTAGCTTTGTTAAGCAATTATTAACACTTATTAAAAAGTTTGAAAAAGACCTAAACCCAGATCAAAAGCTTAGACTAGTTATTTTTGAATCAAGGATTGTTTACGCCCTTAAAGACAAGAGTACAACAGAATATGAGGTAAAAAAACTGGAGGGGATACTATCTGAACAATCTTCTAATTCTTCTCATAAAGCAGATATTTATAATGTCTTGGGAATACTGAATACCAAGTTACATCTTTATCACGAAGCTTTGAAATATCAGCAAGAGTGTTTATCCCTAGTTCAAGGAAACAGGCTATCATCTGCTATACCTCGCGTAGCTAACCAAGTTGGTTATCTTTATCGACAACTTAACAAGTTTAACGAAGCTGAAAAATATTACAAACTAGGTTGGGATGCTGCGATGGAAGTTGATATACCTGACAAAGGCTTAACTCAAGTTATGGCTAGCATTCAGAATAACTTAGGATTTTTGTACGGACAACAAAAAGATTACGTAAAGGCTGAACAGTGTTTTAAGGCAGCCATTGATATGTGGTCTAGTGTTGAAAGTGAACGTGAAATAGCCGATGCTGAAATTGCTTCTGCTGCTATTTTGGTAGACAATGGTAATTATATTAAAGCTAAACAGCTACTTGAACGAGCATTAAGCCGTTGCGACAATGAAGAAAACGATAATCGAATATTGTGTAGGGCATACTTTCAATTAGGCTTAAATCAGTGGTTTAGTGCTGAGGTAGTAAATGAAGCCGTTTGGGATGTGACACAAGTACAGTGGGATCTCAATCTGCTAAGTCTTGCTCAAGATGCTTTAGAAAAAAGCCTGAAACTGGCAGATAAATACGGACTTGAAGAGGAATTACCTAAAATTTTGCACCAAACGGCCAGTGTCTATTGGCATCTTGGGTTTCAAAAGTGCGATCGCTCGCTGCAAGAACAAGCTCTCAAACTAAACGATCGCTCTTACCAGACTAGTCTAGAGTACAATGACATGCGGTATGCCATCGATAGCCTGGTAGGGAAAGCAGAGTTTGATTATTATGCAAAAGCATACCAGCGTATTTCAGATTATGCACGGGAACTTAGCGATCGCTTCTTATCATATCAAAATACCTATCAATTGTACTTTGGTCGGATATTACGGATAGAAGGTGATGTTGCATTTCAACAAGCGAACTACGATCTTGCCTTTGCAAAATATGCTCAAGGCATACCTCAAATCTTCCAGGATGGAGGTTTTGGGCCGTATTCGATTCAACATGAGCTAAATCTGCTGCAAAAGAAAATCGAACGATTGCCGATAGAACTTGCTAAAACTTTAATCCAGCAACTCAAACATCAATGGCAAGATCATAAAGCTCTCAAGGAATGGTGTGATCAACAAATGTTTCTGACTAGAATCCGTGCAACAAAACAGCCATCTTCTCATGCTTAGTAAAAAAAACGATCAACCCAGAATTTTAGTTTCTCTCAATTCTACCTGCGTACCAACTGGGCAATGCGATTGTGATGGAGGGGACTGTGCCTGTGATTTATCCCCTTTAGTAGAATTAAGCTCAGATACCCAATTATCTTTGGGGATGTTGGAAACAGAGTTTGTGATATCTCCCAACTCGCAAATCATGAATCTAGATGATACTTACTCTATCTGTTACGGGACTCATCATAACGTAGTAATTCTAAATCAATCCGCACTATATGTACTAAATATATTTAAAAAGCCTCATAAATTACATAATATCACAACAACGCATTCTCATATTAACGAAATAGACTTAAAGGCAGCTATTCAGGAACTATATCAAGCCCGTTTAATTATTCCTAAAAATAATAGCTCATTTAACCTAAATGAAATACCAGAAACTTTATCAGCATGGTTACATATCACCGATCGCTGTAACTTAATATGTGACTATTGCTACCTTCCTCATTTAGCAAGGGATATGTCAATAGATATAGGTAGAGCCGCTATTGAATCTACATTTCGCTCTGCCACCTTAAATCATTACCGCCGCGTCAAACTAAAATATGCGGGCGGAGAAGCCTTACTATGTTCTCCTTTAATCAAGGATCTCCATTTATATGCTCAATCTCTTAGCGAAGACAGAAATATTATATTAGATGGAGTCGTTCTCAGTAATGGAACATTGATTACCCCTGAGATTATTGAGATGCTTCAAACCTTGAATCTACGTCTAATGATTTCACTAGATGGGTTATCAGATTTCCACAATATTCAACGAACTTATGCAGGTGGAAAGGGTTCATTTCAAGATGTTGAACGAGGTATTAAGATTGCTTTAAAAAATGGGCTGATACCTGATATTTCGATCACCGTTAGCGGGCGGAATGCAGAAGGATTACCTGATCTGATTGAATGGATATTAGAGCATAATTTGCCCTTTAGTTTAAATTTCTATCGGGAAAACGAACTGTCAGCTTCTTACGAAGATTTGCAACTAGAAGAATCTAGGCTGATTCAGGGAATGTTGGCAGCGTTCAAAGTTATAGAATTGAAATTACCTAATCGAAGCTTATTAGGTTCATTAGTCGATCGTGCTAATTTAGCATCTCCTCATAAACGAACTTGTGGAGTTGGACAAAGCTATCTTGTATTTGATTACCAAGGACAAATTGCCAAATGTCAGATGCAACTACATAAAACTGTATCTTCAATCAACACTCAAGATCCTTTAAGTGTTGTGCGACAAGATAAAACAGGTATTCAGAATTTATCTGTTGAAGAAAAAGAAGGCTGTCGTACATGTGAGTGGAAATATTGGTGTACGGGTGGTTGCTCTTTGGCTACGTTTAAGGCTACAGGCCGTTATGATATTCAATCTCCAAATTGCAATATTTACAAAGCTTTATACCCTGAAGCTCTTCGGCTAGAGGGCTTGCGTCTTCTCAAATATAGTTAAGTAGGTAGATGCAGTGAATTGCTATACTTCTTACTTGAGAATTTCTCCAAATCGCATTTAGGCTCCCAACAGCTATATTCGCGGATTTTGTGTGAGTATATCTTTTAATATACTCATATATGAATATGCTTTAACGTTCTCATCTCAGCAATTAGATGGTTGGAAAGAGATGAACCCAAGTGTTTTAATTTTATTAAAGAATTTGCAATCAAATCTCAGCCTATTCTCAATAGTCAATCTAGTAATTTTCGTGGTGATTAAAAATGACATCTAATACATTAGTTGATAAAACTTTCCGTGATAGTGATGGCAATATTGTTATAGCCCAAATGCCAAACCTACCACTTATTGTTTGGATAGCAACTACTTTACTCGCGCTAATTTTTACAAATGGCAAAATCAATACAGTCTTAGAAGTACTAGCAAATGGCTCATTGTTTACTTGGGCTTGGCTAGAATTATTTCAAGGCGTTAATTATTTTCGCAGAGCGCTAGGTCTTGCAGTATTTATTGGTATTATTGTATCAAAAATTCAGTATTCATAACTGACTCAGTATGTAAGCGAAATTATCCCATGATTGTAGTCAGAAAATTTAGTAATTCACGGTATTAAGTATTTAAGAGGGCTTCGCAGTTTGTAGTTAGTTAGTAATAACTAGGACTTACGTAAAAATTGCCAAAAAACTTCATTTATCGTAGACACATAGTAGCTTGCCCCAGGCTACTGCCAAGATGCCAAAAACGCCTTCTCTACGACAGGCTACGCCAACACACTGAAATTTCTTGGTTGAGATGGTAATTTTTCGATCGCAGCTTGCCCACATTTCTCGCCCATGCTACTGACAAAATCTTTATCCTCTCGAACCTGCTTCTCTACGAGGTGCTGCTTCATGTTGCGAAATGGGCGCGATTGCCGACGACAGGCGAGTAGGCGATCGCATCTGAATAATTAGAAACCGACATAGCCTTTATTTGTTGCTTGACTTTAAGTTTCGTATTAAAATCTTGAAGTAATGCTTCATGGTTAATGCAGTCAAACGTTCAATTCGGATATTCAAAGATTTGCCCCTGCTATGTCTGATTTCCTTTATCACCCTACAGAATTTATCTTTTTCCATTTCCAACCCTTTTGTGTGTTGGGCTGTACTTAGGGTAAGTGGGGGCAGGCGATCGCAATTTTCGCGATCGCCTCGCTGGTTAACTAACTATCTACTGGATGCAGAGAGCTGGCTCCTATGTCATCCTAGATTTAGGAGAGTTAATTCAGTGATGTCTTTGATTTTAGTATTGAAAGGCTTTTCCTTTTAGTATTTACAGACTTCTCAGAGAAATTAAAATCTCTACACAGTGATGATTTTGGAGCGAATCGATGTCAATTTACGTAGGTAACCTCTCTTATGACGTTACACAAGAAGATTTAAGTGGTATTTTTGCAGAATATGGTACTGTAAAGCGAGTTCAAGTGCCTACTGACCGTGAAACGGGTCGTCCGCGAGGCTTTGCTTTTGTGGAAATGGGAACTGAAGCTGAAGAAACAGCTGCCATTGAAGCTCTCGACGGTGCAGAGTGGATGGGTCGTGACCTTAAAGTAAATAAGGCTAAACCCAAGGAAGATAGAGGTGATAGAGGTTCCTTTGGCGGAGGAGGCCGGGGAGGATACGGTGGTGGCGGCGGCGGACGCGGCGGACGCTACTAAATCTTGGAAACCAAGAAAACTTACCAAGAGTCTTAAGGTCAGACAAAACAAAAGTCTGTCTTTTTTTTGTAATGTTACCGCTTGCATATCATTGATTAAGTCAACTTAGTAGGAGAAATAATGACCCAAGTAATTGTCGGTGACAATGAACACATTGAATCAGCCTTACGACGATTTAAGCGAGAAGTTTCCAAGGCTGGAATTTTTCCAGACATGAGAAAGCATCGTCATTTTGAAACACCCTTAGAAAAACGCAAGCGCAAAGAAGTCGCCAAGCACAGACAGAGTAAGAGAAGTTTTCGTAATTAAGAACTGACATAGCTATAAACCAATAGGCTTGGGTTAGTGATATTTTGTTTCGGAAGATCCCCCCAGCCCTCCTTAAAAATGCCCTCATAGATTCTATGAGGGTTTTCCTTTTGCTTATTTAAAAATCACGAAACCTCAAGAAACGCTAAAATCAACTCAGCCTTTGTATTGTAGCGGTTGTGTCCCACATCACTCAGAGTGCGGTTCACTGCATAAATCCTGATTGTCAACGTCCTTATCCCCAGCCTTGGGGAAACAAATTTTGCAACAGCTGTGGCGCACCGCTAGAGTTGTTAGACCGCTATGTTCCACTTCAGCCATTAGGTTCGGGAGGATTTGCTCAAATCTATACGGTTTGGGATGAAAAAACTCAAACAGAGAAAGTGCTGAAGGTGTTGGTAGAAGATTCACCAAAGGCACTGGAGTTATTTACCCAAGAAGCGGCGGTTTTATCTAGTTTGCAGCATTCGGGTGTCCCCAGAGTCGATGCAGAAGGGTATTTTCAGGTACAACTGTTTAACCCCAAACCGCACCAACTACCTTGTCTGGTAATGGAAAAAATCAATGGGCGGACTTTAGAGGAGATATTAAAAAAGTTTCCCCAAGGTTGTCCAGAGAATTTGGTTGTAAACTGGTTTGCTCAAGCTGTAGAGATTTTACAAGAATTACACAAACGTCAGATTATTCACCGGGATATTAAACCCTCTAATTTAATGCTTGGCACATCTTCGCTCACTGTAACCCTACCTCAAGGGCAAACAGAAGGCGATCGCTTGGTACTGATTGATTTTGGTGGAGCAAAGCAATTTAGCGCCTCTAAACTGCGTTCTCAGTCTAGTTCCACCCGCTTATTTTCTTCTGGCTACAGTCCACCAGAGCAAGTGAGTGGAAGTATTGTCGGGCCAAGTGCCGATTTTTATGCCCTTGGTCGAACGGTGATTGAACTGCTAACAGGTAAGTACCCGCTAGAGTTGGAAGATCAGCAAACTGGAAAATTGCGCTGGCGAAGTTCGGTAAATGTCAAACCAGAACTAGCAGATTTACTGGATGAGATGGTGCAGGATGATGTGCGATCGCGTCCAGCAAATGCAGCTATGATTCAAAAACGCTTGGCAAAGATTGCTCAACCATTACCGCCACCAGGATTATTTGCCCAACTGCGAGACAAGGTTAAGCAAGCGTCAACGCAAGTTTCCCAGAGATTTACCCAGTTAATCCAAGCTATTGAACAAGTTTTAGCTAACTTTAGCCAAGCTGTAACTAAAACTGTTGTTTTTATCGCTCAGACAATCATCAAAATTTTCCAAGCTTGTTTGGCGACCATTTGGGCAATGATCTTGGCTTATGTTGGCGCTTGTTTTGGTGCGATCGCTGGTTTTATTTTGGCATATCATACCAGCTTGGGGCGTTGGGTTGTGGAATTTACTTCGAGTCAGCTAAACCAAATAGTCCCAAATACTCAACCCGTCTTTGCGGCAGATATTTTAGTATTTGTCGCCGCCGGCTGGGGAACCGCTTGGGGGCTAACAGTATCTGGATGTTTTGGTCAACGGCGGCGTTTTTTAGTAGCGTCGCTGATGGGGATGATTAGCTATGGCTTTGGTTGGTTCATTTTGCAATTAATCACCCCAAAAGATAGCGGCGAGGGCTTAGTGGCAGTGATTTTAGTAGCAGCTTGCCTACTCACCTTGAGCTTAGGTCTTCGCAGCCATCATGTAGTGTACGCTGTGTTTGCTGCCTTTGGTAGTGCGATCGCTTATGCATTTTTGATTATTTTGAGATTAGCACCGCCGATCTTCCAATTTACTAGTCAACCAGGCTGGTCAGAGTTACAGTTACCTCTGATTTTTTTTGGTTCTATGGGCTTCTTCATCAGCTTCTGGTTAGGAGTCAGTTATTACTTAATTGTCCCTGGATTGCGCTTTTTAGGATGGCGATGAAAGAGGAATTCCTATATTTAGGACTTGGGTAAGTGTCATATTTTTTTGTAGAGGTTATCAAGAGTCAAAAAATCTAAATCTTGACCCTTGACTTCGATAACATGATGATATCCGTGCCAGTTGCGTAAGTCCTGCTATTTTAGCTGTTAGATACAAATAATTGGGGATTAACTATGGAACCTATTTCTATGATTATTGCTGCTTTAGGTGCTGGTGCGATCGCTGCTACTAAAGATACCGCAGGAACAGCAGTTAAAGATGCCTATCATGGGTTGAAAAGCTTGATTAAGAAGAGGTTTGAAAGTGAACCAAAAGCACAAATGGTTTTAGAAGAACACGAAACAGACCCTGAAACCTATGAAGCACCACTTAAAAAGAAATTAGCTGAAGCTGGTGCTGATAAAGATGAGGAACTTATTAAGTTAGCGCAGGAGTTGCTCAAACAGGTAAAACCTGAAGAGTCAGGAGCAGGTAAGTATAACACAGTCTTTCAAGGTGAAGTGAAGGGCGCTCAGGTGGGCGATCGCACTTCGGGGAAACTTCACAGGCGATCGCGTTTTGGGGAAACTTCAGGGGCGATCGCATTTGGGAAAACTTCAGGAGCGATCGCACTTTGGGGAAACTTTAAAGGCGATCGCGTTTTGGGGAACGAAACCCAACATCTTCATTGATTTGTTGAGTTTTACTTCCCTACAGGACGCTACGCGAAGGTTCAACTCAACCTATAGAGTTTATGGTTTTAACCAAGTGCCTAAAAACAAGATCCCCCTAGTCGTATTTTTCATCGAGCTAGGGGGATCACATATATGGTAGTCTATAAGAGGTTCGGTATAGTTGCTTACGAATCGATTCTATAGCCTATATTTCAGTTTGAGTAGTCTTACCACTAGAATTTATAGTATTTTTACAGCTTCTTAATGAATGCTTCATCCCTGTTCTTCCTTAGAGAAGCGGTATATGTAAGTATGGCAGTACGCAGTATGCGTAAATTGTCATTTTTGTGGATATCTGTAAAAAATATGAACTTTAAGATTGTTGCTACCGTCGCTTTGTTGGCTTGTTTTGGGTTTGCAGAGCAAGCCCTGGCGTTAAATCAGCTAGATTTGGATCAGTTGAAGGCAACAAGTGCCTGTCCCCGGTGTAATTTGAGTGGTGCTGACCTAACTCAACTGAATTTAACTGGAGCAAATTTGCGAGGGGCCGACTTGAGTGGTGCAATATTATCTAAAGCTAATCTCACCAAAGCCGATCTCACCGGTGCAAATTTAGAAGGTGCAATTCTAAATTTGGCGAATCTTAATAGTGCTTCCTTAACCGGAGCAAATTTGAAATCAGCATCCTTGGAAAATGCCGATCTGTCTTATGCCGGTTTCATCAGCGCCAATTTAGAAGCAGCAAACTTAAAAGATGCGAAATTAGAATTTACCAATTTTCGGGGGGCTAATTTTCGACTAACAACTCTAGCTAATGGTGTCGTCACCTCCGATATGCCTTATAACTGGTCGTTAGAGCGTCAAAAGAGCAGAGAATGTAACCAGTTCAAACCTGAAAATACTCCAGGCACAACCTGTTATTCAAAATAAACTGGGGATTGGGGATTGGGGACTGGGGATTGGGTAATAATCAATAGCTTTTCTTTCTCTGCTTCCTCTGATTGTTCTCAACTATCCTTGTATAGCAAAAGCATTTTGTTTGTTAACAGTTCTTTATCATGGGAAAAAAGCTTGTAGATTAACTAAATCGATGCTTACCCATATAAAAGACTTAGCAGCAAAACTAGCGCCTCGCTTGATTGAAATTCGCCGGCACATCCACTCTCACCCAGAACTCAGTGGCCAGGAGTACCAAACAGCAGCCTTCGTCGCTGGTGTTTTGTCTTCCAGTGGTCTGCATGTACAAGAAGGAGTTGGCAAAACTGGTGTTATTGGAGAGCTACAAGGCACTACTAGCCAAAATAAGCGTTTATTGGCAATTCGTACTGATATGGATGCTTTGCCAATTCAAGAGGGTACAAATTTGGAATACGCCTCTCGCGCCGAAGGTATTATGCACGCTTGTGGTCACGATGTCCATACCACTGTGGGTTTAGGAACGGCAATGGTGCTGTCCCAAATGGCGGAGGAGTTGAGTGGAAAAGTGCGGTTTTTATTTCAGCCAGCCGAAGAAATTGCTCAAGGGGCAACCTGGATGGTGAAAGATGGGGCGATGGAAAATGTCTCGGCTGTATTAGGGGTTCATGTTTTCCCTTCTATACCCGCAGGATCTATTGGTGTGCGTTATGGGGCATTGACAGCCGCCGCAGATGATTTAGAGATTTTGATTATGGGAGAATCTGGGCATGGGGCGCGTCCTCATGAAGCCATTGATGCGATTTGGATTGCTTGCCAAGTCATTACTGCACTGCAACAAGCTATCAGCCGGACGCAGAATCCCTTGCGCCCTGTTGTATTGAGCATCGGGAAGATTAATGGTGGCAGAGCGCCAAATATAATTGCGGATAAAGTGCAGTTATTAGGAACCGTGCGATCGCTCCATCCCGAAACCCGCGCCCATCTCCCTAACTGGATTGAAAATATTGTATCTAATGTTTGCCATACCTACGGAGCAAAGTATCAAGTCAATTATCGCCAGGGAGTACCCAGCGTCCAAAATGATTACACCTTGACACAATTATTACAATCAGCCGCAGAAGAAGCTTGGAGTAGCGATCGCGTCCAAGTTTTACCCGAACCCTCCCTTGGTGCTGAAGATTTTTCTATGTATTTGGAACACGCCCCCGGTTCCATGTTTCGCTTGGGTGTAGGCTACAAAGAAAGAATCATCAACCACCCATTACACCATCCTCAATTTGAAGTTGATGAATCTGCCATTATCACTGGGGTTATAACTATGGCTTATGCCGCTTATAAATACTATCAGCAAAATGTTTAAACAAAACTCCCAGCTTTGGTGTGCTGGGAGTTTTTGTTTAGATATCTCCAGAAATTAAATATGCATTATCTAGAACCCTTGTAGAGAGGTAGCAGTGCTACGTCTCTACATTCTTTTTCACCAGATGTCTTTTAACTTTTTTAGTGGATATATAGCGGTTCCCATTCAGATGCGGTACAATATCGCATCCCCGGGTGTAGGGGCACGGCAGTGCCGTGCCCCTACGGGTGTGCTCAGAAGCATCCTATACATTCGATTCAGTAACAACACCTAGCTTTTGTTGAATTCGGGTCTTAGCAGCTTTGAATTCAGTAGCCAGTTGCTCACTTTGCTCAGTGCTTAAGTTGTTGCGAATGGCAGCAAACATTGTGCTTTCTTCTTGACGAATATGATCGGCAATAGCTTCCCTCAGCTGTTTGACTTTCTCTTTGAATAGCGGTGAAGATGGGCTGAGAGCCTTAATTTCTTCTAACGCCTGCTTTGCATGAGCTTGTTCATCAAACAGTTCTTGGGTGTTGTCTTGACCATAGAAAGGACGTACTTTTGGGTATACGACTTCCTCTTCAGCTTCAGCGTGGACACTTAGATCCTTATAAATTTGACCGAAGTACTCTTGGATGTTCTGAGAATTGTCGCTTTGGATCAATTCGGCGAACAGGGTATTTAGCTTGTTATGATCGAGGCGGATGGCATCTTGGATATTCATATCCTTTTTGTCACTGGCTTGGGTAACAGCGCTACCTACCACACCACTGACTGCGGCCAAAGCGTCTTGAACACGCGCCCAAATTCCTTGATCTGCATCTTGTCCTGTGAGTTCGCGGACACCCAGAATTTCTAAAATACCTTTGAGTTGTTCTTGGTGAGCGCGGCTTTCAAAGTTAATGGTATTGAGAGGTGCGATCGCTAACAAAACGTCAGCACCAACTTTTTGAGCAGCTTTATGAACTATCAAACCAGTGGTTACTAGTTGATGTTTCAGCAATTCATGCTGAGATACTTTGTCATACAGACTTAGTTCAGAACTTTTGAACAATTCTTTCGATTTTTCAATGAATTCTCTAACAATCTTTCTTGGTTCAGCCTGGATGCCATACTGACCAATTACAGTTTCTAGAATGCCAAGATTTTTTTCGTCATCATTGAGAAAATTTCGGATGCGATCGGCGATTTCGGAATCGAGTCCTTCTTTCAAAAACAGTTGCTCTTTTTCGATAACCAACTGTTGCAGTGCTTTCAGATCTGCCAATTTAATAGCAATAGCATTGCGTTTCGTATCATCTAAAGTAGCTACCATCTGTGTTCTCCTCGGCAAGTGTTCGTAGTCCTTACTGATATAACCTTGACACAGAGTTTAGGGAGATTCCATCTTTCTTTTGAGCGATCGCTTTCACCACTATGGGTAGAAAAAATAATTTTTCGTAGCAATTTATATGTTCTTATACTTTTAGATAGATATCTGAAATATCAACTCAAACTGTATCCTGAGATAGATACTTATTCGGTTTTATTTTATCAAATAGAATGAAAGTATATCTATTAGAATACGATTGAATTTTATGAACTATAGTATTTGGTAATTCAAAATAAGCTCCAAATCACAGAGAGCATCGCAATTTGGCAAAAATATACGGAACTGACGTAAAAATCCTTTTAAATCCTCTTCTCTTTGTGTCCTTCTCTAACGAGACGCTGCGCGAATGCGGTTCGTTTTTTATTCTCCGAGATAAGCCAGAATCTCGGATGTAAATTAAACTTGCACATTTGGGATGCTCCCCAAATCACAAGGCTTTAGTTGATGCTTCCAAGGTTCGCTTGATTAAAATTCGTAATGATATTTTGCTTCGTTTAATCCTCTCTCAACATCCTGCCAGATTACAAACCTTAAAAGGGAGACTTTGCTACTTTTAGGTAGTTCTGTCCACCTTTTAACGAGCGGTTGGCTTTTACTTACATCCTAAAGACTGGCGGGTATCTACACCAGTTTTAGAGTTAACACCATTGGCTTTCACGCAAAGCTTTTTCACTTGCGTCCCATCTAGAATTGCATTTGTAAAATCAGCACCCGTGACATTTACATCATCAAAAGTAGAACGTAGCATCATTGCATCGGTTAAGACAGCATCACTCAAATCAGCCGCCTTAAACCTTGTGAGATAAGCTATGCCTTCACTAAAATTAGCACCATGGAGATTTACTCCCTCCAAAAGGGTACCGTTAAACACACCACCACGTAAGTCAGCATTGCTAAAATTAGTATTCTCTAATTTGAGATTGGTAAACTCAGTGCCAATTAAACTCTGACCAGAGTAATCCTTACCCTTGAGTTCATCATTACCCATAGAACGGGTAATACTGGAAGAACTTGCAGCTTCCGCCGATAGGGGAAACAAAAAAAGAACCAAAGCTAAAACACAGCTAGCTATTAGTCGCCAATATTTCATAATGTCTTCTTAATAAATCTCAACACTTCCACCATTAACTATTAAACCTCACAGAAGAGGACAAAGGAGTGAAGAAGGGAAGAGGGTAAAGCTTACAGGGTAGAAATTATTCCTTATCACCTACCACCTGTCACCTCTTCCCTAATCTCTCGTAGGATGATAGATGTTGAGGTGCGATGCCTAACGGCAAGTTGCTCCGCATATACGCAAAATTACCTGTGGCTAATCAAGAAGACAACGCCCAATCTCTGGCGCAAACCCCTTTATATCAAGTGGGTGTAGAACTCAAAGCCCGCTTTACCAGCTTTGGCGGCTGGGAAATGCCCGTGCAATTTAGTGGTATTAGCCGCGAACACGAGGCTGTAAGAAATACAGCCGGAATGTTCGATATTTCCCACATGGGTAAATTTACCCTCCAAGGTAAAAATCTCATTTCCCAACTTCAGTCTCTAGTGCCTTCAGACTTGAGTCGATTGCAACCTGGTCAAGCACAATACACCGTATTGTTAAATCCCCAAGCTGGAATTATTGACGACATCATTGTTTATTACCAAGGTGAAGACACCAGTGGTATACAAAAGGCATTCATCATAGTCAATGCGGCAACCTCTGGTAAAGATAAAGCATGGTTATTGCAACATCTAGACCTGGGTAAGTTGGAATTCCAAGATATTTCACCAGAAAAAGCCTTAATTGCCGTCCAAGGGCCAAAAGCGATTAAATATCTCCAGCCGTTAGTGCAAGAAGACTTAGAACCAATCAAAGCCTTCGGACATTTAGAAGCAACCCTACTAGGTAAACCTGCCTTCCTAGCCCGCACAGGTTACACCGGAGAAGATGGCTTTGAGGTAATGGTAGACCCAGATGTGGGGGTAGAATTGTGGCGAAATCTCCATAAAAATGGTGTTATCCCCTGTGGACTTGGTGCGAGAGACACCCTGCGCCTAGAAGCAGCGATGGCACTTTACGGACAAGATATCGATGACACCACCACACCCTTAGAAGCAGGTTTGGGGTGGCTAGTTCACTTAGATACCAAAGGTGATTTTATCGGACGAGAAGTTTTAGCACAGCAAAAAGCCACTGGAGTGCAGCGCCGATTGGTGGGTTTACAAACCCAAGGGCGTAACATTGCCCGTCATGGCTATCAAGTGTTATCAGCAGGTAAAGTGGTGGGAGAAGTTACCAGTGGCACTCTGTCGCCCACACTTGGTTATCCCATTGCTTTAGCCTACGTTCCTACCCAGCTAGCAACCGTTGGTCAGCAGCTAGAAGTCGAAATTCGTGGCAAAGCTTATCCAGCAGTTGTAGTTAAACGTCCCTTTTATCGGTCAAAAAATCGTGTTGCCAACTGATAAGCGCCGAGGTTTTTGAGGAATAATGTGTTGTGAGTTACTCAATCTACAGTAAGGTTCATTACTAGATATGGCTTGGATGACTGTTAGGGCAATAATTTTTTTGATAAGGGAGAGGAAGTGATATGTCTTTTGAATATCCTCAAGATTTTAGATACCTCGATTCTCATGAATACGTGCGAATAGATGGCGAAATTGCCACCATTGGCATTACTGAGTTTGCCGTCCATGAATTGGGTGATATCGTCTTTTTGGAACTGCCAGAAATTGGCGACGCTCTGACCAGGGGAGAAAACTTTGGCACAATTGAATCAGTAAAAGCCGTTGAAGAACTGAATTCACCAGTCACAGGGACGGTTATAGAACGCAATGAAGCCTTAATTAATTCTCCCGAAGAAGTGTCAGAAGACCCCTACGGAGAAGGGTGGTTTTTGAAGGTGCGCGTCAATGACCCTGGTGAAGTTGAGGATGCCTTGACAGCAGATGAGTATCGCGCCCAAGTGGAAGGGGAGTAAGAGGCAGGGGGAGCAGAGGAGAAGTTGTAGTAAGTCTTTCCCCTCCGCCCCTCCACTCGAAAATAAGTCATGAAATTTAGATAAAATTAAAAATTACACCTACTTCTCATCAGTATTTATTGCAAAATATGAAATAGTACCATCTGGAGAGTAATTTGTGGTATTGAACGCCCCTATTCTCAAGTCTAATGAGCAGCAAGTGCTGGACGGAAGAAGTCAAAAGTTAAGTAGTTTTGTGCCAAGACACATTGGCCCTAACTCCGACGATATCCAGCTTATGCTTAAGGTTTTGGGGTTTCCCAGCCTGGATGCCCTAATCGATAAAACAGTTCCCCAGACAATTCGGCTGAAGCAACCGCTAAAGTTACCAGAAGCCGAAAGTGAGTATGCAGCACTGGCATCTTTAAAAAAAGTTGCTGCCAAAAATCAGGTTTTTCGCTCATACATCGGTATGGGATATTACGACACTATTACCCCACCTGTGATTGGGCGTAACATCCTAGAAAACCCAGGTTGGTATACTGCTTACACTCCTTATCAGCCAGAAATTGCCCAAGGGCGACTGGAAGCCCTACTAAATTTCCAAACCCTGATTATCGACCTCACAGGTTTGGAAATCGCCAATGCTTCATTACTTGATGAAGCTACAGCCGCAGCTGAAGCAATGAGTTTAAGCTACGGTGTCTCCAAAAATCGGGCAAATGCCTATTTTGTCTCTCATGATTGCCATCCCCAAACTATTGACGTGTTACAAACACGGGCTAAACCATTAGGGATTAAGATCGTTGTCGGCGATCATCAAACATTTGATTTTGATCTACCAATTTTTGGGGCTGTTCTGCAATACCCCGCAAGTGATGGCACTATTTACGACTACCGTGCTTTTATAGAAAAAGCCCATGCTAAGGGTGCATTGGTGACGGTAGCAGCAGATCCTTTAAGTTTAACTTTGCTAACCCCTCCTGGAGAATTTGGTGCTGATATTGCTGTCGGTAGCACCCAGCGCTTTGGTATTCCGTTGGGGTTTGGGGGGCCTCATGCGGCATACTTTGCGACGAAGGAAGAGTATAAACGGCTGGTTCCAGGGCGAATTGTGGGAGTATCAAAAGATGCTCAAGGTAAACCTGCATTGCGTCTGGCCTTGCAAACCCGTGAACAGCACATCCGCCGCGAAAAAGCTACTAGTAATATTTGTACTGCACAGGTGTTGCTGGCAGTAATGGCGAGTATGTACGCCGTCTATCATGGCCCAGATGGACTGAAGCAAATTGCTGTAAATATCCATTCTTTGACAGTGTTGCTAGCGGAAGGACTGAAGCGCTTGGGTTACAGCATCAGTTCCAAAGATTTCTTTGATACGCTGCGAGTAGAACTAGGAAGACGCAATTTAGAAAATATTTTGGCAGCTAGCGAACAGCTTCAAATTAACCTGCGGGTTTTTGATGCAACTGCTGTTGGTATATCGCTGGATGAAACAACTACACCAGAAGATTTAATCGACCTTTGGCAGATTTTCGCTGGTACAGATGATTTACCCTTCACTCTAGAAGAATTAACCTCTTCCTCATCCTCCCATCTTTATCTCTCTCGTACAAGTACATATCTCACCCACCCAGTCTTTAACCGCTATCACTCAGAAACGGAGTTGTTGCGCTATATTCACAAGCTGGAAAGCAAGGACTTGTCGCTAACTACATCGATGATTCCTTTGGGTTCTTGCACAATGAAGTTGAATGCAACAGCTGAGATGATTCCGGTAAGTTGGGAGGAATTTAGCAAGATTCACCCATTTGCCCCTGCGTCGCAAACTCAGGGTTATCAACTCCTGTTTAATCAGCTTGAGGCATGGTTAGCTGAAATTACTGGTTTTGCAGGAATTTCTCTGCAACCAAATGCTGGTTCTCAGGGTGAATATGCTGGACTTTTAGTGATTCGCCAGTATCACGAAAATCGAGGTGAAGCACACCGGAATGTTTGTTTGATTCCCACTTCAGCGCACGGGACAAACCCGGCGAGTGCGGTGATGTGCGGGATGAAGGTGGTGGCTGTTGCCTGTGATTCACAAGGTAATATTGATGTTGATGACCTGAAGAGTAAGGCAGAAAAACATAGCAATGAATTAGCCGCCTTAATGGTGACATATCCCTCAACTCACGGTGTCTTTGAGGAGCCAATTCAGGAAATCTGCGCTGTTGTTCATAGTCACGGTGGACAAGTTTACATGGATGGGGCAAATATGAACGCCCAAGTGGGAATTTGCCGTCCTGGAGATATTGGCGCAGATGTCTGCCATTTAAATTTGCACAAAACCTTCTGTATTCCTCATGGTGGCGGTGGCCCTGGTATAGGGCCTATTGGGGTAGCCTCTCATCTTGTGCCTTTTCTCCCTGGACATACTGTAGTAGGGACTGAGGGCTGGGGACTGAGGACTAGGAAAGAAGAAATTCCCAATCCCCAATCCCCAGTACCCAGTACCCAACATATTGGTGCTGTGGCGGCTGCGCCTTGGGGTAGTGCGAGTATCTTGGTGATTTCCTGGATGTACATCGCCATGATGGGTGCAGATGGTTTAACCCAAGCAACTAAGGTGGCAATTCTCAACGCTAACTACATCGCGAAGAAACTGGAATCGTACTATCCGGTTTTGTATCAGGGGAAAAATGGTCTAGTTGCCCATGAATGTATTTTAGATTTGCGATCGCTCAAAAAATCAGCTGCGATCGAAATCGATGATGTAGCAAAGCGTCTGATAGATTACGGTTTCCATGCGCCAACTGTCTCCTGGCCTGTAGGAGGTACAATCATGGTGGAACCTACTGAAAGTGAATCTAAACAAGAGTTAGATCGTTTCTGCGATGCGTTGATTTCTATTCGCCAAGAAATTGCCGAAATAGAATCAGGCAAGGTGGATACCCAAGATAATGTTTTAAAAAACGCACCTCACACTGCCGAAAGTCTGATTACAGGAGAATGGCACCATTCCTATTCTCGCGAACAAGCTGCCTATCCTGCGTCTTGGACTCGTGAATATAAATTCTGGTCTGCTGTTGGTCGCATTGATGCAGCCTTTGGCGACAGGAATTTTGTTTGTTCTTGTCTGCCAATGGATGCTTATTCCTGATAGCACCATACAGTTTAGTTAAAATTTGCTCTCCTCAACTCTCATTTTCCGAAAGTTGAGGGGATTTTTTAATAACTTTTTTAGCTACAAATGTCTCAATTTCATAGTTTAACGATTATCCCGTTCCCCCAGTGGAAATATTATTGGGAATATTAGTTTGCATAGTGCGAGAAGGTTATATTAGATATTTTTATCTTTAATTTAAGGCAAATGTACTTAAGCCTCTACATAATTTTCATGCGTATTCTTGCGGTTGTCAGTGTATTCCAAGTTGAGGCATTTTGTAATCAGTTATTTTGTTATGAAGCTTTTTAATTGGATTCGGAATTATGGCACATAATACGCAAGTTACAACAGATGAACTGTATCATGTTTTTGTACCTTATCAAATAGCCAAGCAGGGTGGAACTCAAAAATTTACTTCTAGAACAGGAAAAATCTATGAAGTAAGTAGGTAGGCGGGAAAAAATCCAACTATGTTAAGATAAGTAAATACGGAGAATGTACCTACCGAGGTGATAAATAATATGGGCGCTCGTTTA
>NZ_JBALBW010000013.1:0-62083 GCF_036919895.1 Nostoc sp.
TGAGCGACTGCCGCACAGAGAAGCCAGTGCGTTGCGGGGGTGGAGGAGTTTGTAGCACCTGGCGCAACACAGAGAAATGAGGAGAAGAGAGTTTTCACCAGTTTTTGGGTATTTTTTTATTTGGAAGTCCCTAACGTTCTTTTGTAATCACCGAACTACCATTACTAATACTTACTTTTTGAATAAAAACGTCAGTACAAGATGATAAAATATCAGCGCTTATTTGGTTAGCAATAAATTCAAAATCTTGGTTTGTTAATCCCCGTGCAGTATCGCCACTTAAGTTAATAGAAATAGTCAGAGTTTGAGGATTGCTGGAAGAATTTTCATTATCTACTTCTTCTAGTTCAGCTTCTATTATACCTAGATTAAACTCTTTAGTCCAAGCTGGAAACTTCTTACCAGTTTGTTGTCCGTAAATTTTCACGCTTTCAATAGATGCAGCCCCTAAACCAGTTAAACCTTTGCGGATAAATGCAACTAAAATTTGCTGATTTGGTACTTGGGCAGATTCTAGCGTTACCTCTAACCAAGCATCTTGAAAGGCAACTTTTGCAGCGATCCCTTTGGGGTGTAGGTGGCGGTTCATCAGAGATGCGATCGCTTCTACATCTCCCTGTTTTGCAAGTTCCAGAATATTTGGCTGTGTCATAACCACTAAAAGGGAAAATCTAGGAAAATAAGCTTATATTCTTAGGATTCCCTCTTCACAGCCTTAAGTAACATTATGATCCAAAATATCAACTAGCTTGGGTTAAAATATTTAGTATAAAGATAGTCTTTCACATACCTTTGTAAAAAAGATATTTTCCCTAGCTCAACATCTATTTTGCCCTACCCCAATTAACAGGATTAATATTAATCAGTTTAATTCCAATTTTAGATATGAAGATTTATCAAGATCATGCTTGGCCCTCAACGCTAGAGGAAGCCATAGTTATCCAAGAAACGCTGCGATATCGAGTAATTACTGAAGACGAACTACGAGAACCTATCCAGTCCGTTGCTGGTGTGGATATGGGTTTTGAAGCGGATGGAACCATTAGCCGTGCAGCTGTGGCAGTACTGAGTTTTCCTGATTTGCAAGTAATCGAGACAAGCCTAGCACACCGTCCTACAACCTTCCCTTATGTTCCTGGGTTCCTCTCATTTCGGGAAATACCAGCTGTCCTTGATGCCCTAGAAAAGATTACAACAATACCAGATATCATTTTGTGTGATGGTCAGGGAATTGCTCATCCTCGGAGATTAGGGATAGCTAGCCATTTAGGGTTACTGATAGATATACCAACAATTGGTGTAGCCAAGTCTTTGTTCATAGGTAAGCATGAGGAATTGCCAGAAACTAGAGGCAACTGGCAACCACTGATCCATAATGGTGAAACCATTGGGGCAGTTTTGCGATCGCGCACAGGGGTCAAACCTCTGTACATTTCTTGCGGTCATCGAATTAGTTTACCAACAGCAATTGACTATGTATTACGCTGCACGCCAAAATATCGGCTGCCAGAAACTACACGCATCGCTGATAGACTAGCGTCGGCAAAATAAAGCTTGTTGAAGTTTTTTCTAAATACTTGCTTACACCGACGCAATCGTGTTAGGAATCGCACAGAAGAAAGTTGAAGTAGCTAAATACCATTTACGAAGTTAGAACAATGAACGCACTAACTTTACACTGGCACGATTCAGGCCAAAATAAAACTCAGAACATTTACGAACAACAGCCAAGTAAAAATCTTGGCACTATCCGCATTGGTCGCGACCCCCTCCGGTGCGATATTGTTTTGAGTCACCCCACTGTCTCTGGTTTGCACGTTGAAATATTTTTTCATCACCAGCAACAGCGTTTTTATATTAGGAATTTGCGATCGCAAAATCCCCCTCTGATCGATGGACGGCAATTAGTTCAAGGTGAAATGCCTTTAACTGATGGCACTAGTATCTCTTTGGGACAAATACAACTCAACGTTTCTAGCATTTCCACGGGTAGCATCCCAGCAACAGTTTTGATGCCACCCCATCCACCAGTTCATATCGGAAATCACCATCATTCACCAACACCGCCAGGAGTTTATGGCTTAGAATGCCCCAAATGTCATAAAGTTTCCCCAGGAGAAAATCTACAAATTGGCTGTCATTGGTGTGGGACATCTTTGGCTGCGGCTGTGAGTGTCTTGGTAGCACCGAGTAGTTAGGGAATAGGAAGGCGACAAGGAAAATAATCATGTCCAATGACCAATGACAAATGACTTACAAATCCAATTAAGTTGGGAAGAACCAGCGACGGGAGAACGGCGAGAACCAAGGTTGAATATGCCGATCGCTTTTGGTCGAGAATTCCCTCGCTTACCTGCTGAACTTAGGGGAGTACGCGTTTCTCGGATGCTGCTTAACAGTAACGAAGTTTCTCGCTACCACGCCCTAATTGACTGGGAACAAGACCATCTCGTAGTGATTGACCAAGGCAGCGTTAACGGTGTGTATGTCAATGGCCAACCACAAACGCGCAGTGTTTTGGTTAATGGCGATACGTTGCAAATTGGCCCCTATCTAATCACTATTACCTTTGCTGCTAGTGCCTCTGCACCAGATACTAGCCCTCCTTCAACGATTCACTTCAACGTAAATACCAATCTTCCAGACCCCAGTTTGCCTGTAGCCCAGCCGTTAACGCCCTTGGCAAGTAATTTCCCACCACTGGCGTTTCAGGCGGAAAACGTCGCTGTGCAAGCGCTTTATGCTACAGGATTATCAGTAGATGAATCTGATTATCTAGCGATCGGGGCGGGATTGGGTAGCTTTGTTTGGGCTGATTTTCTGCGACTTAGCGGTGTGCGTCCTGACAAAATTGTAGCTTTGGGATTAGAGGCAGAACCTTATGCTCGTTACAAACGCCTTTGTTTGAATTCGCAAATTCCCTTATATGAAAGACTGCGATCGAATTCTGACTCTTGTCCTGATAATATTTGGGGCTGGCCTAGTTATGCCTTGCGTGAGGCTTGGCACGATTGCACTAAGGGACAGATAAACTCAGCATTTAAGTATTTGTGGCAAGTGTTTTCAGAACCAACATTTGCCGAAACTTATACACCGCGTGCTGGTAACGTCTTTGATTCCATAGACCGGGAAGCGAAGCGTATTGGTTGGAATCAAATTTATCGCTATGGACGAGTTAGGGCAATTCGCAAAACTGATGATGGCAGATATTGTGTAGCCTATTCTCGCGCCCCAGGAGATTATGCTTTTTTAGTTAGTCGTTATTTACATTTAGCTACTGGGTATCCAGCAATTCAGTTTCTTCCTGATTTGCAAGCTTATAGAGAAAAATATCAAGATTTTAAATCTGTCGTCAATGCTTATGAAGCCCACGATCATGTTTATGAGCAACTAGAACGACAAGGTGGTACGGTGTTGATTCGGGGGCGGGGAATTGTGGCTTCGCGGATTATTCAACGCATTTATGAAGCCAGAAAGCGAAATCAGAATATTGCAGTTTTGCATTTAATGCGATCGCCTAAACCTCAAGGTAACAAATTTCAAAATACCCAGCGCCTAGTCAAAAATCATTACGAATTTCAACCCTTTAACTGGCCGAAAGCCTGTTGGGGCGGCGAACTCCGGGTAATGTTAGAAAAAGCCACCCCCGATGAACGCAAGCGTTTATTAGCAGACTGGGGTGGAACTACCACCGCCGACCGCCTAGACTGGCAGCAAATTACTGCCCAAGGCATCAGCGAAGGCTGGTATCAAATTACCTTCGGAGAGGTTTTGGATGTAGAACGAGATGCCCAAAACCGGACTATTACCCATATCCGAGAACAAAGCTTTGGGGAAATAAAATTGCTAGCTGATTTTATTGTTGATGCTACTGGACTAGACGCTAAAGTAGATGCCAATCCTCTGATAGCAGATTTGGTAAAAAATTACAATCTCCCAGTGAATCACTTGGGGAGATTGACTGTAGCGAACAATTTTGAATTAGTAGAAATGCGTAGTGGCAAAGGTCAAATGTATGCTGCTGGGGCTATTACTTTAGGTGGCCCTTATGCCGCAGTTGATAGTTTTTTGGGCTTGCAATATGCTGCATTAGTCGCTGTTGATGGACTCGCCGCCACCCGTGCTACTGGAGTCCATCGTTTGAATACTATAAATTCCTTTAGGCAGTGGTTGAAGTGGGCGTTAAATCAGTCACCTTAGAATTAGGAAGCAGAAGGCAGGATGAATATAGTATTTATCTGGCTGTTTTGAGTTCCAAATCCCAGATTTGAGGTTCAAAGGCTCAACGTTCGAGCAAAAAGGCGCAACGTTCGAGTAAAAAGGCTCAACGTTCGAGTAAAAAGGTGCAACGTTCGAGTAAAAAGGTGCAACGTTTGAGTAAAAAGGCTCAACGTTCGAGTAAAAAGGCTCAACGTTCGAGTAAAAAGGCTCAACGTTCGAGTAAAAAGGTGCAACGTTTGAGTAAAAAGGCTCAACATTCGAGTAAAAAGGCTCAAAAACTCAAGTTATGAGCAATACTTTCAGCCTGCCTGTGATTCAAATCGCAGGTTAACAGCACAAGTCAGTTAAAACTGACTCAAATTAACTAAATTTTAGTCCGTTTGAACGGACTTAAACTATTAGCCTCAGAATTGATTCCGAGGCGGGATAGTAACGAAGCGAAAAATTTGCCTTTGCCAGTCAGGCTACTTTGTTTTTTCGCTTGTCGGGCGTACTAAAGTTTTAACTAAACCCGTAATCGCCACAATCACAGAGGCAATTCCCCCAATCGACAATGAAGTTAAAATTGCCGCCGCCAGAATGATTTCAGTAGGGCTGTATCCATCTCGCATCCAAGTAGATGGATTCTCTACCGATGTTGGCGAGGTGGGGACTAATTGCGAAGTTTGGGTGGTTTGATTGGAGTTGACTGGAGTTGTTAAGGCAGTTCTCATGGCTAAACCTCTTCTAAATGTTTCTATGCAAATCGTATTTCTGCCAGAAGAAGAGGAGATTCCCTAGAAATGGAGACAAAGTAGAGAGAAGGTAGAAATTAAGTAGAATCGAGAAGAAATCTCACAAGCTGTCTATGGAATGGGCTGATTTTCTAGCCAATGAAGCTGCTATTAATAGCTTATCCCCAGAGCAAACGGCAGCTTTTGTAGAGCGTTTGAAGACTGAAAACTCAGGTAAGAGTGAGGCAAAACTTGCCAGCGAGTTGAACATCGGTGCGGCTGCGTTAAAAAAGCGGATGACTGAGGTTTATGACAAATTTGCCCAGTGTTATCCTGAGTTAGCCAATTCTGAAAGCCGGGGTAAGCTAGAAAAGTTACGGGCTTGTCTGACAAACAAATATAATGGCGGGCAAGATGCCCACCCCACAATTAAAGAAATTCATCAAAATATTCCTCCTGCTGTCCCATTTGAAAAATTTGTGGGGCGTGAGGCAGAACTAGAAAAACTGCACCAGCAATTACAAATATCTCGGCAAGTTGCCATTGTAGCTGTGGCGGGTATGGGTGGAGTCGGCAAAACTGAACTCGCTACCCAATACGCCAAACAGCATTTGCAGAAATATCAAGGTGGGGTTTGCTGGTTATCTGCACAGGGAATAGATGTCGGAATTCAGATTCTCAGATTTGCGGAATTAAAATTTAAACTTATTGCACCGGATGACTGGGAATTAGCAGATAGACTGAGATACTGCTGGCAGAATTGGCAACAAGGTGAAGTGCTGCTGGTGTTTGATGATGTCACCGACTACAAAACACAGGTTCAGCCTTATCTACCCCCAGAATCACCCCGGTTTAAAATATTGCTGACAACGCGCCTGGGGTTTGATAGAACTTTGCCACAATTACCTTTGGGTGTTCTCAAACCATTGGCGGCGATGAAATTATTAAAATCGCTGGTTGATAGAGAACGACTTAAAAGCGAACCTTGGATTGCGAGAGAAATTTGTAAATCCTTGGGATATTTGCCTTTGGCGTTAGAGTTGGTGGGGCGATATCTGGATACAATGCCAGATTTGTCTCTGGAAACACTGCTGAAGCGCCTAAAGAAAAAGCGACTGGAACACGAAGCAGTCGCCAAGACTAATCCATTGATGCGTTATGAATATGGTGTGGCTGAAGCTTTTGCATTGAGTTGGGAACAGTTGGATGAAAATGCACAACGCTTAGGCTGTTGGCTGAGTTTGTATGCCTTGGCTGATATTCCGTTATCTGTGGAGGCGATAGAAGATGACGATGAACAAGAACTCAAGGAAAAAGCTATAGCTAAGTTGCGGAAACTACATTTAATACAATGGCAAAGTAAGGGAATTTATCGTCTACATCCACTGATTCGGCAATTTTTCCAAATGAAGTTGGATGAGTCAAGTAATGCAGATGAGTTGAAAACTGCTTTTGTAGCACAGATGGTAAAGGTAGCAAAGCAAATTCCTCAACAGCCTAACCTTGGAGATATTTTCAACCTCACTCCACATATCCCCCACATTGCAGAAATTGCTACCTACCTATCCCAATATCTCAGCGACGAGGATTTAATTTGGTCTTTCACAGGTTTAGGCCGGTTTTATGAAGGTCAAGGACTTTATCAGCAAGCAGAACCTTGGCTACAACAGTGTGTAGACATAGCTCAAAATCGTTTTGGTTTAGAACATCCCAATGTCGCCACTAGTCTGAACAATCTCGCAGCACTCTACGTTTCTACAGGACGCTACAGCGAAGCTGAACCCCTTTATCAGCAAGCTTTGGAACTGACAAAACGCTTATTGGGAGACAACCATCCCAATGTCGCCACTAGCCTGAACAATCTCGCAGAACTCTACCGTTCTACAGGACGTTACAGCGAAGCTGAACCCCTGTATCAGCAAGCTTTAGAACTGACAAAACGCTTATTGGGAGACAATCATCTCGATGTCGCCACTAGCCTGAACAATTTCGCAGCACTCTACGTTTCTACAGGACGCTACAGCGAAGCTGAACCCCTGTATCAGCAAGCTTTAGAACTGACAAAACGCTTGCTAGGAGACAACCATCCCAATGTCGCCACTAGCCTGAACAATCTCGCAGAACTCTACCGTTCTACAGGACGTTACAGCGAAGCTGAACCCCTGTATCAGCAAGCTTTAGAACTGACAAAACGCTTATTGGGAGACAATCATCTCGATGTCGCCACTAGCCTGAACAATTTCGCAGCACTCTACGTTTCTACAGGACGCTACAGCGAAGCTGAACCCCTGTATCAGCAAGCTTTAGAACTGACAAAACGCTTGCTAGGAGACAACCATCCCAATGTCGCCATTAGCCTGAACAATCTCGCAGAACTCTACCGTTCTACAGGACGCTATAGCGAAGCCGAATCCCTGTGTCAGCAAGCTTTGGAACTGACAAAACGCTTATTGGGAGACAACCATCCCAATGTCGCCACTAGCCTAAACAATCTCGCAGAACTCTACCGTTCTACAGGACGTTACAGCGAAGCTGAACCCCTTTATCAGCAAGCTTTGGAACTGACAAAACGCTTACTAGGAGATAACCATCCTAATGTCGCCAATAGCTTGAACAATCTCGCATTACTCTACGTTTCTACAGGACGCTACAGCGAAGCTGAACCCCTGTATCAGCAAGCTTTGGAATTGACAAAACGCTTGCTAGGAGACAACCATCCCAATGTCGCCATTAGCCTGAACAATCTCGCAGAACTCTACCGTTCTACAGGACGCTATAGCGAAGCCGAATCCCTGTGTCAGCAAGCTTTGGAACTGACAAAACGCTTACTAGGAGATAACCATCCTAATGTCGCCATTAGTCTGAACAATCTCGCAGGACTTTATCAGTCTATAAAACGCTATAGCAAAGCCAAACCTCTGTTTGAGCAAGCTTTAACAATTTGTGAATGTACTTTAGGTGTAGATCATCCCGATACAATAGCAGTTCGGAGAAATTATGAAAGGTTTTTAAAAGAAGCATATCGCTAACGATCGCACCCTTTCTTCCAAAATCACACCAAATTGATGCCACACAACAGTTGTAGTTCAAACTTTAGCAGCGATCGCCATCAATTCTAACTTCAAACAGCGATCGCTCCCTCTTAATCTCTTTCTCTGTGTCCTCTGCGCCTCTGCGGTTCGATTCTCATGCTGAGTGACAACGTGCGATCGTCCTGTCATATCCAAAGTACATTGACACTCTCAGGTCTAAAGACGCTGAGATTCTTTGCTCTCTAATAAACTGAGGATAAATGTATGCGAACAGTACCAATCCAATTACCAGAAACAGTATTTTCAGCACTTCGTAAAAGCCCTGAAGAATTTATCCAAGAAATGCGAATTGCCGCAGCAGTTAAATGGTATGAGTTAGGTGACATTTCACAAGCGAAAGCAGCAGAAATTGCTGGGCTAACTCGTGCTGAATTTATTAATGCCTTATCACGCTACCAAGTAGATTTTATGCAATATACTGCCCAAGAGTTAGTCGAGGAACTGGCTAATGTCGATTAATTGTGTAATTATTAACTCTTCACCTTTGATTGTTCTTTTGAAAAGTTAGCAAGCACAATTAGTTCCACAATTATTCACAGAAATTTTAGTTCCATTAGGTGTTTTTGAAGAAGTCACAACAAAAGATGATGTTGCATCAACACAATTACCCAGTATTTCTTGGATAAAAACAGTAGAAGTTAATACTATTGCTCCTGTTGTAGCAGCTTGGGATTTGGGAAAAGGAGAATCACAAGTATTGAGTTTGGCACTAAAAAATTCCGACTGTGCCGCTATTGTTGACGATAGGGCAGCACGGCGTTGTGGTCAAGCTTTAGGTATAACCACTATCGGAACAGGAAGTTTGCTGATATTAGCAAAAAGACGTGGGCTAATCCCAAGCATATCTCGTGGGATTCAAGCTTTGCGTGATGCTGGTTTGTGGTTATCCGATAATTTGGTCAATTTGCTCAAACAACAAGCAGGGGAATAGCGATCGCCCCTCTGTAACTTCAAAAGGCGATCGCTTAGGAACGCAAATTTAATAACGTGCAATTCTTATTTAACTTGGAATAGTGCGTTACGCTCCGCTAACACACCCTACTTTTGCATTTTATTTAATCCACATTCCTTACTATGTCTCTCAAGAGACGCTGCATTGCAACGTCTCTACACATCTCAGCAATAACCTTAACTAAACGGTAAGGATTTAAGAATTTTGCAGAGTTCTTGCCTAAGTGATGGCTTAGTTAAGGGAATTTAGCGTGATTTCATTCAACAACTGTTACTGAAGCCCCTTCAACTGCTGGAGGGATACCTGGTAACTCCAGACAGTATCCAGCACCATACACTGTTTTGATATAACGGGGGTGGCGAGGATCTGGTTCTAGCTTGGTTCTCAAGTGGCGAATATGGACTCGAATCGTTTCTATGTCATCATCAGGATCGTAGCCCCAAACTTCTCTGAGGATTTCACTGGGAGAAACTGTTTGACCGTGGCGTTGTAGTAAGCAGTGAAGTAACTCAAATTCCAAGTGAGTCAATTTCACCGTGTCATTGAACCATATTGCCTCAAATCTTTCGGGAACGAGGGTGAGTGAGCCATAGTTCAAAATCTCACTATGCTTTGCTGCTTGGGGAATGCGGTCAGTCCGTCGCAAAAGCGCCCGCACCCGCGCTAGCAGTTCTTCAACTTCAAAAGGTTTGGTGAGGTAGTCATCTGCGCCAGCGTTGAAGCCTTCTACTTTGTTCTGAGTTTGGCTCAAAGCCGTCAACATTAACACGGGAATCTCAGAGGTGCGATCGTCGCGGCGCAGGCGTTGGCAAACGGTAAAGCCATCTACCCTGGGCAACATTAAATCGAGCATAATCAAGTCTGGCTGTAGCTGGAGAGCCAGCGCTTGACCTTTGATGCCGTCTTCAGCTTGACTAACATCGTAGCCAGCCATTTCCAAGTTGACGGCAACTAGTTCTGAAATCGCTGGGTCATCGTCTATGACAAGAATCCTCGGCATTCTTAAAAAATTATTACTACTTATTAAGGATAAATAACAACCTTTGCTAGATACAAAGATTTTTGAAGCAATGATGAAAAAGGTTTTAAATCTTACATAAATATTAAGATTAAATGACTATGAAATCAAGACTCAACTACACGAAATCTTATAGTCTATGATGTGTTATACTCCCTCCTACAATCCGTCTTGGTTTTTACAAAACGGTGTGATGATGACTGTATACGCCGCTTTGTGGGGAAAGCGTCACTGGAAAAGTACTACTAAAGACCCAGAACCGTCTTATCACGAGAAAATCTTTATTGGTGGCCAAGGTGTGCCAATTTTTGGCTTGGTTGCCATCCCAGAAAATGCTCATAGTACGATTATCGGCACTTATGGCATTACTGGAGAATTAAAAACGGAATGGTTTTTGAGAGTGCTAGGGCGTAAAGCTTATGCTCAGGGATACGCTGTGGTGTTATTTGATTGGCGGGCCCACGGCAGAACTGCCGAACTGTCCCCAACTCTAACTTCTGATGGTTTATACGAGGGGGAAGATTTTGTTCGCATCGCCGCCGCCGCTAAGGCAATGGGATGTCCGGGAAAATTTTGGTTTACAGGGTTTTCTTTAGGAGGACAATTGGCGCTATGGGCGGTGAAGGTGGCTAGTGAAGTGATTAGGGAAAATGAAGATTTAGGACTAGAAGATAGGGATATTGGTGGTGGTATGGTGATTTGTCCGAGTTTGGATTCGGAGCGATCGCTATCTTATCTAGTTACAAAACCCTTGGGCAGATATTTGGAAGCGGGGATTGCCCAAAATTTAAAAAAACTGGCATGGCGGATTCATGATGCTCATCCTGGAAGCCTTGACCCAGAAGCCATTGAACGGGCGAATAGTATTTGGGGTTTTGACAATGAACTGGTAATTAAGCGACTTGGTTTTTCTTCTGTGGAAGCATATTACCAAGCTAGTAGTGCTTTACAAATATTGCCGCAAATTTCAAAACCTACCTTGATCTTATATGCTGCTGACGATCCACTTTTTGACCCAGCTATCATACCGGAATTACAACAAGCGTGCGATCGCAATTCCGCAATAGATTTATTACTCACTCAGCACGGCGGTCATGTTGGCTATTTGAGTAGCAAAGAGTGCCAGCGTAAAGTAAAGGATTCCGATCCTTGGTGGGCCTGGAATCGGATTTTAGAATGGTTGGAGCAACAGCGTAATTCGTAATTCTAAGATCCGTAGTCCGATTTATAAAAATGGTATTATCATGAATTTCTGGCTACCTGCGCCCACAAATTTAACTTTGCGACCGGATGAGATTCATGTCTGGCGGATAGAACTTGACCAACCAGAACCACAACTGCAAAATTTAGCAGCAACACTTTCCAGTGACGAAACGGCTCGTGCTGAACGGTTCTATTTTCAGGAACATCGGCAGCGTTTCATCGCTGGTCGTGGTATTCTGCGAACTATATTAGGTCGCTATTTGGGTATCCAGCCGTCACAAGTGCAGTTTAATTATCAACAGCGTGGCAAACCAGTATTAGCAGATACATTTACTGATAGTGGACTGGAGTTTAACTTGTCTCATTCTCAAGGGTTGGGTTTGTGTGCGGTGAATTGCACCCGCCAAATTGGTGTAGACCTAGAATATATTCGCCCGATGTCTGACATTGAAGCTCTTGCCAAACGGTTCTTTTTACCGAGAGAATATGATATGTTGCGATCGCTATCTCCCAACCAACAGCAAGAGATATTTTTCCGTTACTGGACTTGTAAGGAAGCTTATTTAAAAGCAACTGGAGACGGACTATCCCAGTTAGAGCAAATTGAAGTGTCGCTCACTCCCACAGAACCAGCCAAGTTACAGATATCTGAAGACTGGAGTCTTTTTGAACTAGTACCGGCTAACAATTATCTTGCTGCTGTTGCTGTGGCAAATTTTGGCTGGGATTTGAAATGTTGGCAATATTAATGCTAGTCATTGGTCAAGAGTTATGAATTCTTCCCCTGCTTATTTGTCCTCCTGCATATTCCTCACAATTTTTGTCACCAGGTTTCTGGGTACAAATCTGACGCTTTTTGCAAGTAGTTTATTCATAAAACCAGGAATGACAATGGTTTTGCCCTTCATTAAGGCGTGAAAACCAATTTCGGCAACTGTTTTTGCATCCATCATCTTCTTGCCCTTGAGTAACTTAGAGTCAGCCATACCAGTTCTTTCATGAAAGCCAGATTCTGTTGAACCTGGGCAAAGAACTGTCACAGTGACACCAGTACCTTCTAATTCATTAGCGATCGCTTCTGAAAAAGATAAGATATAAGCTTTGGTAGCAAAATAAACCGCCATCAAAGGCCCTGGTTGAAAAGCCGCAGCCGAGGCGACGTTTAATATTTTACCATCACCTTGCTTTACCATCCCCTTCACGAATAGCTTGGTTAAATGGGTGAGACACACCAAATTTACCTGTAGCATTTCCAATTCAGTAGCTAGGTCTGTTTCGTAAAATAATCCATGTATACCAAATCCAGCATTATTTACCAGCACATCAACATTAATATCGGCTTTTTGTAACTCCGTGAAAATTTCTTCAGGAGCTGTTGAGATAGATAAATCCTTAACAATAGTTTTGACAAAATTTCCAAATTTTTCTTGGAATATAGCTGCAATTTCTACAAGCTGTAACCCATTTCTGTCTACTAAGACCAGATTGTAATCATGAGCAGCAAAAATACATGCTAATTCGTAGCCAATTCCACCGGCTGCCCCAGTAATAAGAGCAGTTTTTTTGCTCCGACCTTGATGTGTTGTGTTCATGTAAGAATATTGGTGAATTCAACTTGATGAAGCTGCGTTGCATTTACAGTGGTTCTCGTTCTACAATTAAGTACACGTAATATCTGAACCAACGATAAACGTCTTAAGTTATTACCCTTTCAAATGCTTGTGTGATGCGTTAGATAGATGTAGCAATCCAAGCGCAAACTTAGGATTTATGCATCGAAGAAGTTGAGCATTAAAGAAATTCGGTTATTTCAAACTGCTAGCGCTGGTTTTTGTGAGTAATCAAAAGCCAGCAGGTAAAATCAAACTTTTGTGCCCGACACTAACCATTCTATCCTCGATTACTTCTGTCAAGAGGTGAATACTAAAAATTTACATTATTGAGCATAAAAAAACAGGGCAATTATCTTGCCTCTGTTGGTGTATCAGTTGTTGCTGGCATCTGAAATATGGTTCTTCAGTAGTACTGAGTTTTAAAAAACATGGACTAAACAAAATTTTTGTAGGGTGTGTTACGGCTTCCGTAACACACCGAAGTATCAGGGATAATACGTTACATTCCTAACACATCCTACAGAAGTTGAAATTCCTAAGCGAGATTCAAGAAACCGCTTTGAATCAAGTAGGCCGTATAAGTCATAAACAATTGAGAATCAATTGGAGGACAAGCAATAGAACTACCTGCCAATGCATGAAGAGTATCTTGGCAGCTAATATGAGGTCTTCTAGCTTGTAAGTACAAATCAGGAATAGTCAGTTGTTCATCAGACCAACGTTCCAGCAAAAATGGCCGCAGAGTATACAAAGGATTGTCAGCAGAAGTCACATTATTGATTAACTCTGATTGCCATTTTTCGTAAGGAATCATCTCAACTGAATAACCAAAAGAGCTTATCCACTCAACTAGCATTTTCAAAGCAGCAGGTTGGGGATGTTGTAAATTGAAAGCTTTACCTATGGATTCTTTTTGGCGTGATAGATAAACGATCGCTTTACTTACATAATCCACAGGTGACATATCCAACATATAATCTACATCAGGGAAATATCCCATTTGTAGACAGCCCTTGGTCATCAAATTGATGAAATCATGTGTGTTACAAATGCCTGTTTTGCTATCACCTGAAATCAGTGGTGGTCTATGGATAGTTACAGGAAGCCCACGGTCACGAGCAATTTTAACTAACTTTTCAGCTACCCATTTTGTTTGTGAGTAACCAAGATAAATACCTTCCCAATGATTGAATTCATCCTGTTCTTTGACAACCTTCCCAGCATAAGCAGTGGATTCAAAAACAGCCACACTAGAAACATAATGTACAGGCTTGACTTTAACTTGACAAGCCAATCTCAAAACTTCTTGTGTTCCTAAAACATTGGCTGCTTTCAGTGCAGAGTATGGGAAAACATAATTCAACAAAGCAGCACTATGATATATAGTATCAATATCGGCAGCTAAAACTTGAAATTGTTCCGAACCAATACCTAATAATGGTTGAGATAAATCACCGACAACCGGAATAATTCTGGAGCTAAATTCTTCCTGCCAAATTGCATACTGTTCCAGATTCTTTTGCAGTTTGCTTTTGCCTTCTTCGGCATTAGCAGCACGCACTAAACAATAGATATCGGCATTGGTTTCTTGTAGCAATTCCCGGATGATAAAAGCTCCTAAAAAGCCAGTTCCTCCAGTTAAAAAGATATTCTTGGGTTCACCCACAAGTACATTAGATGCAGCGCCGGGATGGATGGTGGGGTCAAGAACAGCCTCAGCACCTAAATCTAGAACTGAGGGTGCAGTGTTGGCATTAGAGGCTACTACCTTTGTATCTTGAACTGGTGAACCTTCTTGTACTTCTTCAGCTAAACGCTGTGAAAGAGCCTCAATATTTGGATAATGCCACAGAAGCAATGGAGATGGTTGAAATCCGAGCAACTTTTCTAAGTTACTTACTAGAATCATTGCTTGGGCTGAATCCAACCCATAGTTTTCTAAATGTTCTTTGATATCTATTTCATCAGTTGTTACATTTAGCAACTTAGCTAAGTTAGATACCAAAAATATTTGAATATCCTCTGCGGTGAAAGACTGTTTTATAGTCATTTTTAAATCTCCAACAATGATGTAGAACGAACAGGGTGATATTGACTGTAATAATCGGAAGTTTGCAGCCCTTGAATTTTCAAATTTTGGACGCGATACAAAAAGGCTGTACCAGTCATAATTTGATTAGCAACATCAACTACACCACGATTATTTGGTTCAGATAGGTAAGAACCGCGTACCCAGTCATTGAAACCGCCCATTGCCGGGCCACACCAAATTTGATAATCTACTTCTCTACCTTTCTCGCCAGAACTCGACCAGCGAGAAGATAATCCTAAATACCAGCGAAAAATCAACGCCATTTTTAGCTTAGGATTATTAACTGCTTTCCCAAGTTTCTCAGGATTCTTTTGAGACAAATAAGCCGCAGTTCCTTCCCATACTTCGGCAATAGTTTTGCGAAAAACTTGTTTTTCTAATTTCTCTCTTTCTGCGAGGGGGATGCTTTCAATGGAATCATAAGCGCGGTAGAGTTCAAATAATTTTTGCGCTCGCATGGGGAACATTGTACCCCGTTTGAGAACTTGCAATTTTACTCCCATTTCAAACATATCTGCGGCTGGAGCCATAATCATATCAGCCATTTCTGCTTGGGCTAATAACTTTTTGGTATGTTCACAAGCTCCAGATTCAACGCATGATTGATTAATAGAACCAGTCATTACATAAGCAGCACCCATCATGAAAGCTGCTAATGCTGATTGTGGTGTCCCAATTCCCCCTGCTACACCAATTCTAATTGGTATTTGGTAATGATATTGGGCTTGAATTTCATCGCGCAAGGCAATAATAGAAGGTAGCACACAAACTAAGGGACGGTTATCTGTGTGACCTCCAGAATCAGCCTCGACGGTAATGTCATCAGCCATTGGAACTTTGGCTGCAAGAGTTGCTTGTAACTCAGTGATTAATCCTTGTTCAAGAAGTTCTTTGAGGATTCTGGCTGGTGCTGGTTGTAAAAATTTAGTCGCAACTTCTCGGCGAGAAATTTTGGCGATGACTTTATTTTTTATTTCAATTTGATTGGCGTTATTCAAACCCAATCCAGCAACACGGTAATAAACAATGTTGGGGGTCAAGTCGAGAAATGCAGATGCTTCTACTGTTCTCACTTGATATTTGAGGTATAAATCTACGGCGCGGCGTTCAATCGCTGGTTCATTGGGGCTGTGAATTAAATTAAAAGCATAAGGCCCTTGAGGTAAAGCTTGTTGAATGCGATTGATGGCTGCTTCCAAACGTTCTGGAGTTAAACCACCTGCACCAAAGGAACTCAAAATTTGCTCTTTTCCTAGTGCAATGACCATTTCTTCGGAAGCGATTCCGCCAGCCATTGCGCCAGTAACGTAGGCATATTTCACTCCGTGAGAGGAGAGGAAATTGGGGTCGCCAAATTGTTGAATGCGGATTGGGGCTGCAAATGTTAAGAGTTCTACTTGTGCTGTTGTGCCATTATCACCTGGGGATAAGTAGCCCTCGTTGGTGACACCGATTTTTCCGGCAACTTTCACGATGTAGCAGGGTTTATTTAACACCATCAATTTATCTTTGATGGTTTGTTTCTCAAAAGATACTGTTTCTAAAGAACCTTTCCAAACTTGGTTTTTGTTATAAGACCAAGAGGAGAAGTTAAGGCCATTATCGTGTTTACTTAGTACCGTATCTACGGTTGTCACGGTAGTTATCCCTCGGATTACAAACAATGGATGATAAAAGTGAAGGGTGTAGACTTTTTATAAGAGTCTATGTTTTCATACCAATTCTCTGTGAAGATGCACGTAATAATTTTTTAACGAACTGCAAAGGACGCAAAGGGCGCAAAGGAAGAGAAGGTTTAGAGAGAATTGGTATGAGATATTAGGATTCTTCGTTAAGCAAGTTTTGGGCGCAAGCTAGTTGTAATTGAATGATTTCGCTCATTTGCTGGCTATAATCTTGTCTAGCTTGTAAGAAGGCAGTGTGTGCTTTAGTTATCTTTGAATTATTAGCATTGAGCTTTTGATACTGGGTCTTATTTAAATCGAACATGCTGATGATGCTACTAATTTTTTTAGTTCTGATGGGTGGGGATGAAACAGGAATTGGCTGTTTAATTGCGATTGACTCAGAAGATTGTAATTGTTCTCTCGGTTCAAAAACGTTATCAATGATATTTTTCGCTTTTACTTCTTCTGGCTGAGGCAAGATGTTAGGGAGGTAATTTTCTTCTTGGTTTTTTTGGTTGGAAGTGTTAAGATAATCTTTGATTTCAGATGGTTGGACATTAGGTATATCTGGATGCTGTATTTTGAAGCGTTCGCTCCTAAGATCCCCCGCGAAATCTTCAACAAGTTTACGATTTTCGGCGCTCAAAATTGTAGCAACAATTGCTTTTCCACCCAAGGTAACTGTTCTCAATGTTGCTTTATTTTGATTGGCGGTTCCTTGAGCTTTGTTGTACAGTGGTGATAAATCTACGTTCACTTGATGGCTGAGTAGTTTTGCTAATGCTTTGACCATTGCAGCATGATCATCCATCCCTCGACGATTTAGAGAGACTGTGATATGTTCTTGGTTGCCAAGAATTTTATCAATCCATCGCGAACAGACATTACCTGCGCCTGCTTCTAAAAATATTTTGACTCCATCGCCGTAGACACGATTAACTAATTGCGGAAAATCAAGTTCTTGGCACAATCCTTTAGCGATGTTGTGGGCAATGGTATCACTTTCAAGTACAATCGGTTGATAATCGGCGGCAGAATAGAATACAATACCAGCGAGATTCTGTGATGGTAAGGTGTTTACCTTCTTGATTTCCTCGTACTGCGATCGCATCGCTTCGCAATGTATCACATGGTCGAAGGGCGCGGGGAAGGCATTACAACCTAAAGTTGCAATCACTCGCTTGCAGGCGGCATCATCACCAGCGATTAACACTTCTTCTGGTGTGTTTATTTGAGTTAAGTAGACGCGATTCTCTTGTTTCAGGCATTCTCTAATTTGCGATGGAGTCGCCATGAGAACATAAGTATTCCAAAAATTGTTGTTTGGTGAATCGGTTAATCCCCAATATTCACGCACAGCATTTTTTGGCCCAGATAATTTATCACCAAATAGAGGTGATGAGTTTAAGGTGTTACTTCCACCTTCAAAATCACTCCAAACTCCTTGGGCAACCATCATACTAGTTTCACCCAAGCTATACCCAAATACAGATTGCGGCTTGACTTGAAAATCATCTCGGAAAATTGCCGTCATGTACCTAGCAAAGGCGATTTCGCTTTCAAACATTGCCAGGGAATCATCTAACAATTGTTTTTCGAGAGTTTCTAGTTGCCTGGTTGTTAATTTTGGTAAGCTTCTGGGATAAACTAGTTTTTCAACATCGGCAGCCCGGTTGTAGAGATTGTTACTTTTTAAATCCTCGAAGACTTTCGGAAATAAGCGGAAGACACTGCGACCAATGCCGATATAAGAATTGACGGCTGCGGGGTAAACGTAAGCAACTGCCCCAGTTTTACCTAATGGTTTCGCGGTGAAATAACTTCCTAGTGGTGTTTGCCAATCTGTGCCGTTTTCAAAAGCATTATTTACACCTTTGCGGGCAGATTCAATTTCTTTGAGTAAATCTTTTGTGTTACGTCCTGTGATTGATAAGACGTATTTTGCATCAGATTGCTGTTGAAAAGTAGCGAATGTTTCGCTAGCGGTAGCTGATAAAGAAGAACTCGCTTCTATGGTATTTTGGAGATTGTTGAGAAGATCGGGGATAGTGGAGCGATCGCTAACTGCGATAGGAAACAGATGAAAAGGCATTTGTTGCAAATATCTGTTGTCGCGCTCCTCTTGGCTGGGTTCCTCCGATAAGATTAAATGGGCGTAACTCCCATCTATACCCATGCTATTAATTGCTGCTATTCTGCGTGTGCCGCCTTTATCGACAAACCAAGGTCTTGATTCCATCGCCACATAGAAAGGGCTACCTTCCCATACTTGCGGTGTTTTGACACCAGACCATTTGGGTGTGGCGGGAATATACCTGTAATAAAGACAGAGAGCGGTTTTGATTAAGCTAGCAATTCCCGATGCTGTATAGGTGTGGCCGATATTGGCTTTGACGCTGCCCAATGCACAATGCAAACCGTTGCCCACTTTCGGATAAGCTTGCAGTAAACCTGTGATTTCGGCTTCATCCTCTTGGGGAACGCCGCTACCGAAGACTTCCACATAGTTAACCTCTGTGGGTTGAATCTCCGCCATCTCGAAAGCTTGTTTGCAGACATCACTGATAGCTGAAGCATCAGGTTTTACCGGAGCCTCACTCAAAGTAGAATTACCTTGTGCGAAACTCATGGCATCAATTACTGCATAGATGCGTTCATTATCTTCTTTAGCTTCTTCGTAGCGCTTGAGGACGACAGCGCCGGCACCCTCCCCAACCGTCCAACCATTGGCTTGTTGGTCGTAACCCAAGGTATTTACACCCGTATTAATTGGGGCAAATTGGCTGCGGAATAAGACGTTTTCCACACCGCCGGCTAAATCTACCGCACCCACAACCACCGCGTCTACTTCTCCAGTAGCGAGTAGCATTTGGGCAACTTCCAACGCTTTGAGGGCGGAATTTTCGCCAGCGCTGACGGTGAATGCAGGGCCAGTGAAGTTCCACAAAGCAGAAATCCGACTCGCCATGATGTTGGCGATGTGACTTACATATTCGCCGATTTCTACTGGTTGGTGAATGCTATCTTTAACAATGATTTCCAGTTGGGAAAGGTGTTCAGCAGGTAGAGAAATTCCTTGGTTGAGTAAGCCGTCCTTAACTTGCCAAGATAGATTCCATCTTTGTTGTAGCTGATGCACAGAGAATTCTGTCTCGGCGGCGACAATCACAGCCACATTGCCACCCTCCTGTAGTTTCGCATCTTTCACGGCGCGATCGCTAACCTTCAGAAGCAACAATTGTTGTGGGTTTAATTTCTCTATCTCATTCGGTGGGATTTTGCACGATAAAGTATCGATTTCAAAATCCTTGATATATGCCCCTACTGGTGCTTTCCCGTCTGTTAAACCGTATTCTTTCAGGATACTTTCTTGATTTTCTATCCCATGCCATCTTTGAGGCGGTAGGGAAGTAAAATGTTGTGTGCCATCATAAATACTGCGTTCAAAAGCATCTAAGCCATTGCAGTTACCAAAAAAGGCATCCATGCCGACAATCGCAATTTTGGCAGATGGAACAGGTGGAGTTGATTCAATTGATTGTGTTGTGTTTCCTTGTTCTAAAATCAGATGAGAATTAGTACCACCAAAACCAAAAGCGCTAATAGCTGCCCGTTTAATTGGGGTATTATTATTAGGCCATGCTGTAGCCGTTCTAACAATTTTATCGGCGGAAATTGTACCTTTTTCTGAAGTTAAAGGTTCCGAAACATTCATGGTTGGTGGAATTAGACCATGCGACATACTCAAAATCACTTTAGTCAAGCCAACCATGCCAGCAGCAGTTAGCAAGTGACCAGTATTCGCCTTAGCAGAACCCACCAAAGGCGCAGCTTGGTTTTGACCAAAGAATGTTTCTATGGAGTTGAATTCGGTTGTATCTCCTAGCAATGTGCCGGTGGCGTGACACTCTAAATAATCAATGCTTTTGGGACTAAAGTTTGCCTCATTATAGGCTCGTTCAAAAGCTAAGACTTGTCCTTTAGGATTGGGACTCAGTAAATGTTTACCTTTGCCATCATTGGAGAGTCCATTACCGCAGATGGTAGCGAGAATATTATCGCCATCTCTAACGGCATCAGAATATCTTTTCAGCATCACCATCCCCACACCATCGGCAGGAATTAGCCCTCTTGATGATTTATCTAAGGGACGGCTGATACCATTTTCTGCATATCCTTGAACACCGGAAAATAACATCCGCACGAATAAGGAATCTGCACAACTGATGGCTCCAGCTAACATGACATCAGCTTTGTGTGACCATAAGTAATGAGATGCTAGTTTAATAGCATAAAATGATGACGAACAAGCAGCATCCAGACATAAATTAATCTGGGAAAGGGAGAAGGCTTGAGCAACGATTGATGCTGGTAAACCAGATATCATTGCATTGTATAAAGACGCTTTAGTTGCACTTGGGACAGCTAAATCAAAGTCTTCATACTGCAAAAGTTCTCTGACAGCAGGTGCGATCGCTTTCTGGTAAATTGGAGAGAATAATTGATTAGATAATTTTGTCGGGAATGACAAATTACCTAAAATTACGCCGCATTTTGCCAGTACATTTTGATTACCCCAATAACCACTTTGTTCGATTGCTTGTTTAGCGGCATACAATGACCATTTGAAGGTGTTATCTAAGCCAGCAACAAATTCTGATGGTAGATTGTATTCAGATGGATTAAACTCGAAGTTGCGGATGTATCCGCCTTTGAGGGAATAGGTTTTGTCTGGTGTACCTTTGACTGGATTGTGAAAGATTGTCGGATCTACTCCGATTTCTTCGACAGTTGCAGAGGATGTGGAATCTTTTTGATTAACAATATTTTGCCAGTATTCTTCAGGGTTTTTGGCATCGGGAAATAGGCATGATAATGCGATGATGGCTATTTTTTCCACGATTTATATGCTCCGAGTTTGGGTATTTAGCAAGAGATAATTGACAGGCAGGATTTACGCTGTTCCCCAAACTTTGAAGTGGCAAGTTATAGCAATCCTATTTTAGTTGTGATAAATACTCTTTTTAACGAACCGCAAAGGACGCAAAGGACGCGAAGAAGAGAAAGAATTTCACAGGGATTTTAGGAATGCTATAGGTGTTGAGTGCTAAAGGAAGATTATTAGCTTCTGAGCATTTTCATTGACCAAATAATGGCATGAGCGCCGAGCATTCGTGAATAGATTTTACCTTGGCGATCGTGTATGATGAAGTTAGCGATCGCACTACTTGGTGTCTTAGCTAGTACTTCACAAGAAACGTAAAATGTTTCGTTATGTGGTATCGCTACAAACTGTTCAAATTTTTCTACTTTTCCCGGTAAACAACCTTCCTCATGAAAGTGTTGTGTCCAAATCCATAAGGCGTGCATACTCAAGTCTGTTGTATAAGGATTTACCCATTGGACAGGGAATTGTCCTTGTTGCTGTGCAGTGAGTTCTGGCCAAAGACATTCTGTTGTGATTTTTTCGGGACTGATGTTTAAAACTCTCTTAACTTCCTGAAAACCGGGGCCGTGAAATAATGTAGCCCCACCATTTTGGTAAAAATCTTTTCCTGTAGCGGTGATGATGTTATCTGGTTCGAGATTGAGAGATTCATAGATAGGTGCATCTGGGATTTCACGCTGAAGATGGAGTTGAGCGCTAAAATGAAAATGGGTTTTACCTTCTGGGTTTTTACTCGATATTTTGGCTTTAAGTTCGATGCTTTCAAGATTAGCTTTGGAAATTTCTTCTATTTCTAAGATATGTTCCTTCGCTAATGTTTCATTAAAGGTAATCCCTTTCAAAACTTTGAAGTCTTGGTAATAAAACAACCGATAACCGGGATATAATTGTTCACAGGCGTTGATAATCCAGGTCATTGCACAAGTTGCTGGTAAAACTGGAGAACCAGCAATAGTATGATCGTGTAAAAATGGGTTAGCCTCTAATGTCATTTGGCGACGGATACGATAGGTTCGTAGTTCTGAATCTAATTCTGTAGCCATTGGAACGAGTGGGCTACCAATGACAACTTGTGCGGTTGCATGATTGGTATTATCCATTTCTTTCACGAGCATTTGTGCGCCGACTGCAATGGGAATAATTTCAATTTTTCGCTCTTGAAAAATCTTCTTTAATTCGGCTGTCACCATCCCACTGTCCCAAGCGCCCCAGTTGATAGCGACTACATGACATGAGGGATATTGTTGCTTAAATATATGGGCTGATTTGTTTAGAATTTCATTTGCGATCGCATAATCAGATTGTCCGGGATTTCCGTAAAAGCCTGTTACGGAAGAAAACAAAACTAAATGCCGAAGTTGACTAGGATTGACGCAAGCTAGCAGGTTTTCTAAACCTTGAACTTTAGCAGTGTAAACTTTTTCAAAATCCTCTTCTGTTTTCTTTTCAATTAACTTATCCGCTAAGTTTCCCGCACCGTGGATGATTCCGGTAATTGCGCCAAAATGTTGTACAGCAGTGGCAAGTTTTTCTTGTAAAGCTGGCGTATCTGTGACATCGACGCTGATATATTCTGCTTTCGCTCCGGTTTTTTCAATTGCTGCTAGAGTCTTTTTAATTTCGCGGCTGGAGGTTATTTTGTTATATATTTTTTGCACATTCATGGGTGTGGGCTTCTCTCCTTGAGAAAGAAGATTTTCCATGATGCATTTTTTCAATGCGGAGTCATCGGAGTTTTGAGCATAATCTGGCTCGGTTTCTAATAGTTCGGAGCGGCCGAGGAGGATGAATTTGCCGGGTTGCTGCTGGGCTAATCTGATAGTACACTCAGCCGTAATCCCTTTTGCACCGCCGCTCACGACAAAAACTGATGATGGGGCTGTTTGTATCATAAATCCTCGTAAATACCTGCATAAATTGGTTTTTTCTTCCTCTGTGTCCTCTGCGCCTCTGCGGTTTTTTTTTAACGAACCACAGAGACGCAGAGAGCGCAGAGAGAAGAGATGGAGGGATTAACTAATCGGCGATAATGGTGACTCGTCCTTGTGAGCCGTAGCCAACTTCACTTATATAAAGGTTGGGGTCGTGAAGTTCGGCGATGATGTTTTGTACTGAGTTTTTAGCGTCAAGTCTGGGACTCAAATCAATCGCACGGGTGAATACTTTTGGCCATTCCCATCTCAGAGTTTTGGTTAGTCCGAATAAACCAGCGCCGATCGCACCGAAGTTGACTTTATACTCTAAACCGAAGGCTCCATCGAGGTGAGCTACTGTGCAAAAACAACTACGTCCATGCTTTGCGGCTTCGTTGAGGGAGGGTTTCAGGTGTTTCGCCATCAAAAATACGTGCTTGACGATCGCCTTTTCTGATTCGTTATAAGAAATACTTCCGGTGTGATTTCCTACAAACATCGGGTGGAGATGGATGAAAGCCCCGATCGCGCCGCAATGAGATGCGATCGCTTGTAGTTGTTGTTGGAGATGTTCTTCACTCAAGTTTGCTAAGGTGACGCGGGTTACTCCTGTGGGTAAGGGCGCTTGTTGGGCGATCAGGGATTGGGGGAAGCTGATAACTACTACTTTCCAGCCTTTCTCGATTAGGGATTCAGTTAATTTATAAGTGGTGAGGGAACCATCATCGGTGATTAAACCGATGTGTCCCTCTAGTAACGTGAAATCCAAGTAATCTGGCTGTGGTAAGCTTCTGAGTTTGACGAGATGGCGCTGGATATTATGCTCTAATTCCGGTGGCTGCTGTTGGACAAACTCAGGTTCAGACTTTTTTTTTTCACCTCCAGCCAACTGCTGTAGGTAATCAACTATTTGACCGATGGTGCGGAGATCGCCGAGTTCTTCGATATTCGGTTTGGGTAAGTTGGGGTACGTTTCTTGCATCGCCCCTAAGATTTCCACCCGTTTGATGGAATCAATCCCTAAGTCGGCTTCCATGTCCATTTCTAGTTCCAGCATCTCCACTGGATAGCCGGTCTTATCGCTGGTGATGGCTAACAGGGTTTCACCTAAGTTTGCAAATTCATCACTAATAGCGGCTTCTGGTTCTGGAGTGAATGCGACAACTACACTTGGTTCTGGTGCAACGACTACCTCAACTACTGGTGCAACTTCTACTGCAATCTCAGTTGCTTGTGGTACTTCGTGAATTGCAATTTCTACAGAAACACTTTTGGAAGCGTGGGATTGCAGATACTCTACAACTTGACCGATGGTGCGTTTTTCTGACAGTTCTTCTAAATTAGGCTTGGGTAGGCTGGGGTACATTTCCTGTAGCGCCCCTAAGATTTCCACCCGTTTGATAGAGTCAATCCCTAAGTCCGCCTCCATGTCCATGTCCATTTCCAGCATTTCGACTGGGTAGCCGGTCTTGTCGCTGGTGATGGCTAACAGGTTTTTATCTAAGTCAACAATATCGATGGTTGCATTAGATACAGGTGCTGGTTCTGGAGTGAATGCAACAACTTCTGGAGGTGCGCTAATTTTGACTACAACTTCAGCTTGAGGTTCTACTACTGTGACAGGTGGCTCTACTGTCGAGACAGTGGCGAAGTGCGGAGTGGGAAGTGGTGAGTAGGAAGTTTCAACTACAGGCTCTACAGCAGCCGGGAGAGGTTCTTGAGTAACATTTTTAGCGATAGGCTCAGTTACAGCCAAAGGCTGGCTTTCTACTATCTTGGTAGGTGCATCAGTAACAGTTGTTTCGGTGGTGAAATGATGGCGTACTGCATCGCTTAATTTCTCTGTTAATTGAGTTACACCCTCACCAGAGATGATTTGAGAATACTCTTGCTGTATGAGTTGGAAAAAGCTCTTAGTATATTCCAGCTGCTCTTGAAGATATTGCTCATGGATGCGTAGAGTTTCACCCTGTTGGGAATGAAACTGCATCATGCTACGCTCTAAGCTTTCCATGACAACTAGCTTCATTTTGGCAGTTTCGGCTGTTGATTTACTTTCGCTCAACAAGGAATTCTGCTGCTGCATCAGTTGGAAAAACGCTTTAGCGTATTCCATTTGATGATTGAGATAAGTACCGTGAACTTGTAAATTCTCAGATTGATTTTCCTGGAACTGTGTCAGGAGATATTCTAAACTTGCTAAAAGTTGTTCGTAATTTGTCAGCTTTTCTGGTGTTGGTTGCATCTTAGATTCCTGGACTGGTTGTGACAGGGTAACAGGATTCATCTGTTGCTCTGGCTGGGTGATGATATTAGCAGTCACACCGTTCATTACTGGGGCAGATTTTTTATGTCCGTTAGTCTCGATCGCAGCGAGAGTTGGAGTCACACCTGGGCTGCTAAATAAAGGAGCCGCAGTTTCCGAATATTCGGGGGCGGGTAATGTAACTTTATGCCCATCCTGCAAAGCTAGAGCGAAGGCATTTTTCGTTTTTTCGGATCTATAATTGATGCCGTTCAAACGGACATTTAATGTCTTCTTCGTCTCAATTGGGGGAATAGTTTGAGGAAGTTGGTAAGGATCGAGGTTATTCAAAGCCAGACCAATTACTCGCAACTGCACAACTGCTTCTCGCAAAGAGCGATCGCTATTCTTTTGAGCGCTGGGATTCAGAGATACAGTAATATGTGGGCGATCGCCAAGGATATCTTTTACTAAGTTGGTGAGAATTCTTCTCGGCCCAAATTCCACAAAGCAAGTACCACCCGCCGCATAGATATTTTCAATTTCCTGCTTAAATAGCACCGAATTAGAAAGGTGGCTTTCGAGGATTTTTTGAATACCTTGGGCTTCTTTGGGATACTGCTTACTGGTAACGTTGCTGTAAACAGGGATTTTGGGACTTTGGAATTTGACAGACTTGGTGGCGATCGCAAATGATTTCTGAGCAAAGGCGATTAGCGGTGTATGGAACGCTGCTGATACAGGTAACAATACGGCTGTATATCCTTTCTCGTGTAAAGCCTCTCTGACTCTCGCTATTTCTGCGGTAGGCCCAGCCAAGACAAATTGAGTGGGAGAATTTTGATTAGCGATCGCAACTTGCGGAAAATGCTTCAGCACTGCTTCCACTTTGCTAATATCTTCTTTGACAGCCAACATACTACCCGCATCATGATCCGGGTCTTCGGGTGCAGCCATTGCTTGACCCCTAGCTTTCACTAAGAACAAGTAATCTTCCGTACTCAAAACCCCCGCAGCCCACAAAGCTGTGAGTTCTCCAAAGCTATGTCCCGCCACAAAATCTGACTTAAACCCAGCTTGTTGCAGTATGCTGTACATCCCTGAACTCAACACCCCAATAGCTGGTTGAGCGTATTCTGTGCGTTGTAAGGCAGCAATTTGGACATTTTTTTCTGCCTCTCCAAACACAGGATGAGGGAAAACAATCTCTGATAGCGGCTGCAAATTATCTTTGATTAACAGGCTATCCATATAGCCATGAAGACGGCGCATCAACGGGAAATTCATCACCAGTTCGCGTCCCATCTCCAGGTATTGCGAACCTTGTCCAGAAAATAGAGAGACAACTTTTCCACCCAACTCCATACCAGAGGAACGGTAATAAATCCCTTGGGGATGCTCCCAAGATGCTGCTGTTCCTTTATGTTTCAGCCATTCAATGCTAGTTTGCAGTAACTTGCAAGCTTCTTCCAGATTCTCAGCTACAAACCCAAATCTGGCAGCAGACAGGGGAATCTGTGGTGATTTGCACTCATTGACTAATTGTGAGTAGTGTCTGGGTGCTTCAGGCGAGCGCAACTTACCCAAAATCTCTTCAGATTTGCTCAACAATTGGTCTACCGTAGGAGCAAACAACAGCACTTCACTAGCAGGACTGTGTAAGCGATAGGCGGCGTTTTGGTCGGCTTCATATTCTTCCAGAACGACGTGATAGTTAGTTCCACCAAATCCGAAAGAACTTACACCTGCACGTCTTGGCGCTTCCCCTTCAGCCCGAATCCAAGGTCTGGTTTCGGTATTCAAATAAAAGGCCGAATTTTTAATATTGAGTTTGGGGTTTGGTTCGGTGATATTAATGGTGGGCGGCAATACTTTGTGATGTAAAGCCAAAGCAGTTTTAATCAAACTCGCCGCACCCGCAGCCGCTTTTGTGTGTCCGATTTGTGATTTCACACTACCCAAAGCGATGTGCTGCTTTTTAGAATCATGCACATCAAAGAAGTCTTTTAAAGAACCGAATTCTGTCGGATCTCCAGCCATTGTACCGGTACCATGTGCTTCCATCAAACCAACAGTAGCGGGAGAGAAGCCGGCATCTTCATAAGCACGTTCTAAGGCTTTAACTTGGCCTTCTTTGCGAGGAGCATAAATGCTCTTATAACGTCCATCGCTGGAAGTACCAATACCTTTAATTACGGCATATATTTTATCGTTGTCCCGTTCAGCATCTTCTAACCGCTTCAGGACAATCATCCCAATACCTTCACCTAGCATCATCCCATCAGATTTAGCATCGAAAGGTTTGACATTTTCACTAGGAGAAACAGCCGGTGTTTTGCTGAATGAGATGTAAGCCATGATGGTGTTATCGGTATCAACACCACCAGTCAGCATCATGTCAGAACGATGCTCAACTAGCTCACTGATTGCCATTTTTAAAGCACCAAAGGAACTAGCGCAAGCGGCATCAACTACGCAATTCATTCCGCCAAAATTCAGGCGATTGGCAATTCTACCCGCGACTACATTTGCTAACATTCCAGGGAAAGCGTTCTCATCCCATTTCACATAAGCGCTTTTGATTTTATCGACGATTTTTTTCGTATCTTCGTCAGATAAACCACTACTTTTGAGAACTTTTTCCCAAATCGGATATTCCAATCTGGCAGAAAGTGGCATTCCTAATTGCTTGGCCATCGCCACGCCTAAGATTACCCCAACAGTCTCGCGGCTAAACTCACGTTTTTCACCATAACCTGCATCTTCCATCGCTTCTTTCGCAACCACTAAACTTAATAGTTGCGATACATCTGTGACTTCTAAAATGCTGGGTGGGATGCCGAATTCCATCGGATTAAAATCTACCTCTGGAAGAAAACCACCTCTTTTACAATAGGTTTTATCTTCAGTAGTTCTGGGATTCGGATCGTAATAATCTTCGACACTCCAATGTGTGGAAGGAACATCAGTAATACAGTCAATTTTATTTACTATATTTTGCCAATATTCCCGCAAGTTTCTAGCTTGAGGCAATAGAGAAGCCATCCCAACGATGGCGATCGGATTGTGTTGTAATTGTCTGTTAATTCTGTTGGTTGACACTGATTTATCTGGCTTCATTTTTTTTCCCTCGATAGACTTAATCACAGCCTGTTCACAATTGTTGACAAGGCTCTCTAACTCCGCTAAGGCAGTATCAATTGAATAAGCAGACATAGGGCATAGTGAGTACTGTGAATTGTGTAGCTACAGTAATTTCTGTTGCCTACTAATAATCAAAACTCTGGTTCTGTAAGCAGTTATCACGGAAAAGTAATTACGAATTACGAATTACGAATTACAAATTCTGCCAGGTCAAGCCTGATGTTTCCACGCGGCTTTGGCACACTGCGTAGGCGTAGCCCGTCGTAGACATCGCACAAAAATGTTATCCAACGCTAGACTCTTTAAATTGTGGCAATAGGTCAAAGACGTTGTTAAAACTGGTAAAATAGTCTTGGAGTGTAATAGCTGCTTGACCAGTGAATTTAATCCATTTCTAATGGTAAAGATTTTGAGTAATGGTATCCTACTGGAGTGATGAAAACTGAGGAGTAGCTAAGAGAACAGAAATGTTTTTTTCACCCGAAACCATTTTATTATCTAGGCTAACCACAGGCGCATAGCTGTTGTTAATGACAACATTCTGTATCTCGATCGATTTCATAGCCAATTTCAACGTTCGGGATAATGTATTTTATGCTATTTGAACTAGCAAAGTTGACAAGTTCGTTACACAAAAGACACCACCTTCAATCCGAATTTATGCAAGTTGAAAAAGTAATTAAACGAGCAGATGGTGATGGGAAAGCAGTTATCTTTAGTTATTTTTAATTTAAAATTTCACTTAAATAACTAGTTTGTTTAACCACTTTAAAGCATTGAATTAATAAAAACACTAACATACTTTACAGAAACTAAATCATTCCTTTAAAGTTATTTTATAAATCAACATCCACGATCGCTGCTGTTGATTTGAATAAAATTCAACAGAAAGGTATAACTTATTACTTTATAAATGTGTCAGATATTTTGTTATCTACGCATTAACCATAAAATTGTGCTGCATTAAGTTAACAATGCAAATCTGTTGTCTGCTAAGTAACAATTCTATGAATACATAGATAAATTAAATAACCATAAGTATGCTTTTTCAGAGAAACATCATAATTGAGTCAAAGTTTTGGGTTATTTTTCAATATAAGTCAAGTTAAAAAGCAAAGTGGTTATTTATAAAGCAAATGTTAATTTTTAGTATGTTGCGTGATAAACATAATCGCGATCGCATTAGGGACTTCCAGAAAATAAATTATCCAATTTATTCAGATTATATTTTTTCTTACTCCCCCTGCCCCCTGCCCCTCTGCACCCCTGCCTCTTCAGTGAGACATCTGCTGATGAGGATTCATCTGTGTTCCAGGTTGCATCTGCTCCATCTGTGTTGGATTGAGTTGCATCAAGCTCATATTAACTTTCCCAAAGCCGATCAGTCCCATTGCAACTGCTCCGGCACTGAACAACCCCATTGAAACAAATCCAATAGAAACCACACCCATTGGTACTAATCCAATGGAAATTAATCCGTGGGGAATAGCACCAATCGAAATTAATCCATGAGGAGAGACACCAATGGACAATAAAGCATCATGCGGTGCGATACCGATGGATAGCAGCTTTAATTTCTTTTGCTTATTCTGTCCGTTAGTCATACAACCTAAATTAAAACTAGAGGAATTTTAGGATGCTAAACAACTTTATTAGTATGTGTCAAAAGACAAAGCGTCATACTTTACCCAAAAAACCTTAAAAATCGAGGTTTTCAATCTTTTTAAAAAGGAAGTAATAAAAACAACAGAATATAGTTAGTAACAAATAAATTTATTCAGTCTCTAATCTTACTGTAATAAGAAAATTTTAGTGAGAGAATCAAGACTTATCAAAATCAAACTAGTTGACAAAATTGAATTTTTACGCGATAGTTAATGACAAGTTTACCCAAGTTTTGATTTCATTTTTATTAGCGCTTCATTGTTCTTGAGAGTTAAGTTTTCTGGTTAGGGCTATTGTATTTTACGCTACTGGATTAGATATCAAATTAGGATATAACTTAGGAAGCTTTGAAGTAACACCACTATTATTTTTCACATTAAAATAGTGAATTTTGGTGGTAAAAGCTTACAACAATTCATATAAAAGCAATTTAGATTCATCCAGTTTATTAAGGTAGAAACCCTAGAGGAAAAGCCCTCTTGGTAATTTGTGGATGAGTCTATATCTAATCGATTAAATATAACCAGGCTATCCCCTAGAAAACAGAATTGGAATGAAAATATGGCAGTAAATAAAGAAAGCCGATTATTCACAAAACCCGTAGGGCGATCGCAAGTAATTTTAGCAGCGTCTCTGACTTTAGCGGCCGGATTAATAGCTTTTTATAGTTTGGTACCATTTTGGTCTAAACCGAAAGTTGTGACACCAGCAGCGAATCCTCCAAAAGCTGCTACTCCTGTGAAACTTGCTGTAACCGCCTTGGGACGTTTAGAACCAGAAGGTGAAGTTACTTCTTTGACTGCTCCCGCTTCCAATAATGGGGTGCGAGTAGATAGATTGTTGGTGAAAGAAGGCGATACGGTTAAAGCAGGGCAATTACTGGCGTATCTAGAAAATTATGGTCGTTCTAGAACAGCTTTGCAACAAGCTTTAGACCAACTGCAAGTTGCTAAAGCTAAATTAGCGCAGGTGAAATCTGGAGCTAAAACCGGAGATGTCGATGCTCAAAAGGCTGCGATCGCCCGTTTAGAGCCACAATATAAAGGGGACGTTGCTACCCAACAGGCGACAATCGACCGCATCCAGGCGGAAGTAGACAACGCTCAATCTGAGAATAATCGCTATCAGCAATTATATAGACAAGGTGCGATCGCGGCTTCTGTAGCAGATACCAAAGCTTTGCAACTAAAGACTACACAACAGCAGCTAACAGAAGCTCAAGCCACCCTCAAGCGCACTCAAGATACATACCAAGAACAACGCAAACAAGCGCAAGCGCAACTCACCAGTATTAGCGAAGTGCGTAGTGTAGATGTTCAAGTCGCACAAACCGAAGTCAACAGTGCAACAACATCTGTTCAACAAGCAAAAGCCGACTTAGATTTAAGTTACATCAAATCTCCCATAGACGGCAAAATATTAAAAATTCACGCTAAAACCGGAGAAGTAATCAGCACCAGCAAAGGGTTTGCTGAGATAGGTAAAATATCTCAAATGTATGTAATTGCAGAGGTGTATCAAACCGATGTTCAAAAAGTGCGTGTAGGACAAAAAGCCACAATTACCAGCACTGCATTTACCGGAACAATAAAAGGAACTGTCAAAGAGATTGGTTGGCAAGTTGACAAGCAAAACATCTTCAGCCTCAACCCCGGTTCAGATACAGACCGCAGAATAGTTGAAGTGAAAATCTCCATCGATAATCCCGCAGATAGTAAAAAGGTCGCTCGTTTAACTAACTTACAAGTGGATGTAGCCATTCATATTTAGTCAATTGGCAGATGTCATTCACAAATGAAAAATGACAAATCACCAATGACAAATGACCAATGACAAATGATAAATAAATCCATGATTTTCAAAATTCCTTTAGGATGGCTACAGCTAGCGCAGCAAAAAGTACGTTTACTAGTAGCTGTAGCCGGGATTGGTTTTATTGTGCTGTTAATGTTTGTGCAACTTGGTTTTCAAGATGCTCTTTATTCCAGTGCAACCGCAGTGCATCAGCATCTCAAAGGAGATTTATTTATAGTTAGTTCGCAATACAAATCTTTAACCTCAAATCAAAGTTTTTCGCGGACTCGTTTGTACCAATCTCTGGGGTTTGATGGCGTAGAGTCAGTTAGCCCTATGTATTTACAATTTGCTAAACTGAAAAATCCGGCAACTAGTGAGAAATATTCAATATATGTTATTGGTTTCGACCCAGGTAGACCGGTGATGAATCTCCCAGAAGTGGAGAAAAATTTAGATAAACTCAAAATTCCCGATGTCGTACTTTTTGATCGAGGTTCTCGTCCAGAATTTGGCCCAATAGCTGAAAAATTTGATGCGGGAGATACTGCACAGACAATTGAAATATTTCCCTACAGTTCGTTAATTGGCTATAGAGTCAGAATTGGCGGCTTATTCACATTAGGGCCTTCCTTTGGGGTGGACGGAAATTTACTTGTTAGTGACTCAACTTTTTTGAGGATAAATCCAAATAGTCGTCCTGCGGATATGATAGATATCGGTTTGATTTCACTCAAACCTGGTACTAATGCCGAAACGGTACTGAAAAGTTTGCAAGCAAGTTTGCCTAATGATGTCCAAGTCTTTACCCGCCAAGGCTTCATTGATTTTGAAAAAAAATATTGGGCTGTTAGAACCCCCATTGGTTTTATTCTTAACTTGATGTTGACAATGGCTGCGGTTGTGGGTGTAGTTATTGTTTATCAGATTCTTTACAGCAATATTGCGACGCAGTTCGTTGCTTACGCCACTTTAAAAGCTATAGGTTATGCCAATAGCTATTTATTAAATGTGGTATTTCAGCAAGCTTTGATTTTGGCAATCTTAGGTTATATACCAGGATTTATTACTTCTGTATTGTTATATAGTTTTGCAGCAGAATCGACGAAATTACCAATAGTTATGACCACCAATAATGCATTGATAGTCTTAACTTCAACAGTTCTCATGTGTATTACTTCTGGAGCGCTTGCCATCAATAAACTCCGTTCCGCAGATCCTGGAGATATTTTCTAGCTATTTTTAGCAGCAAAATCAGCCAATCTTTTTGCCTGAACTAAACTCAAAAGTAAGCATTAGTGCAGCCTCTCCACAGAAACATTGTTCCTTATAGCATTTTTAGATTTTTGATTAAAAATTCTTACCAAAATCCCAATTTGGTATAGCTTCAAGTCTTTTATCTAGCAAATCAAATTCACCAATTTAACAATAGGTTCAATTTTATGAACATCAAAGACAAAACCTTGCTAATTACCGGGATTGATGAATTTGTCGGTTTGCGTGCAGCCGAGTTAGCCATAGCGCAAGGGATGAAGGTTCGTGGACTACAAAGTTCTACAGAACAAAGCAAACAATTACAGAATTTAGGTGTTGAAGTAATTATTGGTAGTATCACCGATTCTACTATTGCTCAAAAAGCTTGTCAGGGAGTAGATATCGTTTTACATACATCTCAACTTGCTGAAGAAGCTGGTGCAATTAAGAATTTTCGTGATGTCAATGTTGGTGGTACTGTCAACATAGCTAAAGCTGCTAAACAGGCTGGTGTGAAAACATTTGTGCATCTATCAAGTGTGATGGTTTACGGTTTCAACTATCCTAATGGTATTGCAGAATCTGGGCCGCTTTCGGGCGAAAATAATCCCTATTGTCAAACCAAAATAGAAGCTGAAACAGCAGTTTTAGAACTAAATGATTCTCCAGATTTTGGCATCATCGTTATTAGAGCCGGAGATGTTTACGGGCCAGGAAGTATTCCCTGGATAGTCAGACCAATTTTGATGATGCGTCAAAAATTATTTGCCTGTGCCAATGATGCTAAAGGAGTAATCAATCACGTATATATAGATAACCTGATTGATGGGATCTTTCTAGCGATAGAAAAAGAAACATCCGGTGAAATATTTAATATCACAGACGGACAAGAAACTTCCTGGAAAGAATATTTTATGCGTTTAGCAGCAATGGAAGATTTACAAGCACCCCTTTCATTATCGAAAGATGAAATTAAGTTGTTTCTAAAGCTACGCGTTCAAGGACAAAAACTTTTTCGGAAAAAAGTTGATATCTTACCAGAGTCTATAGATTTTATGACTCGTCCCTACGCCTGTTCTATTGTCAAAGCTCAAAATCTGTTAAATTATAAACCAGCAGTCGATCTAGAATTAGGAATGCAGCGAACACATGAATGGCTGCAAAAAACAGATATTCAAAGCTTGATGAAATAGTCAAAATATTTTTGGAATTGTTGTTGGATTGTAAGAAGTTTGGAGTTAATGACTTCTAACTTTTTAATTCTTCGGTTGCATCTGCCTAACAATTATCTGCAATTGAGAACTAAATAATCCACAGATTTTCCGAATAATCGTTTTATATGACTACTAATCAGCCACGTTTGAGCATCGGATTACCTGTATACAATGGTGAAAAGTTTATCAAAGAAGCCATAGATTCCCTCTTGGCTCAAACCTTTGAAGATTTTGAGCTAATTATTTCAGATAATGCATCTACAGATAAAACTGAGGAAATTTGTAGAGCTTATGCTGAGAAAGACAAACGTATCTGTTACTATCGCAATGACAAGAACATCGGTTGCGCCCGTAACTTTAATCGCGTCTTTAAATTGTCTTCAGGTGAGTATTTTAAGTGGGCAGCTTATGACGATCTACATGCTCCAGATTTTATCGAGAAGTGTGTTGAGGTGCTTGACCAAGACCCTAGCATAATCTTGTGTCACTCCCAGACATATTTCATTGATGAAGAGGGGAGTTTTCTCCAAAACTACAATATTAAACTCAAGGCAGATGCACTAAAACCACACAAGCGTTTTAACGAATTGCTAACGAAACATTTATGTTATCAATGTTACGGAGTAATTCGCTCCAATGCCCTGAGAATGATACCGCAGATGGGTGGTTACGGTAATGCAGATGGAATTCTTTTGTTAAGACTTGGTATTCTTGGTAGGTTTTATGAAATCCCTGAATACTTGTTTTTTGCCAGAAGCCATCCGCAACAATCAATGAGTATGTATTTCCCTAATTATATGTTGTTTACTAACAACACTAAAAAACCCTCATTGAGTATGCTACCTGATTTTTATGCCTATACAGTGTGGTTTGATTCAGCAAAGAAAGGACAGATTTTATTGCCACATTGGAGAATAATTTGGGAGTATTTACTCTCTATATGGCGTAGTCCCCTGAGTTGGGATGACCGGCTGCGTTGTCATCTAAGTCTATATCGGCAGTTAAAAGGGACAGAATATCTTTTGCTGAAAGATTTAATAAAAGTGCTGCAAGTACTTTGGAAAGGTTGGCAAGCAGCATCAATGAAAAAAAGTCAAGTTTTACATTGAACAATTAGTTAAAAATAAAAGCTACTAAATATAGCTTTTATCCAGCCCAAAAACCACCTATTCTTTACTACAAACCTATGCTGAAACTATCTCAATTATCTCATTTTTTACTTGCTACTTTAGTGAGCTTCAGCTTTGCTAAAACGGTAAATGCAGAACCAACTGAAACACTAAGTGTTGTGGTAAATGGCATACAACACAAAAAAGGTGAGATTTGCTTCAGAGTTTACGCAACTGAAAAAGGATTTCCGATGAGTAATTCTAGTGGATCTCAAAGTGGCTGCGCTAAGATTACTGGCAATTCTGTTAAAAAAGAATTCTCAGGTTTGAAGCCTGGAACTTATGCTGTCGCCGTGGTTGACGATCAAAATGGCGATCGCAAACTCAATAAAGACTTTTTTGGTATTCCCACAGAAGGTTTTGGGATTTCCAAAAATCCAACTGTGTCCATACAAACAGGTTCACCAAAGTTTCGTGATGCCAGTTTTGTTGTAAATAAAAATACAACGGTCAACATAATCATGAAGTATTCGCTGGATTCATAGAGGGGACTGGGGACTGGGGACTGCTTCTCTAGGAGATACTTCTGATTTTCAATCCCCAATCCCTAATCCCCAATTCCCAACAATCAAGGCAAGATTCTACCGGAGATTAAAAATTTAATGGAAGATTTGGCGATATTTTTGTCTAAGTCTTTGATGAGTTGGCTGGTTATTCAGGTGTGTTTTACGCTTGTCTTTATATGGTATCTGCGCTCATCCAAAAAAAACTTATTACCAGATGACCAGTTACCCAAAACAGCAGTGATTCTTTGCCTACGCGGAGCCGATCCGTTTTTGCCTAGATGTTTGCGATCGCTCTTAAACCAAAACTATCCACACTATGATTTAAAATTGATCGTTGATAGTCACGAAGATCCCGCTTGGAAAATTGCCAGTGAAAGCATCACAGAGCAAGAAGCGACCAACGTTCAAATTAGCCCTTTGCGAATAGTACGCAACAATTGTAGTCTCAAATGCAGTTCCTTAGTCCAAGCTGTCCGTGAGTTGGATGATTCCTACAAAGTAGTTGCCTTAGTAGATGCTGATACCATAGTCCATCTGAATTGGCTGCGAGAATTAGTTAGTCCTTTAGGTGATGCTAGAGTAGGGGCAACAACAGGTAATCGTTGGTATGTACCGACAGGTAGGTATTGGGGATCTTTAGTGCGGTATATCGGCAATGTATCCACAGTAGTGCAAATGTTTATCTTCCAGATTCCTTGGGGTGGGAGTTTGGCTGTGAAAACAGAAGTGCTTCGCCAAACAGAATTGCTAGATAAGTGGGGACAAGCTTTAGGCGAAGATTTCATGATGCACGACATCCTGAAAAAACATGGATTCCAGGTAAAGTTTGTGCCTTCGCTGCTGATAGTAAATCGTGAAGAGACTTATTTACCCAACTTAATCGACTATCTCAAGCGCCTAATACTTTATTCTCGACTGTATCACCCGCGTTGGTTAGCTTTAGTTAGTGAAGCTGTTTCTAGCATTTTGTTTCCTACAACACTGATCATTTTAGTTCTAGAATCCTTCTTAGAGGCAAAATGGGAAGCTGCGGCTCTGTTCTTAGTCTGTTATGGTGTCTATACTTTAGGATTACTGTTGATAATGCTCGTGTTGGAATTAGAGATCCAGCGAGTGGTTCGCTCTAATGACCAGACGATGCCTATGGGCAAGCCGTTGCACGTCTACGCCAAATTATCAGCTGCTACAATTATCAAAATGTTGATTGGGATTCCGCTAACACAGTGGGTTTATGGGTTAGCGATGCTGTCATCTATTTGGATTTCAACAGTCACCTGGCGCGGTGTCTCCTATCGAGTTCAAGGGCCTTGGAATGTCCGATTAGTGGAATATCGCCCTTATCAATGGTTAGATCAGCCTATTGATAGCAAGGTTTCTCTTTGAGTTAAATCACTAAATATGAACTAGGGCATGAAAGTTATTACACTAAACATTCCCTAGTATTCAAGTTAGATTATCTTATATTTAGTAGAACTATCCTAGCTATAGCTCTTGTCAAAATACACGTTTTTTTGCGAATTATCAAAATCTATTTGTATTAATAGCAAGGGTTTAGACAAATATATTAAGGGGAATTTTACTTCGTAGTTTGGATATTTTGATAGTTTAAACCAAGGTTTATAAGCATCCACTTCACAACCCACACTTTCTCCTGTTTGACAATGTTTAAATCCTTGATTTAACAGTATTGGTGGTAATTACTGAGCTAGATAGTCAGGATGCTCATGAAACATTTGCTGCGTAAATCCTGAATTCAAAACCAGCATTTCCGTGAAATATTCCCCTTTATTATGACTAAGCAAAAACTTCGCATTGCACTATTTACAGGATTGTACGCTCCTTTCTTAACTGGTGTTTCCGTGGCAGTTCACCAACGAGTTCGTTGGTTGCTAGAGCAGGGACATGAGGTTTTTCTAATCCATCCGCAAATTAGCGATCGCTACCCCAAAAATGTTGGCGATCGCCCCATGCAAGGTTTGAATGAAATTCAGTCCTTCCCCAATTTATCTGCTTACGCATTCCCCACAGAACCACTGTTATTCTATAAGTCTCTTCCTCAACCGTTGAGCTATCGCCATTGGAGTGATACCAAGTTGCTGGAGAAATTTAAGCCTGATATTATCTTGGTTGAAGAAGCCGCACAAATGAGAGGTTTATACTCATTTTTCTTGCAAGGTTATGGTCGTCCCATCGGTGTCGAATACGCCAAACGAACAGGCACGCCAATAATATCACTCTTCCATACTGATATCGTTGCGTATATCAAATATTATTTTGGAGATAAATTCTTTAACTTTGTTCGTCCGATTATTCCCGTTTTAGTCAAGCAATTTAGTGAGTCTTATGACTTTAATTACTTTTCTTCTAAAGAACAACTCACTAAATACGAAGAATTGAAATGTCAACGCGCTGAATATGTCCCTTATCAAGGCATTGATTGCGAAAAATTTCACCCGCGAAACATTTGTTACAATCCCATTCCTAACGACAATCGACCAACTATTTTGTTTGTCGGACGCATTACGCCCGAAAAGAATGTCAACCAATTGCTTGATATCTTTCCAGTCATAGCTGCCAAAATTCCTGATGTTCATCTGGTGATTGTTGGTAGTGGCCCCCTAGATGAAGAAATCCGTCAACGTGCTAAAAAATTTGGATCGGGTATTACTGTATGGGGCGAGTCCCACGGTACAGAACTTTTAGGCTGGTTTGCTAGAGCAGATATTTTTGTCAACCCCTCCGTTACCGAAAACTTCTGCACTACAAATAACGAAGCGCTGGCTTCTGGAACTCCTCTAGTTGCGGTTGTTGCACCTTCAACTTCAGAACAGGTATCTCCTGGTCAGAACGGCTTTCTTGCTCAACCTAACAACCCTACGGACTTCGCTCAAAAGGTGATTGCGATTCTAGAAAATCCTGATTTGAAAGCAGACATGACTAAGCAGGCTCGCCCTTCTATAATGGAATTTGATTGGTCGGCATGTATGCAAAAACTTGAAGAGAAACTTTACCAAATCGTTGAAGGATCTCAGAAGGCGAAGGTAGGTAGTAGGATGAGACGATAATCTAAGGGACTTCCAACAAATAAATTATCCAATCTTGTGGGGAATCTTGCCCGCCCAGTTCAATAGGGCGGGCAAGATTCCATTGGTATCAAGTTAAAGTTAAGGAGCAATTGTCAATAAGTAATATTACTCAAAATTTTGTCAAAATCAGGGTAGAAAACACAATTTTGAGGCTAGTGATCGCTTTATATTTAAACCCATCATTGATTGTTGCCTTGAAAATCCAGTACAAAAGTTAATTTCATACTTGATGCTGTGGCGAGTTTTCAGCATAATTACTAATTGACCAAACTTGTTTCACCTTAACTTGACACCAATGGCAAGATGCTCAACCCACAATTTAGATACAAATGCGATCGTGGCACTTGTTTCGACTGACAAAAATTAATCCACTCTACAATTCATTCAAGCTAGTTTTAGCATCCCGCCACCCGTGCAAAATCGGCATAGTAAACAATCCCCACGCCAAACCAGTAATCAACCCAAAAGGCGTAACCAGATAATTATTAAAACTCCACAAACCGAAAATCTGTGCTGCCAATTCTAAAGGATAAGCCATCATCAACACACTAGCGATCGCAGCACCACTCCAGCCATACTGACTTAACCAGTAAAATCCCTTACCACCAGTTACTCCATACAGCAGACGAGTAATCAACAAACCCGTGACAGTGCCGTAGCAGCGCATACACACAGCCATAATAAAAGGTGGTGCTAAATCCAACCCCATATTTGGTTGCGGACATACATGATTACCCATAAAATAGATGATGTCCGCAATCCCAGTCAGCAAAGACACTCCAGACGCAGCCAAAAAGGGAGCGATAGGCGGGCCAAAAACCATCCCCACCAGCATGAAATCAGCAATCAAACTGACCCAATTAACCTGCAACTCTTCACTCAAAGCTACTCTTCCCATCTCCCCTTCTCTGCGTCCTCTGCGCCTCTGCGGTTCGTCTCCTAACCTACCTTATTCACATAAGGACTTGTCAACGTATCCAACTGCTGAATCAACAGACTAAGGAATAATCCCACATCCGTCACCACACCAACCGATTCCACAGAACCGCGATCGCTTAACTTAGTCACCACAGCTGGATTAATATCCACACACACCATTTTCACCCCCGCCGGAGTCATATTTCCCACGCCAATGGAGTGCAGCATCGATGACAGCATCAAAATCATCTCCGCCCCTTCTAAGTGTTTAGCATATTCTTCCTGTGCTTTAATCAAATTCATTTCGGTATCAGGTAAAGGCCCGTCATCCCGAATCGATCCCGCAAGCACAAAAGGTATATTATTGTGGACGCACTCATACATCACGCCACTCTTAATTGCCCCTGCTTCTACAGCTTTCGGAATGCTGCCGTATCTACGGATACTATTAATTACCTTCAGGTGATGGCGGTGTCCACCACGAACGGCGACACCCCGCTTCATGTCCACACCCAAGGAAGTACCCATGATATTTTGTTCGATGTCATGAACTGCGATCGCATTCCCACCCAGCAACGCCTGTACATATCCTTCCCGAACCAGTTGCGCCAAGTGTTCGCCGCCACCAGTGTGAATCACCACAGGCCCAGCCGTGACAACTACCTTACCGCCAGCATCGCGGATTTTCCGTAATTCCCAAGCTACTTGTTCAACCACCAATTCCACGCGCCGTTCGCTGGAAACACCCGCCGACATGAAGCTGAATTCTTGGGTGTTGCGGAGTTCGCGCGATTCTGTTTTGCGAATGGTACGGATACCTAACACATCTACAATTACCTGTTCGCCAACTTTTAAATCGCGGAGTATTTTACACCTAGCAACTACGCCAGTGGGAGTTTGGGTAATTGCGATCGCGCCATCCATCCGTTGATTTTCTACCTTCACCCACTGTCCATTAATTCGGACTTCGGTAGGATAAATTGTACTGACGTAGAAATCATCCGGTGCTACACCATCTTGGATTACAGGTTCCAAGATTGCATCTCGCTCATCATGGGGTAAATTTACTGCACCCAAATCAATCAACATTGAGATGATTTCTTCCATCACCTCATGAGATGGTGCTGATACCTTCACCTCGGCGGCGGAGGTACTTTGCCGTTGTTCTCCCAAGTTGAAATTCAGGACTTGGAAACTTCCCCCAGCATCTATAATCAAATCCAAGGCGCGGTTAATTAAGCCAGCATCAAGTAAGTGTCCTTCCATGCGAATGATCCGGCTTTCTACCGAGACATTGGCATGAATTTCATCTCTAACTGGTTCTGTTACCCGCAAGGTTAAACATTTTGCTGCACCACCGGCTTTGAGAAACTCAGTTAACGGTGTTTCCAGCACTTGAAAACCCACATCTGCAAGGCGAGTTTTCAAAGCTTCACTTGCTTTGTTCATGATTACAATGCTGTCCACATTCACCGTATTACAAGCGAAGTTGACTGCATCGGCTTCCGCAATTGCGATTCGCTTTTCTGGTGCGACTCGTATTTCAATTAAGCGGTTGGAGTAAGAATCAAAAGCGCCTGGATAGTACAGCAAATAGCCATTTGTTAAGGGACAAAAACAGGTATCCAGGTGATAGAAACGTTCGTCTATGAGTCGTAAAGAGAGAACCTCAATATCCAGCCATTTAGCTAGATAAGGGTGAGAATCTAATTCCGATCGGAAACCATATCCCGCCCATAACCAGCGTCCTTCCCGATCTAGCAGTGCGTCTCCTGCGCCCTCAAAAGGCAAATCTTTGGGAAGTTCATTAACTGTATAACCATTTTCCTCAAACCATTGTTTGAAGTAAGGTTCTTCTCCCTGACGTTCTTTATGTAAAAAGCGACTAAGGACGACATTATCCCCCAGTACCAAGCCAGCGTTGGCGGTAAAAACCAAATCAGGCCAACCTTTCTGGGGTGTTACTAAATCTACGATGGCGTGTTGTTTAAGGATCTGGTGTAATCCTTGCCACTGTTCCACGGCGCGATCGCGCGATGATTTATGAATATTCCCTTCCATCCAGGGATTAATCACATAGTCTACATCGTAGTGGTCAGGAGGACACATCAAAAAGCGAATACGGGAAGTCATAAAAATCTTACAAGCGTTTTATATGCTACAAGCCCATTTTAGATACAGATTTTTAATTGACTGACATTTGGTCAAATCTGTGAATGGAGCTTCTATCTTTGGATAGTTGAAGGCTTTACGAAGGCTTCATTTTTAATTCTATTACTGGAAGATTGGCAATAAGTCGAGGAGGTGGCAAAATGACATACATCTATAGCAGCCCGCTGTCAAAAAGAGGCTAGAGGCTCTAACAAGGACATATTATTTCTTTTCCTGGTTAGTCGGCGCGATCGCTAGCTCAGTCTAAAAAATAAACCAGACCAAGGTTCCACTACTCCAAGGTTGAGTTTAAACAAACGTTAACGTACCTTTGCTTTTAATCCTACCCGAAGGCGTATTTATGGTATCTTTGTATAAACTTTATCAAATCTTTTTGTTTTTAACACAAGTATTTTACGTTTAGATTAATTTATACTATACCATGTCAAGTAAAAATTGTATTTAATGTGGTGTTCTACTGCCAAAATCTGCAAATTTTTTGAGACTCATTTTGTTGACATAGAATACCTTTAGCCCAAAGATTTATAGAGAATTCGATCCTGGTTAACTGTTAATCTGAGATGATTATTCAGATGTTTACTTACAGGCTTATACCTGTTATGCTAAACACGAATCTTAGACAAACTGCAATTAAAAGTATTTTGAACTTTTGCTGATATCACTATTGATGTATGAATAACCAATTGTCAGAGAACTGGAATATTTCTAAATCTTGGTTACGTTTTTTAGTAATTATCCTATTAGTTTTAGGTATATTTTTTCGATTCGTTAATATTGACAAAAAACTTTATTGGGGTGATGAGGTTTTTTCATCATTACGCATATCTGGCTATATGCAGTCAGAAATGAAAAAGCAGTTAGGTAATGGTCGTGTGTTCGGCATAGAAGATTTGCAGAAATATCAGTATCCCAACCCAGATAAAAATGCAGCTGATACACTTAAAGGAATTGTCTTAGAAGACTCACAGATTTTGCCGTTATACATTTTGATAACCCGGTTTTGGGTAGAATTATTTGGCAATTCTGTAGCAGTAACGAGAAGTTTCTCGGCATTCATTAGTCTGCTGACTTTTCCTTTTCTTTATTTGCTATGTAAAGAATTATTCGAGTCTTCACTAATAGGGTGGATAGCCATAGCTTTAGTAGCCGTTTCACCTGTTGACGTGGTGTATGCACAAGAAGCACGAGCATACAGTTTATGGATAGTAACCATCTTAGCATCGAGCGTAGCACTGCTGCGAGCCATGCGCCTTCAAACAAAGGTTAGTTGGTTCATCTATGCAGCAGCATTATTAATCGGGTTTTATACCCATATATTTTTTACCTTAGTTGCTTTTTCACAGGGAATTTATGTAATTGCAATCGAACGCTTCCGATTGAGTAAAACATCGATTTCTTATCTGATATCATCGCTTGTGGCGTTTATAGCTTTTGTACCTTGGATTGGGATTATTATTACCAATCCTCAACCAGAATCAGTAGGTTGGGCGGGTGTGAAACAAACATTATTTGCATCAGCTACAAGATGGGCTGGTATATTTAGTCGGACGTTTCTTGATTTAGGTATTAGTCCTAGCGATCCAGGAAAACTTAAGATTGCCTTAATTCCGTTTATTTTAATTATTTTAGTTTTAATGCTCTACTCAATTTATGTTCTATGTCGAAGAACATCTAAAAAAGTTTGGTTATTTGTCTTAACCTTAATTGGCTCAGTAGGGGTTCCCCTACTAATAGCGGATTTCATCTTGCGAGATCGATATGCTACTAGTCGATATACACTTCCCTCAGTTTTAGGTATCCAGTTAGCTGTTGCTTATTTATTGACCACTAAGCTCACGTCTATTTATAGTAAAGCTTGGCAGAAAAAGTTCTGGTCACTTGTGACATTTATATTAATAATCAGCGGAGTTATATCTTGTACGATCAATTCTCAAGCCCAGATTTGGTGGAATAAATACCCGGAAAGATACCAAGAATTTCCGAAAATTGCTAATATTATTAGTCAAGGAGATAAACCACTGTTAATTAGTGATACTGATAACATACTTCCACCAGTACAGATACTTGGACACTTAGTCGATCCAAAGGTGCGATTTCAAATTGTAGAAAAAAATCAGTTACCAGAGATTGCTAATGGCTTTAGTGACATATTTTTGTTATTGTACGATCCGTCTGACTTCTTAAAGGCTGGAGTTGAAAAGGTTTATAACTCAAAATTACAGCAGATAAACCGCTTTTTCTGGAAAGTAACAAAATCCACCTAATTTTGGTGCAGATATGGCGCTTCAAATAGGAACATAACCACAGTCAGCTTTGCTCACCAGTTCAATTCCAAAGTGCATGACCTCATACTAGCTAGTAATATCATATCCGCTAAATTACCCATAAGATAAAGAACCCCACCCCGACAAAGTATAGCTTTAGCGGGGTGGGGTTTTTGGGGTCTAATAAGCAATCAAGCGGACATGATATAATTCCTAAAAGTTGGAGAAATCGATAGCGGACAAGCGATCGCTTTCTTCATTTTAGGTATTTTAAAAGGGCATGTTATGTATGAATGCTAATATCATATAACTTTATTGATTTGCCTCAAAATTGCCGTACACAGTGTACTGTCAGTGTCTAAAAAACCATTGATTGCCGTAAAGTGGTTTTCATTAGGCTGTGGTAAGTATTCACCCGGCAATTCTTTTTCTTTCCATGCAGCCAAAAAATCTAGCGATTGTCGTTGAAATTCTGAAGTTTCTTCGCCACCAAAAGTTATAACTAGAAAGCCAGATTTTTCAGGAAGATGACGGATAGGACTATTGCGAAGAACTTCAGCACAGATGAGTTGTATTTTGGGTTGTAGCCAGGTGTAAGGAAATGGCATCAAATCAAACAAACCGCTAATAGCACAACCACCTTTAATTGATGTCATCTGGTAGTCCATAGTCGTTTTCCAGTCTGTAGACATGAGCATTGCAGTTAACGTGATTTTGCCCACGCGCAACTGCAAGCATCCCCGTGACTACGACTTGGACTTGTACAAAGCTCGTCATTTAATTAAAAACTTTATTATGCAAACTTCTGGAACTCTTGCTGGTTTAGATATCCTGGTAGTTGAGGATGATAATGATACTCGCTTTTTCATCACGACTGTGTTGGAAATGGATGGAGCAAGAGTTATACCAGTAATATCGGCAGATGCGGCACGCAAAGTATTATCTGAATTGCAGCCCGATGTGTTAATTTCTGATATTGGGTTGCCTGGTGAGGATGGCTACACTTTCATTCGCAAAATCCGTGCGCTTCAACCAAAGAATGGTGGACGAGTCCCCGCTATTGCTTTAACAGCTTATGCTGATAGTGAGGATCGGATTCGTGCCTTAGAAGGTGGCTTTGACACTCATGTATCTAAACCGATCGATCCAGAAGAACTAGTTCAGATAGTGGCTAGCTTGGTTGCTTCTTGTAATTGGTAATTATTGTAGTGCCTTGCTTTATTTGTAATTTTTGGATTGGTATTTTTTGAGCAACTCTTTAACTTGAGTAGACACCAAAGGATGTGGATCTTTTTGTAACTGGGGTAAGATTTGCAGGAGAACACGATATGAAACCATATTTAGATATGCGATCGCAGCTTCTCTAACAAAGCCTGTTGGATGACGCAAACTGACTAAAATCTCAGAGCTTGTCAGTTTGATGCGAGTCACTTGAGCAAAATGAAAGCAGCAAGCTAGGCACCAGTCAGAAAGGAAGTTACCCAGCATCAGCAATCTGTGGAGGCGATCGCTAACTATCATGTTCTCATATTCTACGATCTTGGCTTCGACAAGATATTGTAATTTTTCTACCTGCGGTCGGTTATCTAAAATATTCAGCAATAAAGACTTTGAAGACAAAGTTACTGTATGCTCTAAGATTTCTAACCCCCGCGCTAAGTTTACCACTGAGAGCGATCGCAGATTAAATGCTGCGGCTTGCATCTTTTCTGGCGAGTAAAGCAGTTTCAATAATAGTAGCAGTCGCTCTTTCACATCCAATTCCAATTCGATAAGGGCGCGTTGCAATAACTCAGAGACAATCGCAATCCTCTGATTGGATTGATGATTTTCTTTTTCGTCTAGTGTTTGAAAATCAATGTATGCAGCGTAAATTTCACCTAAAAACTTTAATTCCTGCTTAATTAAATTTTCCACCCGACTTTCATAAAATCGATCTACTAAACCTTTAAGTCCTGGTTGTTTGTGTATTTTTAGTAAGCTGCGGAGAATATGATCTCTAGTACTTCCCCACGATATCTCCAGGTTTTCCCATAAAGTCTCCAATGCCTGTTGAGTACCAATTTGAGCAATGGTACGCCAAGCATACATTCGCACTACTTCTGGTTTGTAAATATTGGTAGCCAACCGCAACAGCATTTCTAAAGCTTCATTTTCTAGTCGCACTAGGGCTGACATGGCTGTGCTGCGAGTTGATTTGTAATAAAGTGCTGCAATCAGTGCCGAATAGTACTCTTCTAAATGGGTTGCTGCAATCATTTCCAATACGGCACAGCGTACCCGTAACGACTCATCTTGTAACAAATTCGGGATGTGAATCCGCAACGCCTGCAAATAAACTGCTTCCCTCAGCGCTCTAACTCCATTCACCCGTTCGCGTTCTTGCTTATGAGTCAGCATCCGGCGCATGGTTTGAGTAGCTGCTACCTTTTGCATGGGTGTTCCCTGGCGTAACACTAAAGCGGCGGCGGTGGCACGGATGAGTGAGTTTTGCCGGGGGTGTAAATATTCTTCTAAGAGGCTTAAATTGGGATTTGGTTCAGCCAGCCAAACGTAGCGTAGCGCCAAGGCAAAAACTTCGGGGTTAGTTTCTTGGGGTTGTTCTAACAAAGGACGGATGGCGGATAGATAAGCGGGATTTGCACCTGCCATCAGCATGACTTCCAAACTTTGGCGCTGTAAATCTGGGGTTAATTTGACTAACAGAGGTGCTAAAACTTCCGCAGATCCTTGGGTGTCAATTTGGGCTAAAAGTTCAATACAAGAGCGTTTATCAGCCTCACTGCCTTTTTCTCCTAAAGCTTTGACTACTCCCTGTTTGAAGAATTTTAAGCCGACATTGGTTGCACTCAAGTGACCCCGCGCGACACTCAAGACTAACAGTTCCACATAGCGCGATCGCAATTCCCAAACTACTTTTAAACAGGTGCCAGCTATCAACATTGTTTCTGCTACTAACACCAACTTTTGCAGTGGTTCGGGTACAAACCGCCCAGAAAACAATAGAGTTGCAAAAATTAGCGCTCCTGTCAAACCTGTAGCGATCGCTTCAGCAGTTCCACCAGATAAAGTCTGCATCCGGCTACGAATTGCCTCTGGAATCGGTTGGTACAGGATGGGGCCGCTACTCATGACAAAGGTGTAGCGCAGAAGTTCATCGCAAAATTTGACAATTATCAAACCCCAGAAAAAGCTTTGCGATTGGATGGCTGGAATTAAATTCAACAATACCAACACTCCTGGTAGTGCAATACCTACAGTGATTGGTAAAAGGGTAGCTGTGAAAAATACTCCCATCCGTTCGATGAGTCGGCTGGAAAAAAACCACTGTAATAACAACTCACACAGTCCCAACATTCCACCAAAAAGACCCAAAAAACTGGCGAGTTCTCGGTCGCCCAAATTAGATTGGAGTTCGCGCAGATATTGAAAATCTATTAACAACCCAATCACTTGCAATAGACCGACAAAGGCAAACAATTGCCAAACATAGCGCTTTAGAGGACTTTTAATGAAACGCTCTCGTGAAACTTGTTCTTCAGGAATTAGTTTTTGTGGGGTTTCAGGAAAAGCTGCTCGATAGCGATTAGTTAAATAGAGTAAAATCCCCGATCCTAAGAAAATCACTAGACAGGCGATAAAGATGATCTTATTTAGTGAGGTGTACTGCACTAGCCAAGGCAAACTAAAACCACTAATCACATCTGCTACCAAAAGACCACTACTCACCAGTGGGTAAGTGCGCTTAATCTCCCGAATATTAAATATTTGGTTAGCAACAATGGAGGTGTTGAGGTCATTAACTACATAAAGGGCATCTACCCACAACCGCAGCAGAAAGGCCGAAATAACTGCCAGGTAGGAAACATGCGCTCCCCAACGTAATACAACTAATAAAAGTAATGGCATCAACATACAAGGTGCGATCGCCACAATCACTCGGCGTAAGGGAAAAATCCTTTGCAGCCAAGAGTATAAAAAAACCAGTCCTGCACTCATCACGGCACTGGCAATATACATCCACGGCAAAAGACGAGTTCCATATTCATCTAAAAACAGCGCCACCGTACTGTCTTCTGCCCACCGCAATCCTACACACACAGTTGTGTAAAAAATAAACATTATCTGAGTTCGTTCGCTCTCCTCTGGTCGGAGATTCACCCACTGTAGTAGTCGTGGTAAAGCAACTTTATTTACAGCCAACCAGTGATTTTTCAGTTCCATGCAGTTTTATTTTCTGGTAGTATCACCGCGTAATGGGGAGCAGGGGGCAAGGGAAGAAATATACTTACTTCCTTGTCTTCCTTGTCCCCTTGTCTCCCGCGTCCCCTGGAAATAGCAAAAGTCCTGAGTAACTGAGTATTATGTTTCCCACTCAGCCTTCAGGACTATCGATTTTAGATAAATTTAAATGGCCTTAAAGTTTTGGGCGCATCTTGCATCCAAACGAAAAAACCCTTGGCTATAAGTCAGGGGTTTTTCAAACTTAGTCTATTCAACAGTTAGAGGATTATTTTTTGGGCGAGATGAGCATCATCATGTTTCGCCCTTCTTTTTTAGGCGCTTGTTGAAGCTCACCATAAGGCTCCAAATCCGTTGCCATTCGCTTGAGCAATTGTTCTGCTAGATCGCTGTGTTGAATTTCTCGACCCCGGAACATCACAGTCGCTTTGACTTTATCGCCATCTTTCAAAAAGCGCTCTGCTTGCTTAACACGCACGTTGTAGTCGTGTTCTTCTATTTTGTAACGCATCTTAACTTCTTTAACATCAGCCGTGTGCTGCTTTTTCCGGGCTTCCCGCGCCTTTTTCTCCTGCTCAAACTTATATTTCCCGTAGTTCATAATCCGACAAACTGGCGGGTCAGCTTTGTCACTTATAAGCACCAAATCTAACTCTTTGTCTTCTGCTAGTTGTAGTGCTTCTTGTGGGGGCATAATTCCCAGTTGGGCACCGTCTGTATCAATGACCCGAATTTTCGGGAAGCGAATTCGTTCGTTAATTTGGGGCAGATCGCGAGTTCTTTTCTTCTCAATCACAGCCATTATGATTAGTGGGAGCTCTTAAATGAAGGATTGGTGTAGTCTTGATTAGTATGCCTCAGAGGCAAAATACGGAAATAACTCAGGACTGAAAACGTAGTCTACAGTTCTAGAGTAACTAATCCATAAAATAGTTGCCTCGTTGTATTTTTCATTCTACTAACTCTGAGAGAATTTCTCTGCAATAGTTAATCTAAATTACACAACCTAAACTCATATTAAATATTATTACAATGTTTTGGTGATCTAGTCCCGCATTTCTCACAAGCTTTAAGCGAAGAAGGGGCAGAGGAGCGGAGGAGCGGAGGAGCGGAGGAGCAGAGGGGAAAGAAATTGTACAATTTCTCACCCCTGCTCCCCTGCTCCCCTCTGCCCCCCTGCACAAGCGCAGGCTTTGAGAGATGTGGTGAGAAATCCGGGTAGTGCAGGTGCAAAACAAACGCCGTGAATTTATGTGGATTCATCCTCAATTTGTAGATGAGTATTAATTTTGGGGATAAACTTTTTTGATATCGATTTCGGCAGTAACTACGCTTTAATCATCTGTGCATTTGATACGAAAACCAAGTTTTCCATAACCTTTTTGTATGGCATAATTGTCATGAAATTAAAAATATAGTATAGCAAGCAGAAAGGTTGAAATTGGGCTAATTTTTCATGACTATACAGGAAACAGAATCATGTTGAAAGTTTTTGCTGATAGAGGTGGTACATTCACAGATATTGTTGCCGTTACTAATAATCAGGTAATTGTAGACAGACTCTCAAGAAATCCTGAACGTTTTTTAATTGTTTCTCTGCCTAATCAGCAATGGATCGTAGTTTATAAACTGCTTTCAGAAAATCCCGAACAATATCAAGATGCAGCTATTCAAGGTATCCGAGATATTATAGGTTTTTCCGGTAACGAACCCATTCCTACTGAAGCAATAGAAGTTATAAAAATGGGGACAACAGTAGCAACAAATGCACTCTTAGAACGCAAAGGAGACAGAGTTGTTCTTATCATCACCAAAGGGTTTAAAGATGCGCTGCGAATTGGCTACCAAAACCGTCCTAACATCTTTGCCCGTCAGATAATTTTAGCAACTATGCTTTATGAACAGGTAATTGAGATTGACGAACGTTATGATGCTCATGGAAATAAATTAATCTCTGTAGATGTTAAACAAGTAAAAAAGGAATTACAAGCAGTTTACAACACAGGAATTCGGAGTTGTGCTATTGTTTTTATGCACAGCGATCGCTATCCAAATCACGAACAAATAATATCCCAAATCGCGCAAGAAATCGGCTTTACACAAATATCTGTATCTCATCAAGTTAGTCCTTTAATGAAATTAGTCAGCCGAGGAGATACAACAGTAGTTGATGCTTATTTAACTCCGATTCTCCGCCGCTATGTCAACCAGATAGCGAGTCAGTTACCTGGAGTAAAATTAATGTTTATGAAATCTGACGGGGGTTTAGTAGCAGCCCAACAATTTCAAGGCAAAGATAGTATTTTAAGTGGCCCGGCTGGCGGTATTGTCGGCGCAGTTCAAACTAGTAAAAGAGCAGGTTTTGAATCAGTTATCACCTTTGATATGGGAGGAACAAGTACAGATGTCGCCCACTTTAAAGGAGAATACGAACGACAACTAGATTCGGAAATTGCTGGGGCGCGGATGCGAGTTCCGGTATTAGCAATTAATACCATTGCTGCTGGAGGCGGCTCAATTCTCTTTTTTGATGGTTCTAGTTATCGTGTCGGGCCTAAATCTGCTGGTTCTAATCCTGGGCCTGCTTGTTATCGACGTGGTGGCCCATTAACGGTTACTGATGCCAATGTAATGTTAGGCAAAATTCACCCACAATATTTTCCATCGGTTTTTGGAATTGATGGCAATTTACCTTTAGATAAAGATACTGTCATTCAGCAATTTACCCAATTAGCCCAAGATATTCAAGCCGCGACATTCAATAATTGTACTCCCGAACAGGTAGCGGCTGGATTTATTGCGATCGCAGTAGAAAATATGGCGAACGCAATTAAAAAAATCAGTCTGCAACGAGGTTATGATGTCAGCCAATATGTACTTTGTTGTTTTGGCGGCGCAGGTGGACAAGTTGCTTGTTTGATTGCCGATACCTTGGGCATAAAAAAAATATTTCTTCACCCTTATGCTGGCGTTCTCTCAGCTTATGGAATGGGATTAGCTGATGTCAGGGCGATTAGAGAAGGAGGAGTAGAGCAGCCTTTAACTCAAGCATTAATTCCTAAATTACACAAGTTAATGGAATATTTAGAAACTCAAGCTAGAAATGAAATAGATGAATTGCCTAGTCAAATAGAAATAGTCCGAAAAGTTAACTTAAAATATGAAGGAACTAACTCTACTTTAAGCGTTAATTTCGCCGATAACGTAGTATTAATGCAACAAGATTTTGAGCTTAAGCATCAATCACTTTATAGTTTCATTCAATTAGAGAAAACTTTAGTTGTGGAATCAGCCTCAGTAGAAGTAATTCAGAAAATGGATACTCCTGAAGAACCTTTAATTATTCGGACTCGCCCTTTAGATGAAGCTCCTACATCTGTTGATAAGGTAAGGATATATAGCACTGATAGATGGCATAATACCCCTGTTTATCGACGGGAAGACTTACAACCAGAAGATAGCATTAATGGCCCTGCGATCGTTGTCGAAAAAATTAGCACTATCGTAGTTGAACCTAACTGGCAAGCAAGATTAAATGTACACAATCATCTAATGTTACAGCGTAAATATTGATAAATTTATCAGAATTCGCCTGTATGTGGAGGATAATCAATATCAGTTACCTTGTAGTAAAGCTAAATAGAAGTTAAATGTCACCTTACGTTTATCCGGTTATTAAAACCGCAGAAATAGAAACTACATTCTCAGAATTAGCAGAACAATGGCGGCGTGAGACAGGAATGTTCTCTGTTGCTTCAAAAATATCAATGCATCCCGCTTATCAAAGAATAATCGGGATGGGACAACCTGTTGTTCCTTTAATTATGCGTGAACTTGAGCGCGAACCAGACCATTGGTTTTGGGTCTTAAGTGCAATTACTGGAGCAAACCCTATCGAAGCCGAACAGCGTGGTAGACTTCAGCAAATGGCTGTAGCTTGGATAGAATGGGGGAAAGCAAATGGATATAGATGGTAAGTTGGATGTAACGAATGTCATACAGTATTTTCAAAACAAGTTAAGCGTAGTACGAACACGATTTTGAAAATTATCAAGACCACCGTTACTGTCCCAATGTTTATTAAAGCTGGGTAGAGTATTCAACTCCATTACATCACCACCCTGATAATGTAGAACTTCTTTGTAACCAAATAGTTCATCTGCTTTAGCAAAAATAGGTGGATTTTCCCATGAAATCACCCAAAGAATTTCAACAATTCGATAAATGTTAAAATCCCCTTGCCAATCATCATCTTCTGACTTGTAGTCTAAAACTTTTACCAAGTGAGTAACGTAGCTTCTTTGCCTCAACAGAATTAAATCATTCTTTTGAGGTTTATTGGCATTAATTTTATTGTCTTTCCAGTTTAGCTTAAAAAGATAGTGAATTGGAAACTCTGAGTAAGCCCATAACTCGTCTTGAGATGTTACACTTTTAGTCCAGTTTAAATTCTTTAAATCCATAATGGCTATATTCTCGATGAACAGTAAGTCCTTCTTGTATATTGTTCCCAAATTTAGATATATAGCTCACTTAAATCTGTAAAAATATATTTGACTAAAAAATATAAAAATATGTAATTTCGTATTTTTATTACAAATTTGCATTTTTTATAAAAAGGAGTCAAGAATGCACATCAAATCTCAACCCGATCCCATCCGCTTAGAAATATTCAAAAATCTCTATCAATTTATCGCCGAACAAATGGGAATTGTGTTACAAAACACAGCAACATCTGTAAATATCAAAGAAAGACTGGATTTTTCCTGTGCTATTTTTGACTCATCAGGATTATTAGTAGCAAATGCCCCTCATATTCCTGTACATTTAGGCTCAATGAGTGAAAGTGTTCGCAGTTTAATTAAGGATAAAGGCGACACCCTAAAACCAGGAAATGTCTATCTATCTAATAACCCCTATAACGGCGGAACTCACCTTCCTGATGTCACTGCAATTACTCCTGTTTTTCTAGAGAATTGTGAAAATACTTCATTCCCCACTCCCCTATTTTTTGTCGCTTCTCGCGGACACCAAGCAGATATCGGTGGAATTACTCCCGGTTCAATGCCTCCCCACAGTACCACAGTAGAAGAAGAAGGAATTCTTTTTGATAATTTTCTCTTAGTTGAAGAAGGAAATTTCCGAGAAACCTCAGTCAGACAGCATCTTTCAAATCATACTTATCCTGCCCGTAACCCTGACCAAAATATCGCTGATTTTAAGGCACAAATTGCCGCAAATGAACGGGGAGGACAAGAACTTTATAAAATGGTTTCACAATACGGAATTGAGACTGTTCAAGCATATATGAACTTTGTACAAGCTAATGCTGAGGAGTCGGTGAAAAAGGCTATCAATCTTCTCAAAGATGGCTCATTTGTTTATGAAATGGATAATGGAGCGACAATTAAAGTAAAAGTTACAATTCATCAAGAAAGCCGCAGTGCTACCATTGATTTTACTGGAACTTCTGAGCAACTAAATAGTAATTTTAATGCTCCTAAAGCTGTGACTCAAGCCGCAGTCTTATATGTTTTTCGGACTTTGGTTGATGATAATATTCCACTTAATGCAGGCTGTCTTAACCCTCTAGAAATTATCATACCAGTCGGCTGTATGCTGAATCCAACTTATCCAGCAGCAGTAGTGGCCGGTAATGTAGAAACTTCTCAAACCATTGTTGATGCTTTATATGGCGCTTTGGGTGTCATGGCTGCTTCTCAAGGAACGATGAATAATTTTACTTTTGGGAATGAGCAATATCAATATTATGAAACTATCTGCGGTGGCTCTGGTGCAGGAATCGATTTTGATGGAACTGATGGTGTTCATTCTCACATGACTAACTCCCGTTTGACCGATCCAGAAGTTTTAGAAACTCGTTATCCTATACTTTTAGAAAGCTTTAGTCTTCGTCCCGATAGCGGTGGTAAAGGAAAATATTCTGGTGGTAATGGAGTTGTCCGCCGCATCCGTTTTTTAGAACCTATGACAGCTAATATTCTCTCTGGACATCGGGTTATCCCTCCCTTTGGATTAAATGGTGGGAAAGCCGGAATTGTTGGACGCAACTGGATACAACGTCAGAATGGAATTGAAGAGAATTTAGACAGCACAGCAACAGTAGAAATGAAATCTGGGGATATTTTTGTCATAGAAACTCCTGGAGGAGGAGGCTTTGGATAATTCGTAATTCGTAATTAGAGGGCTTAGGTAAAATATCTCTCAAGCTCTCATTTCTCTGTGTTCTCTGCGCCTCTGCGGTTCGTTATTCTATAACTCGCGCGCACGTCCTAAATTACTGTTACATAAGTAGGGGTTTTAGACGTTTAAAACAGGTGGATTTTTATCTGTAATAACACTTGTTAATCCAAATTCGTATTTCTTCTTCAGAACCAAAACACGCAGAGCGCCCTGTGATTGGATCGTAGGCGTGCCAACAAGAAATGTTACCACGCCAGTCTGATTCCTGCCATACTTGGAGGTCAGAGCCACTTGCTATCCAGATGGTAAAATGTTGCCAATATTTCCGTAAATTTAACATAGTAAAAGTACCTAATGAATAGTGGACTATTACTTTTACTTTCACGTAATAATTGGCAACTGAGAAGGTACAGTTTTGGCAGATTTGATCTAGTACAGTTAAGCCACATTTCAACTGGTATAGTCAAAAAACTCTCAACTGTACTAGGTAAAGTTGGTAGAAATAGTTTATATTGCCAGTATTGATGATTATTTAGTCATTGACGAGTGCGCCAAAATGAACATTTTATTAGAACGACATTCATCAAAACCGATTTATTTGCAGATCCGTGATCGCATCAGTCGTCTGATTAAATCTGGCGCACTCAAAAGTGGCGATCGCCTCCCTTCTATCCGCTCTCTGGCAGAGAGTTTACAAGTTAACAAACTCACGATTATTGAAGCATATAACGTTTTAGAAGCAGATGGGATTGTTTCTGCTCGTCAAGGTTCAGGATATTTTGTCAACAGCGTTTCTGTTAAGAGTACCAACTTAGAATCTAAGTTTGCTCCAGCCCAAAATGTCATAATTACAAAACCAGAAAAGTGTTCTTTTTATGATATGTACACTCCACTGGTGCAAGCACAAACACAGCCAGGAATAATTAATTTTGGCTACGGTTATCCTCGTCCACCCAAAGATATTAACCTTATTGCTAGACGAGCGCTAAGACAAGATGATGCTGATATTTTCTTTCCCCACGAGATGCCTCAAGGACAACTAACTCTGTGTAGGCAAATTGCTCAAATGTTAGTACATCAAGGATTAGAGGTTTTTCCAGAGGATTTAATTATTATTAATGGCTCTCAGCAAGGGTTGTCATTAGCTATGAGTTATTATATCCAACCTGGTGATTGGGTGATTGTGGAAGCTCCTACCTATTATGGTGCAATTTCTATTTTAGAAAACTTAGGAGCCAAGATTATTGGCATTCCCATGACTGCCGAGGGAATGAATTTAGATTTATTAGAGCAATATCTCCACAGCCACCGCCCGAAATTAATTTATACGATTAGTACTTTTCACAATCCGACTGGATTGACGACGACACAAAATCATCGTCAACAGTTATTAGCATTAGCTGAAAAATATGAGTGTCCTATTTTGGAAGATAATGCTTATGAAGGAATAAATTTTGATGCAGTGCCAGCACCCATTAAAGCTTTAGATAAAAATAATTTGGTAACTTATTTAAGTACCTTTTCTAAAACTTTAATGCCTGGTTTACGAGTTGGCTATATGGTAGTTACAGGTAAGCATTATCAAGCAATTATTGAGCGGAAGTTACTCCACGACTTGCACACATCCAGTATTTCGCAAACAATAGTTAGCGAATATCTCGCTTCAGGACATTACCGCCGTCACCTCAGCCGACTCCGCACGGATAATTTGCAAAGTCGTAATACTATGTTGCAAGCTTTGGAGCGTTATTTTCCTGAAGAAATCCGGTGGACAGTTCCCACGGGAGGATTGTTTCTCTGGGTACAGTTACCAGATGATATTCCGATTGGGACAATTCGTAAGGAAGCTTTTGCACAAAATGTATACTTGGCGTGCGGTTCGGCGTTTTTCCCCGATAAGCAGGGTTATCCAGCGATGCGTCTAACTTTCTGTCTCCCGCCAGAGGAGATTGAGCAAGGTATTTCGATTGTGGGTAAGTTACTGAAAAAGTATATTTCTAGCGGATGCGTAGATACAGAGCGGCTTGTTGCCAAACATCGCATATCTCATTACCAACCACTTGTTCACAGTTCGTAGGTTAACACAGATTTCCTAATCTACTTCGCGCTGAACGAGCTTTTTCTGCATACATCGAGATGAGAAGATGAAACTTGAATATTAATGCGATCGCAAACGGTTCGGATAAGATCCCCGCGCCTTTGGCAATTTTTTCAAGGTGCTATTAACAACAGGACATCAAAATTATGCAGCAAGGCGGTATGAATAAAGAGGAAAAACAATACTTAGACTATGAAGACAATAATCCAGCACTGTCTAAAATCATAGAACGAAACATTCGTACTATCATCCGTCTTCGGCTTCAGGCTGCTAACAAAAGAAACTTGCAAGACCGCATTGCGGATGCAATTACCTCCTTTTCAGGACATATAGTTTTTGTTTATGTACATATAGTCTGGTTTGGAGCTTGGATTATTTTAAATACGGGAAGAATTGGCGTGCATCCGTTCGATCCATTTCCCTACGGACTATTGACAATGGTAGTATCGCTGGAAGCAATTTTTCTGTCAACATTTGTGTTAATTAGTCAAAACCGCCTCAGTGAAGAAAGTGAGTATCGTACCAACTTAAATTTACAAATTGCATTACTGACAGAGCATGAAGTCACACGAGTATTGCAAATGCTTGATGCTATTCAAGACAAAATGGAGATTAACAATGATGAAGACAGTGAGCTTGCTGACTTAGAAATGGAAACGAAGCCCGAAGATGTATTAACTGAAATTGAGCGGCTTCAGCAGCTAGCACTTAAGAGAAAAAAGCCGAACAAACGTAACCACAGATAATATCGTATTCGGTTAAAGACTTGTAATTTTACCCTGTGCTGTATTCCACTTCACTTTATCGCCTTTTTTTAATTCTTCAGCCACGAGGTTTTTTCTGGGTTATTTTATACCTGAGATTCACCTCTTTAAAATGATATATCGGATGTATGAAGCTTTTAGCCTCATGTTTGACGGACTATCTATCGCGTTCTCTTCTTCAAGAAAAGTTGAATTTGCTCTTTAATTTATATGGCTCAGAATTTTCGTGAATTGGTCTAATATCATGCCCGTCAAATTACTATATGATATGTCATTGCGAGTGCAACGTTCGCAATGACAATTTTCTAACCGGACATGATTATAAGCTCGACTTTATCCTATTCCACAACGACAGTATAATGTATAAATGTTAACCGATGCTTCTGAATGTTGATCCATTTAACTTGTGATGACCAAAGAGGCAGGGGAGCAGGGAGCAGGGAGTAAGGGAGAAAGATACTGGAGTTCCCCTGCCACAAGGGTTTCAAGCCCCTAAATTTATTTATGCTCAAAGTAAAAACATTTATTTCGAGACGCGAAGCGCGAGAAATAATACGTCCTTGTTCCAAGCCCCTAAATTTATTTATGGGGTTCTCCCCTCTGCCCCCCGCCCCCTGCCCCTTGTCCTCTTCGCTGACGGATTAAATTTTACCGATGACTGCGAAAACCCTGTCTTCCATTAACTTGGTCAAAGAGGACATCGTATTTATCAAAAAAGGCAATTCCAGTATTTACAAATATAGGCAGTTCTGACTGTGGCGAGATATTCAGATTCCAGCGATTAAATCCATCACGGGTTCCTGGTTTCAAACTGTAATCAAAGATGCCATTAATTCCTACTTTCACAGCATTTGCTGAACCTAATACTCCTGGTTTAAGTTTTCCTGCTGTAGAAGCTGACTTGAATTCAATCAAACTATTAATAGTGCTGGTATCAGCGATCGCTGTGGCATTACAATTATTTTTAGCAGAACTCCCAGCAATAGTTAAACAAACTTTGCCTAGCCAAGAGTCCCACCTATTACCGGGTACACCATTAATTTCAGGTTGTTGACTCCAAGAAGCCATTTTGAAACCTGCTTGATTTTCAGCAGTTAAACCGAGAATTAGGCTTCCATTGTTATTACTACCACCATTTCCAACCACTATAAATCCGTTACTCAAATTGCCTGGTAATTTTCTCAACGGGTTATAGGGAAGTGATTTTTCAAAATAGTTGACACCAACAATACCAGAAAATGGCATACCGTTATTTGCGGAACATTTTGGTTTTTGAGCAGTACATTGGCGACTAGTAACAATCTGTATGGGAAGAGGTTCTGCGGCGGGAAGCAAATTAAATCGGACATTAGTATAAACTAATTCTCCTTCCAGAATAGTACCATCACTTAATACCTCCTTGATATTTTGACCTGTACTTTGGATCGGAGCATTACCCAAAAACTCTTTGGGAACTCGCAGCCCTGCTGACCCGGTATCTAATAAGAGCCGTTTTGGTTGACCACCTGCGATCGCTACTTCCAAAAAATAGCCGCGAACACGTTGACCAAGAGAAGGTTTTGGATACAAAGGTAAGCTGATGGTGTTAAAAGTTGGCTTGCGGGGTGTATTTTGAGAGATATCGCGCGACGCTGAATTGGGAAAAAGAACCGCAAATGCTGACTGGCGTTGCGCTGCTGGTTCAGGCGCGATATCCCAAAGGCTTTCGTAGTAAAAAAAGCCGATACCTAAACCGCGTTGTTGCAGTGCTTCTACCTGGGATTGGATTCGTGCTATGGAAACTGGGCGATTTCGTAACCCTGCCATAATACCGATACCAGTTGGAATGATTTGTTGAGTTTCTAAAATTTCTGGGCGGGTAATTTGAGCAATAAAACTTGCTAAATCATCACGGTATACCTGCATAACTAACTCATCAACAATACCCAACCTTACCCAGTTCAGCCAGTCTTGTAGTTGCAGTTTGTAAGCAAAATCATAGTAATTGGGAGAAACTGAGAAGATAGCATTCGGTTTTCGGGCTTTCACAGTTTGCTGGAGGTCTACCATGAATGCAGTGATTTTATCTGCCCGCCATTTTTTCCATGCTTGGGCTTGGGGATTGGGTGGAGGAGGATTGCCAGTTTCTTGAGTATATAGACTAACCGTGTATTTATCGTAACCAAACTCTACGGGTAAACTCGTATGGTCATCAAATTGCACCCCATCAGCATCGTATTGAGTAATAACTTCCATAACGAGTTCTCTGATAAACTTTTGCACTTCGGGGTGGAAGGGATTCAACCACGCTACTTCCCCCGCAGCACTAATTGAGGTTTGAGTTCCATCCCCTTTTTGTGTCAGCCAATCTGGATGCTGGGATGCAAGTTCCGAAGTCAGAGGAACCATGAAACCAAATTCAAACCAGGGTATCGCTAGTAGACCTTTTCTGTGGGCTTGGCTGATAATATCTGCAATCACATCTTGCCCATCTGTTCCCTTGAAGAAGAAGGGAATACCCATTTTTTGCATGATGGCACTGGGGTATTGTGTGTAACCATCATTCCAGACTACGGGATACACAGTATTAAAGTTTAACTGCCGTAGTTGGCTCATGGCTGCAAGCACCTGTGAGCGATTTCTGAAAACGCTAAAGTCGTTACCACTCAACCACACCCCCCGAATTTCCTGACGAGGTTGAGCGGGTAGTTGGGCAATGGCAGGGGCAAAGCTGTTGAGTAGCAATACTGCAACAAATGATATCAGACATAATAATGGCAGCAGACGCTTCCTTAAAAGCCACCAATTTCGATCAATCAAAGGCAATGAGTTGTTTGGAGTTCCATTGATTTCTCTACTTTTTTCCCAAAACTGAGTTGTCATTACTTCTGCTTACTAAATGAGGTTAATTGGTTATATTTCATTCCATATAAATGTTAAATTGTTACACCAGAAAAACTGATGCAGTAATTTAGCTGCAAGATAGCTGACGCAGTTATAAGGTTAGTAGTGCCAAATAGCAATGTTTCAAATGTAAGCTGTAGTTAGGCTATCTGAGACAATCCTAGATATTGTGATGAAATTTATTGTTGTACCATCGTCAAACTCATGAATTTCAAAGCTCACCAAAACACTTTTGATGACAAATTAAGCGCAGGAATTGGTTTGACCATTGGACTATTATTGTTTATTGCGGGTGGTTTTTGGGTACGTAACATAGTTATACGCGAAGGTAGGTGCAACGCTAAACGAAACACGGGGCCCGGTGGTGGACAGCATCAGTCGTCGCGATCGCAGTAGTACGAATAATGAGGAAAAAGAAACCTATTATGCGCCAGTTATTGAGTTTCTAGTCAACGGCAAACGTACTCGCTTTACAGTTAATTATGAGTCCTACTGCTCCAGCAACGGCCATCAGGTGGTGGTACGTTACGACCCTAAACAACCGATAAACACTGCGCATGTGGTCAATCCACTTGAGGGATGTTTGGTAGGGTGGGCTAGCTGTGGTTTTTAGCCTGGGTGCGCTGTTGCCTGTAGGCTGGTCTTCTGGTGAGTGACTATTTTGATTTTCGTGCTGACTTTGGTAGCGTTCGGTGTGCGCCAAAGTATTTCTCACTGCGGTAACGTAACCACACCCGCAACACTTGCGGAATCCGATCTTTTTGTTCCTTGGTCAGGGTATTGTAAAGGGCTAAGGCGCGATCGCGTTCACCCCGACAAGCAGCGTTGTTATGAGCATCCCAATAGCTACGCGCTACTCGAATCCGCCGACAGACTTCTTTAATTAACGCTTCTCCGGTAAGTGGAATATCTTGTTTCGTCATACATCAAAAAAATTGGCGGGAATTCCATCCTTATATAGCGGTTCTCGTTTATGTGAGGTACACCCGTAGGGGCACGGCACTGCCGTGCCCCTACACCTGGTGATGT
>NZ_JBALBW010000014.1:0-25201 GCF_036919895.1 Nostoc sp.
TTTCCGTAAATTAATGAACCTGCTACTGGTTCGCGGATGCCATCGATGTCTACTGGTGGTGCGGCGATGAAGGCGATTACGAAGCAAGCGGTGGCTGCTAGCAAGGTGGGGATCATGACTACGCCAAACCAACCGATGTAAATTCGGTTGTTGGTGCTGGTGATCCACTCACAGAATCTATCCCATACGTTGGCGCTTTCGCGGCGTTGTAAGGTTGCTGTCATGGTTTTATAAGTGCGGTTTGGTGTTTATGAATCAGGCACGTTTGTTTTTGCCTGTGAATACACTATACACTCCTTTACAATTTTTAATCAAGTTTTATTACTTCAGTAAAGCTGATAAAATATATTAGTTTTACTTATTAAAGTGTAAGTAACTCAAGTCAGGATGCGCCGAAGCTGTCTTTTGTTTAACATCACAATAGATATAGGATTCCGATTTGATTTCTGGAAAAATCTAAGTATATGTAGGGTGTGTTAGGCGTAAGCCGTAACGCACCTGATTCTAAGGTTTTTGGTGCGTTACTATAGCGGTTCTCAGTTGAGTGAGGTACAAGAACCCCACCCCCAACCCCCTCCCCGCAAGCGATGAGAGGGGGCTATGATGTACCTGATGTGATTAGGAAACGCTATACCTGTATTTCAAAAATCAGATATGAGTCCTATATTTTATGGAAATTCTGATTCTATTGCCTACCAATCTGGGAATAATAGCTTTGTAGATTACCGTTATTCCAAAAAAAAATTAACCCTCGGCTTACCACTGGGGGCTTCTTTTGCTTGGCAAAATGGCATATCTATAAATTAGACGGTTGCTATGGTATTTGAGTAGGATACATTCCATGCGAAAAAGTACTGACTTGCATTACCCCTGGCTAACTACCAGGGGTTTTTATTGAAGGTTTTACTGAGATATTGCACCATTCCGAATAACCGTAAGATTAGCAGCTTGGTATGAGTTGATTCTAGAATTCCGTACTTTTATCAATTAATAAGGGACAGCGATTTTTCTTCAATCAGGGAAGTGTCAATATAGGCTTATATCGGAGTAAAAAAATCAAGTGCAACGAATTAACTATGATAGAAGCTAAAAATGCAATTGGTGGAAACTTAGAAGCCTGCTGCACTTCTCCCATTACTGGGTTTTACCGCGACGGTTTTTGTCGCACAGGTGGTCAGGATTTCGGGGCGCACGTCGTATGTGCCGAAGTGACCTTAGAATTCCTGGAGTTCACTAAATTGCAGGGGAACGATTTAAGTACACCTGTTCCTGATTTTAATTTTCCTGGATTGAAGCCTGGCGATCGCTGGTGTTTGTGTGCTTCTCGCTGGCAAGAAGCTCTTGATGCTGGTGTTGCTCCACCCGTCATCCTCTCTGCAACCCATGCTAGAGCTTTGGAAGTGGTTTCTCTAGACGAATTGAAAAAACATGCTGTAACTTCTTCTTGAATTGGGAATTGGGAATTGGGAATGGGGCATTAATTATTCCCTCACATTCCAAACTCTTGTACAGACGCGATTCATCGCGTCTCTCCTAACTAACTGAAACTTCCACAGGTAGTTTTAATAGATTGGCAACCATCGCAATTAATTTAGTGGGGTCTATTGGCTTAGATAAATGCTGCTGAAACCCTGCTGAAAGAGCTTCTAAGCGGTCTTCCTCTCGCGTGTACGCTGTCAAAGCGATCGCTGGAATACATCCACCTTTTTCTGGTTCTAAAGAGCGGAGTTTGCGAATCAGTGTATAACGATCTTGCTCTGACATCCCGATGTCGCTAATTAGGATATCTGTTTTTGCTTGTTGAAGTATTGCTAAGGCTTCATCAACTGATGCTACCGCAGTGGCAAAAGCTCCATACTCCTCAAACATAAAACTGAGAAAGTTACGGGTATCTGCTTCATCATCTACAACTAAAACTCTTAATCCAGCAAGGGGTGTCGAAACTACAGAAGAAGAAATTTCTCCTGTGGTTTCTCTATTTACCCTATTCCCTCTATTTTGTAGTAGCGGGAGATTCACAGTAAAGGTTGCTCCCTGTCCACTGCCTAAACTGTGAGCAAAGATTGTACCCTTGTGCAGTTCGACTAAATGACGGACGATCGCTAACCCTAGTCCTAATCCATTGTGCGATCGCGTTGTGGTGCTATCTGCTTGCCGGAAACGATCGAATACTTTCGGTAAAAACTCGGAACTTATGCCAATACCCGTATCGATAACTTGAATTTTGGCGTATTTTTGAGTTGTTTGTTGTTCTTCACCACAGACTATTGACAGATTCACTTCTACTCTGCCGCCCTTGGGGGTAAACTTAATGGCATTAGTTAGTAGATTCCATACTATTTGCTGTAACCGCGCTGGATCGCCATAAACTGAACCGACTGAAGTATCTAATAGAGTATTTAATAAAATCTCTTTTGGCTCTGCTAGGGGACGCACTGCTTCTAAGGCTGCCTCCATAACTGAGATGAGATTCACCGCAGATACATTTAACCGCAACTGTCCACGGATAATCCGAGATACATCTAAGATATCCTCAATTAGTTGCATCTGAGATATGGCATTGCGTTCAATGGCTTCTAGAGCGCGGGAAGTGGCTTTCTCGTCAAGTTTTTTAGAGCGGAGAATTTTTGACCAGCCCAGCATCGATGTTAGGGGTGTGCGGAGTTCGTGAGAGAGAACGGCAAGAAACTCATCTTTCATTCGATTTGCGGCTTCTGCTTCTTGTCGTGCGGTCTGTTCTCGAATTACTTGAGCGCGGACTTCTTCTGCTTGCTTCCGTTCAGTAATATCTTCGAGAGTGCCTACATATCCCAGCAATTCCCCTTGACCGGAAAGCATTGGTGATGAGCGCACTTGAACCCAACGAATGATGCCTTGGACAGTCTGAAAACGAAACTCTTCAGAGTAGTCACGGCCGTGATAAATGTAGGTAGACCAACTGGCAACTGCTCGTTTTCTATCTTCTGGATGTACAGATTCTAACCAGATTTTTTCTAAACTCTCTGCTGCTTTCAAACCACAAATTGCTTGATAGCGAGGATTTGTATATCTACATCCTCCTTCAGTATCAATTTCAAAAATGCCGACGGGTGAACAAGTACTTAGCGATCGCAATCGTTCTTCACTTTGCCTGAGTTCGGCATTGACGGCTACTAGTTGCGCTGCTTGTTGCTTGACGGCTTCTGTTTTCTTAAATAGTTCTACGAATACTGTGACTTTGGAAGTCAAAATGTTGGGGTCTAATGGTTTGAGTAAATAATCAACTGCACCCAAGGCATAGCCTTTAAACAGCATTTGGTCGCTAGTGCTAAAGGCGGTGAGAAAGATAATAGGAGTGTGACGCGATCGCCCCCGATTCCGAATTAAGGTAGCAGTTTCAAAGCCATCCATCCCTGGCATTTGCACATCTAGCAAAATTACTGCAAAGTCTTGATGCAGCAGACACCTCAAAGCTTCTTCCCCAGAAGTAGCTCTCACCAGATTCTCTCCTAGTTTTTCTAGGATCGCTTCTAGTGCTAGCAAATTTTCTAATTTATCATCCACAAGGAGGATGTTTACTTTGGGTTCCATCTGCATCGGTTTATTTCCGTGATGAGTGACAAAGCTTAACCATTTGGGAAGCAATGTTTGAAAGTGTCAAAATCCAGTCTACTGTAACAGCAGAAATTGCTGCTTCTGGCATAATATCGCTCTCAGCTGTAGTAGGTTCTTGGACGATAGTTAGTCCTCCCCGCGCTTTTATTTTCTTAAGACCTTGCATACCATCTTGATTTGCCCCTGTCAATATTACACCAATAACTTGCTCGGTGTAGACATCGGCTGCTGACTCAAACAACACATCAATAGATGGTCTGGCATAAGAAACTGGCTCATCAATCGAAAGAGCAAAGTGACCTGGTTCAACCAGTAAGTGATAATCTGCTGGAGCTAGATAGATATGTCCTGGTAGTATTTCTTCTTTGTCTTCCACTTCTCGAATCGGTAATGAAGTGAATTCTTGCAATAACTCCTTGAGTGTGTTGTTAGATTCCTTGTGACGGTGTTGCACGATCGCGATCGGCACTATAAAGTCTGCTGGTAAATTCCCCAGAATAATTTTTAATGCTGATAATCCGCCTAAAGAAGTACCAATCACCACAATTTTAAACGACACTTGTTTAGTTTTCACAGGAAGCATCTCACCTTTGCAAATATATTTGGCGCTTAGAGTTCGCAGTTTATTTTGCACGCAAACTCAAGGAATTTGAAACCGAGGTCGGTGGGTTTTGTCTGTATCTTCATAAATGACCTTCGCCAAGGCTAGACCTTGATTTGCATTTATACAAACTATCCAAAATTATATGTTTTTGTCATAAGCATTACAATTAAAGATTTTATCATTGTGAAATACTTGACAGACAAATATTATATCCAGGGGCTTTTTAATCTAAATCAAATGCCAGAATCGCTACATTATAGAAATACTTTTCAGCTAAATAACTAACTTTTAAAACTTTAATTATTATTGTTTTGACAATTCACAAAAATTTACTTAAGCTAAAAGATAGGTTAAGCAAATCAATAAACAACAGCAATTTTTTTAGCTCCACCAAGAATTGCTGCTACAGACTATTGGCATGAGGAAATTAATCACAATCACAATTATTCCCTGTAGGTAAGCTCACGAGATTTAGCTGCAAAAAGCTAAGACATGATTAAGGGTATTGCACCGCGCACATATTGAACATATTCCGGTCAATTATGGATGGATACTGGTGATGAGATTAGTGAGTATCCATCAATCATGGAAGTTTTACTAGCGATTTGAGATTAGGGTCTTCTGGTTTATATCTCGTCAGAGGCGGAATAAATCTAAAATCCAAAATTGATTGACCACGGTGCGGTAGATATGTCCAGGAGAATACAATGCTTGAGTATTTTACATCATTGAACGACCATAATTTGCCCTATCCAGATACGGTTCATCCCATCGTTGTCCACTTCGTAATTGCGATGGTATTGTTTTCGTTTTTCTGTGATTTAGTTGGCTATTTTACTGGTAAATCCAGTCTTTTTGAGGTGAGTTGGTGGAATATGTTAGTTGCCACCGTCGCCATCTTCGTTGCGATCGCTTTTGGACAGTTTGAAGCAGGTTTAGCACAGCCTTACAGCCTAGCTAAATCGGTGCTGAATTTGCATACGCTGATTGGTTGGTCGCTTTCGGGAATCATCACGGCGCTTACTGCTTGGCGCTATGTAATTCGTGCCCGTAACCCGCAAAAAGTACCAATTTATTATTTGGGAGCCGGACTATTTTTAACCCTAATAGTTGGCTTGCAGGTATATCTCGGAGATGAGCTTGTTTGGGTGTATGGATTGCATACCGTACCAGTTGTGGAAGCAGTAAAGGATGGTCTGTTGCGATGAACTCAGAATTAATCGATCAATTAATCGGCTCTCTAGGCGCAAACGGATTACCTTACACTATTCCCATTCATCCCAACTTAGTCCATCTGACAATAGGTTTGTTCATTATTGGGATGACCTTTGATATTGTTGGTGTTCTGTTCCCCTTCCAAAAATGGATCTTCAAATTTTTGGCAATTACCGTGGAACGTCAGAATTTATTTGATGTTGGCTGGTACAACATGTTAGCTGCCAGCATCATCACATTTTTCACGGTGGCAGCAGGTTTTTATGAAATGCTGTTGGCAACACCACCAGCTGATATGAAAAGTGCCTGGGGATTGCAGGCAATGCAAACCATGATTTGGCATGGTGTGGGTGGTGTGTTCTTATTAGCGTTGATTGTTGGTATGACCATCTGGAGAGGATGGCAACGCTCCGTTTGGGGCAGACAAGAATATAAACAGTCAGATAGAGAAGTGCAGTGGTTATACCTGTTCGCAGGCATAGCAATCATGTTCATTCTGTACATCCACGGCACACTAGGAGCGCAACTAGCCGCCGAATTTGGCGTACACAATACAGCAGATAATTTGCTGCGATCGCACCAAGACCTCAACACAACACTCAAATAAGTCCTTTGTCCTTTGACTAATGACCAATGACCAATGATGAAAATCCAGAAGATTTTAAATATTTTGACGCTGCTTACAGGCGCGATCGCAGTGACTATTACCAGTCTCTGGATCGGCAAGCAGTCTTACTCCTGGCTTCCCCCCCAAGCGGCAGCCGAATCCGTACTAATTGATGATTTGATTAGCTTCTTAGTAACCCTAGGTTCCTTCATCTTCTTGGGAGTAACAAGTACTCTAATGTATTCTGTGATCTTCCATCGGGCAGTCAAAGATGACTTCACTGATGGCCCTCCCATTGAAGGTAATATCACCCTAGAAGTTGTTTGGACAGCAATTCCTATTCTTTTAGTGTTGTGGATTGCAAACTACAGCTATCAAGTTTACGAACAAATGGGGATTCAAGGCCCATCGGAAATAGTTCACCTGCATAATCCATTGGGAATGGAATCAGCTTATGCAGAAGCAAAAGATGCCCCAGCCTTAGCTGAACCTGTAGAGAAAATTGACGTACTAGCTAAACAATGGGCGTGGGTGTTTCATTACCCCGAAAGAGATGTTACCAGTACCGAATTGCATTTGCCTAGCGATCGCCGGATACGTTTAGCATTGCGATCGCAAGATGTTCTTCACGGCTTCTATATACCTGCATTTCGCCTCAAGCAGGATATTATTCCCAACCATGCCATCGACTTTGAATTTACTCCCATCCGCCCCGGCAAATACAGCTTGACCGATTCTCAATATAGCGGTACATACTTTGCGACGATGCAAGCCAATGTAATCGTCGAATCTCCTGAAGATTATCAGCAATGGCTGGCCAAAATTGCAACTCAAAAGCCATCTCCAGCAAAAAATCAGGCAGCTGCTGAGTATGCCCAAACATCCAATCAATCAGTCCAAACTGGTTGGGTTACAGTTCCACCTGCTGCACCTCCTCTAGTCAATTCACCTGGTTGAAAAGAAAGTAACCATGACTAATGTTCCTATTGAAGGTATGCTTCTGCCTGATGAGAAGCCAAATCACGAATCTCCGAATAACTGGAAAGAATACTTCAGTTTTAGTACTGACCACAAGGTAATCGGTATCCAGTATCTCGTTACCTCCTTCTTCTTCTTTCTCGTCGGCGGCATATTTGCGATGGTGATGCGGGGAGAACTGATGACACCCGAATCAGATTTAGTCGATCGCACCGTCTATAACGGTATGTTCACCATGCACGGCACTATAATGCTGTTCTTGTGGACATTTCCCTCACTAGTTGGTTTTGCTAACTATTTAGTACCCCTGATGATTGGGGCGCGAGATATGGCATTTCCCCGCCTCAACGCCGTCGCCTTTTGGATGGTGCCAGTAGTCGGAATTATCATGATGGGTAGCTTCTTTGTCCCTGGTGGCCCAGCCCAAGCGGGTTGGTGGTCTTATCCACCAGTCAGTCTCCAAAATCCCACAGGTAACTTAATTAATGGTCAAGTTCTCTGGCTCTTAGCGGTGGCAATATCTGGCGTATCCTCAATTATGGGGGCAGTGAACTTTGTCACCACCATCGTTAAAATGCGGGCCCCAGGCATGGGTTTCTTCAGAATGCCGTTGTTTGTCTGGGCAGTATTTAGCGCCCAAATCATCCAATTATTTGGATTACCTGCATTGACAGCAGGGGCAGTGATGCTGCTACTCGATCTCACAGCAGGCACTGCCTTTTTCGACCCTGCCAAGGGTGGGAATCCGGTTATGTTTGAACATTACTTCTGGTTTTACTCCCACCCCGCCGTTTATGTGATTATTCTGCCCATCTTCGGAATTTTCTCCGAAGTCTTCCCAGTTTATTCACGTAAACCCTTGTTTGGTTACAAAGTAGTTGCCGTTTCATCAATGTTGATTGCCGTAGTCAGTGGCATCGTTTGGGTACACCACATGTATGTCAGTGGTACTCCGGGCTGGATGCGGTTGATTTTCATGCTGACGACGATGTTTGTATCTGTCCCCACAGGAATTAAAGTATTTGCTTGGGTGGCAACTATTTGGGGCGGTAAATTGCGGCTAAATACGCCCATGCTGTTTGCTTTGGGCGGATTAATCATGTTTGTCTTCGCTGGCATCACAGGCATTATGCTTTCCTCCGTGCCGGTTGATGTCCACGTTAACAATACTTACTTTGTGGTAGGACACTTCCACTACGTCCTTTACGGAACTGTGACGATGGGCTTATATGCTGCCATTTATCACTGGTTCCCCAAGATGACTGGGCGAATGTACTCTGAAAGCTGGGGTAAAATCCACTTTTGGTTAGCCTTCATCGGTACTAACCTCAACTTTTTGCCTATGCATCCCTTGGGATTGCAAGGGATGTTACGCCGAGTTGCTTCTTACGCCCCAGAGTATCAATTCTGGAATGTCATCGCTAGCTTGGGCGGGTTTCTTTTAGGAATGTCCACCTTGCCCTTCATTTTCAACATGGTGATTTCTTGGATGCAAGGTGAGAAAGCACCCGCTAACCCTTGGCGGGCAATTGGACTAGAGTGGATGGTTTCTTCACCTCCCCCAGTAGAAAACTTTGAAGAAATTCCCATCATCATCTCTGAACCCTACGGCTACGGAAAATCGGAACCGTTGACAGCTAACCTCTCAGAATAACCCAGGCTATCCTACCCGATACACACAAATCTTTTAGGTGACTCCGCAACTTAGGATAAGTTAATTTTTGCAGGTCAATGCAACAAACTTGCAGGTCGATGCAACAAACTTGCAAGTCGATGCAACAAAGGTAAGGTCAAAAGACTTGTGTGTACACCGTAGTGAAACGAGCTACGTCTCCTTTGCGTTTCAAATTCAACCCTCAAGCTAAAAGCAAAACTTGACCAATGGACAGTTATATCAATTCAGATGAATTGCACCACGCAAGCGCAGAACATACCCACGACGAAGAAGGCAACAAGATGTTTGGCTTCATTGTCTTCCTCTTGTCTGAAAGCGTCATTTTCTTGAGTTTTTTCGCCGGATATGCAGTCTACAAAACAACAACCCCTAACTGGCTACCAGCTGGTGTTTCGGGGCTAGAAGTAAAAGATCCGACAATCAATACAGTAATTCTTGTCGCCAGTAGCTTTGTTATTTACTTAGCAGAACGCGCCCTGCAACGCCATGATTTAGTGAAATTTCGCCTGTTTCTTTTGACAACAATGGCGATGGGTACTTACTTTTTGGTTGGACAGGCGATTGAATGGAACGGCCTCGATTTTGGCTTCACCACAGGGGTATTTGGTGGGACGTTTTACTTGCTAACAGGTTTCCACGGTTTGCACGTTTTCACAGGCATTCTGTTGCAGTCAATTATTTTGGTACGTTCTTTCATCCCTGGAAACTACGATACGGGACACTTCGGTGTGAATGCAACTTCGCTGTTTTGGCACTTTGTCGATGTTATCTGGATTATTTTGTTTATCCTCATCTACGTCTGGCAGTAAGGGATTTCCAAGAAATAAATGTAATCGAACCACAGAGACAAGGCAGCGCAGTCTTGGGGGTTTCCCCCATGAGCGACTGCCGCGCAGAGAACACAGAGAGAGGAGAAATAGAGAGGATTTTTGCGTCGGTTTTGGGATATTTTTTTATTTGCAAGTCCCTAAAATAAGAATGAGGGAGAAACTTCTCCCTCAACTTATTTCTCTTTACACTAAATAACTCGTATTTGGCACGATCGCAAAAAAGGCATACTCATACCAAGCAGTCCAAATGAAACTGCGAATCCATCGCTGGCGCTTTTCGGGACTCAATTCATATTCAAAAGCCCCACGAGATACATCAATGGAAGATAGGTGAGAGTTGCAACCGCAGCCGTGTTGATAAGTAAAACCGTATTTGGAAGTAATACTTTGCACCTTCATCTGAATCGCAAACACTTTACCTGCATGGAGTATGGCATCCCAAGAACGCTTGTGTTCGATATCGCGGGGATCAAATCTTAAGGCGCGTTCTTCAAAAATATGATCGCGGTAAATTGGTGCTAGATGTACATGATAGAAGCTGGCGGGTAATTCATAGCCAAATTCGTTGAATAAATCTATCCCAATACGAGCCACTTTTACTTCATCAGCATACTCTGTCCCCTTTGACTCCACATCACGGAGAATTTTTTCAAAGTTCGGATAGCTGTCTTTGAGAAAGTCTTGCCCAAAAAACTCTAAGGTTTCCCATGCTAGTTGTGCAAATAGCTGAGAGAATAAGGGTATCAAGTGAGCTAGTTGGGGGCGATCGCTAAATAAGTCAACGTCACCATGCTGTAATTTGTATAGGAACAACTGCGCCATCTCAACATAGCTTTGGGGATGGGAAATTCCGACACTCGTGGTTCCTCTAGCAATCTCTTGCCATGTCGAAGGTAGTTGAGAAACGTGTACCGCATTTTCTCCAGCAATGACTGCAACAGGAGGACATTCGAGAAGTTGCATCGACAATCTCCTTTAAGACTTCAATGTGTAATTTACCTTATGCGATCGCTAAGTGTATCTTTTGAACACAATTAAAAATGTTTGACAGACCGTCTTTTGACAGAATTGCAACTTTGTTATCTCAAAAATACTTAGATTAAATCTAAAATCTAAAATCCAAAATTTTAAGCCCCAGTTATTTTTTTATATAGTTTCTCACCTTTGACTATCTCTTCATAGTGCTGTTCACAAGAGGTGAACCTGATGGATTCTTGTTTTCCTAAACCCAAAATCCCAAAGGTACAGAGGCTATTATAAAATAGTTCGTGTACCCGCTTTTGAAGTACCTGATTGAAATAGATGAGGACATTACGACAAAGGATGACATTAAACTCATTAAAAGAACTATCAGTTGCTAGATTATGTTGGGCAAACACAACATTTTCTCTTAGGGATGCTCGAAAAATAGCATTGTCATAAGCTGCTGTATAATATTCTGAGAATGATTTTTTCCCCCCCGCTTTCAGATAAAGTTGAGTATATTCCTGCATCAGTTTTATGGAGAAAATACCAGTTCTAGCACTTTGTAATACCTTCTCATTAGTATCAGTTGCATATATTCGGCAACGGTGATAAAGTCCTTCTTCTTGTAGTAGAATTGCTAATGAGTAGACTTCTTCACCCGTAGAACATCCAGCGTGCCAGATGCGAATAAAGGGATAGGTTTGCAAGAAGGGGATAACTTGATTTCTAAAGGTGTTATAAAAGCTCGGATCGCGAAACATTGATGTTACATTCACCGTCAGAGCAAGCAAAAATCGTTCTAAATAAGCACGGTTGTGCAGTAACCGCTCTTGTAAGGCAGAAATATTAGCTAATCCCTCCAATTGTATGAAGCTCTGAATGCGGCGCTTGAGTGAGGAAAGAGCATAATCGCGGAAGTCATAGCCGTAATACTGATATACCCCTTCCAAGAGAAGATGTATTTCGATATCCTCCAAGGTAGGTTTGGGCAAAGTCATAGTACGAATTAGCATATATGCTGGCAATACATGGGTTAAGCTGCTTGGAGTTAACCAAACAACTGTTTTCCAAAACGCTTCATCTAGCAAAAATTATTTATATTCTAGGATACTAAGTTTTTAGAACCCAAATGTATCTTACGCCGAAAATAGCTTGCTGGATCTATTGAATTTGATAACGTTGCTACTTATGGGTTTCAGTTTAACCTAATTGCTGTCACTGTTAAAACAGCGATCGCTATTATTGAAATCCAAGCTAGCAATCTAACCTGGGAACGCAGATTTTTAATCTCTTGGTAAGGATTTTCTGTCGGTGGTATAGGATATGGTTGAAGTTCTGCAACTTCAACAGCAATTTCTTGAGGGACATTTTGAATCCTTTCAAAAGCTACCTGGGTATTTAGCCAATTAGTAATTAGTTGAGGACAATTTTTCTTAAACCAATTTAAAGCCAAAGTTTTAAAAACTGGTTTAGACATTCGGGCGATTAATTTCATCACCCTATTTAGAGGCTTCAGGCGAAGCTTTTGGTTGATTATATTGACTGAACCAACATCATAGAGACAATCCAGAATTAGTTTTACAGTGGCTTCTTCGCTGTTAATCAGATTTTGCAGCAAAATTAGAACGTCGTGCATCCGCTCTGCTTCAATGCGCTTTTCTGCTAATGTTTCTGGAGTGTTTACTGAAGGGTTTACGGTTGTATTTAGGGCGTTTTGTCTTACTATCGTCATATTGGTAACATAGCAGTCATAATCATGTCAGTACACCTATCTGCCGAGAGAAAGGTTTTTTATCTAGAGAGAGAACATAAAAGCCAAATTTTGTTTTTGAGACATATCACTATATCGTCCCTGGAAAAAAGCTCTATATTCCATCATCAGATAGATAAGATTTTAATGCTAGTTTATTAAATTGATTCAAGGATACGCTATTTAGCTATTTATACGAGTCAATTTATGGAAAGTACAGAAACAACGCAAACAAGTTCAACACCTTTTCCAAATATTCCACCAGTGATTGAAAGTAACGACAGTGAGTATCTGGATACAGGCGTACCTAGCACAGTTGCGATCGCAGGACATCCACTACATCCCCTGAGTGTAATCTTTCCCATCGCCTTTTTAGCTGCCGCTTTGGGAAGCGATATCGGCTACTGGTTAACTGGTGATTTCTTTTGGGCTAGGGCTTCGCTATGGTTAATTGGACTCGGATTAGCTGGAGGTTTACTCGCAGCTGCGATCGGCCTCAGCGATTTTGTGAAAATTGAACGAGTCCGCAAGCGTACCGCCGGTTGGGTGCATTTGATTCTTAACGTTTCTATCTTAGTTTTATCACTCATCAACTTCCTTCTACGTTTGGGCGACGCTGAATCCCGAATAGTCCCTTGGGGACTATTAATATCACTAATTGTTGGCACACTAACGAGCGCTTCCGGCTGGTTTGGTGCTGAACTTTCCTATCGCCATAAAATTGGTGTAGTGGGTGCGGGTAGCAGAAGATATCCGTAATTACGAGTTATTATTTATATGCTCATTGTTGTAGTGGTGGGCATTTTGTTTAAGTATGTAAGTAGGTAGGGTGTGTTAGAACGAAGTTCGTAACGCACCATTATCAAGGGTTTGGTGCGTTACGCTACGCTAACGCACCCTACAGATACTTATATTTTTTCAATAATCAAATATGATTCCTATATATACTCATTGTTGTACTGGTGGGCATTTTATCTAAGTTTTATACTGGGTCTTTAGAGGATATTTGAAAGTTTATAATAGATAACTTAACAAGGGGGTAATCGGAATTAAAGTCAGCCTTTTTAAGCCGGATTTAGGAGGATCTAAAAGTATTTGATCCGTCAATAGCAACTTTTAAAACATCCTCTAACTCGAAACTCCCAACTTCTAACTCAATTAACTTTATGTCTAAAAATTTACCTTATATTATGCCATCCCCTCAACCCCAAGTTGAGGAAGCTTTTGCATCTTACCAAACAACTCACCAGTTCTACGATGAAGTTCGTTCACGGTCAGAGTTTCAAGGTTATTGTGAATGGTATTACACAACAGCAGAACAGCATCGCCAAGAGCTTAAAAGAATGCGCGGCGAACTGAATATTTTTCAGTGGTTTCGCCGGCGATAAGTGATCTAGATGACTTCTAACTCATTTTCACGTAAATGGGCTTTAAACTTTTTACTAAACTGGACTACAATCGGCAAATTAGCGCTTACAGGTCTGTCTCGCCATTGGGTGGCAATATTTACTACATCGCCTTCTGTGCCTTTGATGTCAAAAGCCTGATTCCGGTGTTCAGGATGATGATACACTACTACCGAATCTTTAACGCGGACGCGATCGCCAACTTTCATAACAACATTTACACCTAGCATTTGCTTTTCCACAAGTATCTGCTACAAAATATATGATTAAATCGCTTAAAATTTGATTTAATCAGCTATTTCTTGACGCTTCACAGGGGGGCGACGGCGCAATTAACCCTCTGCGTCCAGGCACGTTTTAGCTATCCGTGCATACTTTTGCAAGTTTTTGCCGCGTTAATGTTTATCACTCCCACCCTCCGTTTTACCCCAAAACCAGGGAAACAAAAGAAAATGAAGCGATATTTCAGATGTGCTTAGTACTTTGGCAAGAGATATAAGCCAATCGTCTTCAGGGTAACTGAAAGTTTTCGGGCATTTTAAAACCTTTCATACAAATGAAGGGTTTTAAAATCTGGTCAAGAGAATATTTTACACAATTCCTGGAACAACAGGTTCACGATTTTATTCAAGAGCTTATCTTGGATATGTTTACCGCCTATAGGACTACTATTTGATTTTTGAACAAAATTAGGTATTGTAGGGTGTGTTAGAACGAAGTTCGTAACGCACCATTATCAAGGATTTGGCGCGTTACGCTGTCGCTAACGCACCCTACGTATCTGTTTAAAAATCAAATATGATTCGTATAGCAGCTTCTCATCTTGCTTACTGATGTTGGTTTTGATTAAAAAATAAATGTAAGCACAGCAACTATTTTAGCTATTGACTATATGTAATTTAAATGCTTGTCAGTTTAAGTACACTAGGATAGAGAAAATACACTGTCCATTTTAGATTTTGAATTTTCCAGAAAATCTAAAATCTAAAATCTAAAATCTAAAATAGAGTGACTTATGAGGGAACCAAGCAAAAATTTTGAACCCTTGCTTACCAGAGAAGCCCCGCCAGTTGTTGAACGCATGGGGCTAAACTGGCTAATTGCAGCAGCGATCGCAACAGCTTTACTGTGGCAAGTACCAGGAGGTGATTATATCTTATACCCATTTACAATTCTGGCAACCTGGTTTCATGAAATGGGTCACGGCTTAATGGCACTCCTATTAGGAGGGCAGTTTCAGAAATTACAGATTTTTAGCAATGGTTCTGGTGTTGCAACTTATGGCATCCGGTCATTATTGGGGCCAATTGGCCCGGCAATGGTGGCAGCAGCAGGCCCAATGGGGCCGCCTCTTGCCGGTGCGGCTTTGATTCTAGCTTCTCGCAGTTTTACAGCAGCAACCCTCTGTTTAAAAATATTAGGGAGTTTTTTGCTATTATCCACATTAATTTGGGTACGTTCCTGGTTTGGATTGGTAGCAATTCCCTTGTTGGGTTTAATAATCTTGGGTATCGCCCTGAAAGCACCTCGCTGGGCGCAAGGATTTGCCATTCAATTCCTGGGTGTACAAGCTTGTGTAAGTACGTTCCATCAACTTGATTATCTATTTAGTAGTTCTGCCGGCCCCCTTGGACTCTCTGATACAGCGCAAATGCAGCGATATTTGCTTTTACCTTACTGGTTTTGGGGCGGGTTGATGGCGATCGCATCTCTGGTGATTTTAGTCCAAAGTCTTCGCGTTGCCTATCGTTCAGAATGAAAATACAGATTAGCGATCGCCAAACCTTACCTAAGCTAGCTGTTGAACGCGAATTTCATTGGTACAAGGACGACCATTTTCAATATCAGCAATATTAGCAAAAGTTGTTTCTGCGATATTGTGGAGTGCTTCTGCTGTAAAAAAAGCTTGATGCCCGGTAATGAGTACATTGGGGAACGTTGTCAGACGTTGGAAAATATCATCTTGAATAATTTCCCCAGACAAATCCTCAAAGAACAATTCCGATTCTTGTTCGTAGACATCCACACCGAGATAGCCAATCTTACCAGACTTCAATCCCTCAATCACTGCTTGGGTATCAATCAGCGCACCTCGGCTAGTATTAATTAACATCACGCCTGGCTTAATCTGTTCTATAGCCTCAGCGTTAATCAAGTGATGCGTTTCGGGAATCAGGGGGCAATGCAGAGAGATAATATCGCAGTTGGCAAATAGCTCAGGTAATTCTACATACTTTCCACCTAGCGCCTCCAATTCGGGATTGCGATAAACGTCATAAGCGAGTATTTTACAGCCAAACCCCTTCATAATCTGTCCTAAAATCAGACCGATTTTGCCGGTGCCAACAATCCCCACTGTGCGCTCATGCAAATTAAATCCCAACAGTCCATCTAGGGAAAAATTGCCTTCTCGGACACGGTTATAAGCCCGATGAATTTTGCGATTCAGACTTAAAATCAATCCTACAGCATGTTCTGCTACTCCGTAGGGTGAATAGGCGGGAACACGCACAACGGTAATTCCTAAATCTGCTGCGGCTTGTAAATCTACATTGTTAAACCCTGCACAGCGAAGGACAACCAACCGAGTTCCCCGTGAGGCGAGAAGCTCTAAAGTTGGGGCATCAACCTGATCGTGTACAAATACGCAAACCGCCGGAAATTCGGCGGCGAGGATAGCAGTATCCCGATTTAAACGGGGTTCAAAAAATACTAATTCGTGTTGTGGAGGAGAATTTGCAGCTGACAAAAACTTCCGATCGTAGGCTTTTGTACTGAAGACTGCTACTTTCATGCAAAACCTCAAGCTGTATACTGCACGGTATTCGACTACATAATACCTTGGCAGTTAAAGAAGCGATGTCTATAACGGGCTATTCAACATCACAGCTTTGAATCTTGCCAGTCTTCAAAATTCATATTTGTGTAAACAATTCTAATAGCATCTTAGGAATTACGGCATCAGTTGATACTTTTTGCGAAGGACAAGAACGCACTGATTCAGCGAATCCAAATTTAATGCGATCGCTGCATGGTATTACAGAAGAATATCGGCGCTTGAATATCTTGAATTATGAGATGGAATGCGGCACGCTTTTTAAGATGGCAGGTGTATATAATTTTGCGGCTGCTGCTGTTTGCGGTGTAGTAGCTGGGCGGACAGTGAGTGAAAATATCATCTTAGAACAGAGAGATATTGCCGTTAAAAATGCGATCGCAACTGCTGTACATACAGCCACAACCTTTGAATAAGCTCAAAAATGTATCTTATCTAACTTCTTAGGATGCCAGATTGAATCTGCTCTAAGTAGTTTTATCATGTCTTTATCTAATCTTTAATTTATCAATCAGTAATTATAGGTAAGATGTATTGAGTAAAATGCCATTTTATCTGATGGAGACACATAAATAAAAAACTTCATTAACTAGCTTTCGAGTAAAAAAGTTGTGTGGATATATTAGACAAAACAATAACTAAAACAATGCAATATATTTGAAGTTTGTAAAAGGTAAGTTCATAAAAATCACGTTTTTTATGAAATATATGTGGTTGTAGTACCTAATTTTTATAGCTATTATAATAAATTTATCTATTAAAAAATATCAGCAAAATTGGAGATAAATATAATATGAAGAATGCTTGTAGGCGTTGGATTAAGACGGTTAACCTAGCTGCGATGTCTACGACAGGCTATGCCTACACACTAATCCCGACACTAATATTTTTAGCATTCTCTCATCAGGCAATAGCTGACGATCCAGGAGCATGTTACATGGTAACTTCTTCTGGTAAAACCGTTGGATTAGAAAGGCTTTGTGGCAATATAGCCGCACCTTCAGACGACAGAGTTTTTCGAGTCTCAATCAAACGCCGCTTTGGTGGAACTCCTGTGATTGACGTTACCTTTAATAACAAAAAAACCTTTGAAATGATTGTAGACACAGGTGCTAGTGGAACCATTATCACTCAAAGTATGGCGAATACACTTGAACTCCAGGCTACAGGTACAATGCAAGCTCAAATTGCCGATGGTAGCGAGGTAGAATTTCCAACAGGTAAGGTAAAATCTGTTGCAGTAGGTGGAGTTACAGCTAATAATCTTCAGGTTGCGATCGCACCTAAAGCAAGTATAGGCTTACTAGGCCACGATTTCTTTGGTGGCTATGATATCAAGATTCTAGAAAAAGAGGTCGAATTTCATCACCGTTAATCCTCACAGGACATTCCGAAATTGCTCTAATATTCGCTGTCGCACTCGTTCTATAACTATTTCTTCCTCAGCAGATAGTCCATCAAATAACATTTCATATATAAATGGTACACCCAATTCTAACTCCGATAAAAGTTGACGCTGGCTAAATACATCTTGTGGTTTGCCTTCTATCATCAGCCGCCCTTTATCAATAACAAAAACCCAATCTGCCCACCGATAGACTAAATCTAAATCATGTGTTGCCATCAATAAAGTAGTGCCATCTTGATGAATTTTTTTCATCGTTGCTATCAAGTTTCGAGTATGTTTGATATCTAAATAAGCTGTTGGTTCATCCAGCACCAAAAGTTCTGGCCGCAGTACCATCACATCTGCTATGGAAACTCGCTTTTTTTGTCCTAAACTCAGATGATGTACAGGTCTTTCGGCTAAACTAGTCAGTCCAAATTCAACTAATGCTTGTTCTACTCGGTCTTTAATTTCGGCTTCTGGTAAACCCAAATTACACAAACCGTAAGATATATCTTCTTCAACAATAGAAGCGACTAATTGTTGTTCGGGATCTTGAAATACTAGCCCAACCTTCTGCCGTAAGCTGCTAAGATAATTTCGGTTATAACTTAACGGTTCACCACGCCAACGGACAATACCAGAATTAGGTTTATATAGACCATTAGCTAATAAAAACAGTGTCGTTTTACCACAACCATTTTGACCAATCAATGCACACCTTTTGCCAGATGGAATCTTCAGCGTTAGACCATTCAAAGCTGATTGCTGTGCGCCAGGATACGTGTAATAAACCTGATCAAATTCGAGTAAATATTCCTGCATTCCGCCAAAAGTCCAATGCTATTAATACTACACAGCCGAAAATAGCTTCGATGATATATCGCCCTTGAGGATGATAACGCCGGGGATGCCAAACTCGAAATTCACTCACAAAACCCCGTGATTCCAGTCCGAGAGAGAACTGAGTATATCGTTGTAAGGTTCGCTGTAAGAGTTGTCCGATTAGTAGTGCTAAACTTTTCATCCCACTACGCCAAGTGCGGTAGCCACCACGGGAATTTTGCGCTGTTAACAATTCAGTAGCTGTGTTTAGCAGGATGAAAATAAACCGATACATTAGCAATAATAAATCGCTTAAAAGCACAGGAAATCGTAAGTAACGCAGAGTTTGTAATATCTCCGTGAAAGGGACAGTTAACATGAGAAAATATAAACAAGAAACAGAAGCTAATGCTCTGGTTAAAATTCCCAATGCTTGGATACTGCCACTATGACTGATATAAATATAGAAGTGTCCGAGAGTTAATCCATACCACGAGTCTAATTGCACCTTGGACAAATCAGTAATTGCAACTCCATTCACCATCAAGGCTGGTAAACTTGTCAAACAAAAAACTATGGTGAACATTAACAACCGAAAATAAACACCAGCCGGAATTTTTGCATAAATAACTGTCCAAACACTCAGCCAAAGCGCGATCAAAATTTGCACTAGCGGATGGGTAACAAGGGAAATTGCAAGAGTAGTAAATGCAAAAATTATTTTATGTTCTGGTGGCAATCTTCGCAGTCGATTAGTATAAGCTAAAGTGTCTAATTGCAGGCTCATTCTTCACGTTTTTGTTGAGAACGTCCTTTATACAAACCAATTGCATAACCAACTACTCCCGCACCTAAAGCTGCTTGCGAAGCAAATAATAAGCTTTCTATTTCTCCACTAGCTGGTTCAAAAAATGATTTAAACCAGGGTTTATATCCAGGCTGGATTTCAGTAATGGCTTTTTCGGCTTTGTCATCAGAACCAGCAAATTCCCCACCACGCACAAATATTAATGGTGCAACTGCTAAAGCTAAGACAGCTACTACCAACAGCCAGTTACTCAACCCTTTTTTAGATTGACTCATTACCATTTCCTCGCTTGATTAATTGCAACAGTTCCAATTCTTGAGGATTATAAGATTGCAGCCAGTTCCACACCAATACAGTTAGTAATCCTTCACTAATTGCTAAGGGAACTTGAGTTATAGCAAAAATTCCGGCGAACTTGGTAAATGAAACGATAAATCCACCAACGGGAGCAGGAAAAGCTAGGGCGAGTTGAATAGAAGTGATAACGTAGGTGAGTAAATCTGCGATCGCAGCTGCGAGAAATATGGCGATTCTTTGTTTACCACCCAACTTCATTGTCAGATTATATATCCAGTAAGCTGCAAAGGGCCCTGCGATCGCCATCGAAAAAGCATTTGCACCCAATGTCGTCAAGCCGCCATGTGCCAGTAACAAAGCTTGAAATAACAACACCAAGCTACCTAAAACTGTCATGGTAAGAGGGCCAAACAGCACCGCACCTAACCCCGTCCCTGTCGGATGAGAACAGCTACCTGTGACAGAAGGAATCTTCAACGCTGAAAGCACAAAGGTGAAAGCACCAGCTAATCCCAGTAGTAGTTTTAATTCCGGGTTCGCTTGGGTAATGCGAGTCAGACTACGCAATCCTAAGAGAAAAAATGGTAATGCCACAACCCACCAAAAAATTGCCCACTGCACTGGTAAAAAACCTTCCATAATGTGCATGGCATAAGCGGGTTTGGGTAAACCAACTACCAAGTAAAAACTGATAACTGCCATCAGGGTTAGACTGACTAACGCCTGTTTTTTTCTTTTCATAACCTGTACCTCGCAGATTTATTTAAACGAATTGGTTCCACTCGGCGGGCATCCTGACTCACCTAATTTTGGCTCACAGTTGCGGGACAGCGCCGGATTTACACCGGACTTTCCCCCTTGCGTCCGATGGCTGCTCCCCATCAGAACCGATTGCAGTAACTATATCACCATTACTCAAGCATCAAAACCGCGAACACAATAATACTATCAATCTGAATTGTATTTAATATGCCCCCGTAGTGGATTGAAGTTTCTAGAGAATACATGGTCTACTAGACAACTGGACTCTTAAATCAATCTGGCTGCAAAGGACACTTCTTAAATATGGAAACAATACCATTTATGGGTGCTTCGTCCTTCGGCTGGCTGTACTGGGTAATACAGCCACATCTAGCCATGCACATTCCAGATGGCTTCTTGAACTTACCCGTTATCCTAGTTACCTGGATAATTGCCGTTGCTTTAATTACACTAGCTATTAAGCGATCGCAAGCAGAATACCAAGAACGAGCCGTACCTTTAATGGGAGTTTGTGCAGCATTTATCTTTGCAGCGCAAATGATCAATTTCCCGATTCCAGGAGGTACTTCTGGACATCTTTTAGGCGGAACGCTAGCAGGAGCTTTATTAGGCCCCTGGGCTGGTTCGCTAGTTATGGTTGCAGTGTTTATCGTCCAAGCTGTTCTGTTTCAAGATGGTGGACTAACAGTTTTAGGAGCCAACATCTTTAACATGGGATTAATCGGTACATTTGGTGGTTACTATCTCTATCGCACAGTCAGATTTGCTACTGGGCGCGATACCTTGCGAGGTATGACAATTGGTGCAGCGATCGCTGCTTGGACAAGCGTAGTGGTAGCTTCAGTTGTGTGTGCTTTGGAACTAGCTGTGTCGGGAACGATTCCTCTAACGGTAGCTTTAACAGCGATGGCTTCTTGGCATGTCCTAATTGGCATTGGTGAGGCGCTAATTACCGTGGTAGCACTCAGCTTTATTTGGCGGACTCGACCTGATTTATTTTACGATCCACCCCGTCAGACAAAATCACCTATGTCTCGTCCAGTCTCTCGTTATTAAAAGGTGTGTATTGAATGAGTAGCAACCTCTCGCGATCGCGCAACCGGGCTTTTGTTATCGCTGGCTTAGGTACAGCCCTGTTGATTGCAATTTTCCTTTCGCCACTAGCTAGTAAAAACCCAGATGGGCTAGATAGAGTTTCTAAAGACCTAAAGTTTGACAGCAAAGAACTTGCAGAGAAACCCGCTCAGAAATTACCCTTCTATGGCATTTTTAATGAATATGCCCTTAGAGGTGTACCAGAAGCGATCGCTACTCCCTTAGCTGGGCTAATCGGAACATTAACAACTTTTGGTTTAGCTTGGGGCATTGGCAAACTAGTGATTCGTGGTTCTGGTTCACCTTCTATACAGCATGATGGTGGTTCAGACTCAGATGCGCCAGACTAAAATAATTCGTCATTCGTAATCCACCGGACTTACGCAAAACTTTAGTCGAAACCCTAATTTTCAGGTTTGGGCAATTCATGAATTGCCCATACTGCGTGTAGTTTGGCGTAAGTCATAAGTTAAATACAGATAGGAACTGAACATCATGCTGCTGCACGTTGGAGTATTTGTGTTAGATGTCGATAGCAAACAAGCGACTCTTTGGCACAAACTTGCTCCCCGTACCCGGATACTTTGTACCTTATTGTTTGTGTTTGCCAATGTTCTTACACCAGATGGGCATTGGTGGACTTGGGCTATTTATGGATTAGCTTTACTCAGCCTCATATTGCTAAGTAAAGTCACTCTATCAATACTAGTGAAACGGTTAGCAGTTGAGTTAACGTTTATTAGTGTGGTTCTGTTGGGTACTTTATTTCGGGGTGGTGGTGAGGTGTTGTGGTCTTGGGGGCCATTGCAGATTACAACAGTGGGGTTAACTGTCTTAGGTAGTGTCACGCTTAAGGCTCTGTTATCGCTGCTAATACTAAACTTACTGACTTTAACCACTTCGGTAACGGCCTTGCTTCATGCCCTGCTGGAACTGAGAATTCCACCACTATTAGTTGCAATTTTGGCATCGATGTATCGCTATATTAGTGTGTTGATTGGCGAGTTTAACGCTATGCGGCGGGCGGCGGAGTCTCGAAACCTGATGAACAGGAATCGCTCTATCCGGTTAATTGTTGGCAACATGATTGGAGCGCTATTTATCCGCACTTACGATCGCGGAAATCTCGTTTATCAGGCGATGCTCTCACGAGGTTATCAAGGAGTACCACCAATGATGGAAAAAGTTTCGCTAGGGGGACGATCTGATGTTGTAGCTTTAAGTTTGACTGTAATTTTGGCACTGTTGGGTCAGGCTATTTACTGGCGGAAATAATTTTTATTTGTGTTATCTCAATGCACCATAATCCAATATCAATTCAAAATCTTAGCTATACCTATCCTGATGGGACTCAAGCTTTAGACAAAATAAATTTGTCTATCAAGGCAACTGAGCGAGTGGCATTAATCGGAGCTAATGGTTCTGGAAAATCGACTCTGCTGTTACATCTGAATGGAATTCTCATGCCACAAGCGGGAGAGGTGACAATTGGAGAGTGGTCTGTAAATTCGGAAAATTTGCGAAATATTCGGAATTTTGTGGGGTTGGTGTTTCAAAATCCAGATAATCAGTTGTTTATGCCAACAGTTTGGGAAGATGTTACCTTTGGGCCGCTCAATATGGGTGTGCAAGGTGAAGAATTGCTCCAGCGAACTCTGCAAGCAATGGCAGCAGTGGATATCGATCCCCAATGGTATGGGCAACGCTATACCAGTAATTTATCTGGAGGTGAAAAGAAACGGATTGCGATCGCTGGAGTCTTGGCAATGAACCCACAGATATTAGTATTGGATGAACCCTCTGCTCAGTTAGATCCCCGTTCTCGTCGTCAATTCATTGAATTGTTACAAACTTTACCTCTGACACAACTAATTGCAACCCATGATTTAGATTTAGCATTAGATTTGTGCGATCGCACTGTTGTTCTCAGTCAAGGTCAGGTCGTATACGATGGCCCAACTGAACAGATAATGAGTAATCCAGAGTTTTTACATGGGCACGCTTTAGAGTCACCACTAAGTTATAGCCGCCCTTACTGTCAGTTAGAACATGCACCTGTTAAGGCATCTCGATCCCGTGAACTTGTTTAATTTTCCCACATATAGGAATCCGATTTGATTTATGAAAAAATCCAAGTATCTGTAGGGTGTGTTATCGCGTAGCGTACCAAAGCTTTTGGATGGTGCGTTATGCCTCTGGCTAAAGCACCCTACGGATATTTTCAAAAATCAAATACTAGTCCTATATATGGAGATTTTATTGATGTCGATCGCTCCTTCTCCTAAACCTATTGATGACAATCTCAAGAATGTTGTAAGCGAAATTGAAGTGCAAAATCCTAGCCTATCAGTTTTTGCAGCACGTCAATTTCGTTATAGCTTGCGTCAAACTCTTGTAGAAGTCAATATCAAAGAACCCCGTCAGTTTAACGTCCTTGAAGAATTTATTATCCGCGCTGCTATTGAATTTCAAACTCCGCCAACAGAGGATGAATTAGCCTCTATACTTGGGCTTGATTCTGTATTTATTAAAACTACTACTGCAACTCTTCGCTCATTACAAACTCTATCAGCAACATCGCCAATCACAGTTACTCCAGAAGGGCGCTCATTTTATGAAAAAGGCTCTGTACCACAGCCCCCATATCCCGTACAGCTTAATGCTATTTCAGATCCTTTAGACAACAAGATAACTTTTCAATCTGAATCATTAAATGATCTAGTTAGCAACCTACCTGATTTAGCAGATTTTATAAATCTTGATAATCTAATTACTGATATTTCTTCATTGTCTCTTGAGCAAATCCAAACAGGTATTCAGAACTCAGGTTTAGCCCTTCATTTACCAGAAGAGGGAAAAATCATCGCTGACTATAAGGTAGTAGCTTCGACTCAAAAAAATTGGAAAAAGATATCGCTTTTCGTTATCTTTGATGCCATTGAAGATAAATTTAGCATCCAAATAAGAAATGGAAAGCAAATTTTAGAGTCAGCATCAAATTTATTAGAAGTACTATATGCTGAAGGGAAAATATCTTTGGAAACACTATGTAAATTGTCACCTGAAACCATCAATTTGGAACGTGAAGCTATTCTCAAACAAGAAAATCCTAAAATAGCACCAACACTCGAAAAAATTCCTCAAAAGGCACTAAAATCTACCAAAAAAACCAGTGTAGAAATAGGTAGTAATCCAGCAAAAGGTGAAAGTAAAACCCTTTAGAGGATGTTTGAAAAGTCCTCTTGCGATCGTATCTGTCAACTCGCCCCTACTGCTTGTGAGAAATGCGGGCTTTGTCTGTAACCCCAATTTGCGATCGCTAAACCTAAATCAGCTTGTTGAATCTACCGAAATCAAAAAGTCAAAGCTGCTTTGGAGTAAGCAAACTGGGGTTTGAGAAAGTCAAAGCTTATTTGATTTACGGAAAACACCAAAATGAGAAAGTCAAAGCTGCTTTTGAGTAAGCAAAAGCTCAGCAATTCTCATTTTGAAATAAATAGAGTATTAACCCCATTTTGAAAATCAAAATGTAGTACAAAATAACTATTTTTTTAGAGAAAGGAGAT
>NZ_JBALBW010000015.1:0-18778 GCF_036919895.1 Nostoc sp.
TTTTCTCCCGCAGGTCTACTGAGTAGGGTTTCATCTGATTTTTTACTTTTATCTTCTCAACTACTGTACCAAACCGTTACACAAAGTGCTGTATAAATATTTTCCCACGCGGCTTTTTCCGTCACAACTGTTGATGTTGAGAGGATATCTCCCCGATAGGTTTGCTTTTGCACTACGGCAGGGATTTCTGTTGAGATTGGTTGAATTGACTTGACAGCGCCGTCTAATGCATGATAGTACACCTCGTATAAACTAGGTACATATATTCCCGGTACTTGTGCAAGTGCTTGCAGTTTAGTTTGTCGAGAGGCATTTCTGACTTCTTTGTAAACATCAATAAAATTTCCTAGCAGGTTTTCGCCATCTCCTAGCAAAATGACATCAAAAAAATCTGCGAAAGGCTCCGGGTTAGCAGTGAGTACAGGACCGCCACCAAAAACTATGGGATGATGATCGCCACGGTAAGCTGCCCTGATAGGAATTTCTAAAGATTCCAATAAATTCAAAATATTGACATAATCCAGTTCCCAAGACATGGAAAAACCGAGTATTTCTGGTTCTCGCGGAAGTTGTTCGTTGGTATCGGTAAACAGGCGACTTACCTGCATATCAGAACGCATCGCTAAAGTTGCCCACACCACTTGATAGCCAAGGCTTGTTATCCCCACCGTGTAATCATTGGGAAAAGCGAAGATGGTGGGGATGGCATCTGTGTTGGGAGTTGCGGGGGTAAAAAGCAGACGTTCGGTAGCGAATACGGATGATGTCACAGGCATTTGTGTTGTAACTATATATTATTGTTGATTTTTAGCTCTTTTTTCAGTGTATTTTTGTTCCGATTGGGAGGGTATACTGAGGTTGGAATTCTGCCCATTCTCTGCATACAGTTTGATAACACTGTGGTGGTGTAATTGGTAGATTAGTTAAATAGAAAAACCCAGCTTGATGACCATACTCCAACAAAAATACAACATCAGTCTGCGGATTATACTTATCTACAGCTTCGAGAATATGAGCGTTGATGAAGTGTCTTTGCAACAGTACGGTATCGGGTGCTGCTAACCAAGCATTTAAGAAAGCTGCAAGATTTTTACGCCCGATAAAGTACGCTTTAAATGTTTCGCCAGCCATACTTAAATGCGGAGAGTTGCTACTGCAAATTACCACACCACGTTCTCCTCCTAAATAACCGATCCAAGCGTTGTAACCAATTGCTAATATGTTGGTGGCGATAAAAGCTTGTTGCCAATCTTGGGTGTTTATTTCTGGGGTCATCTTGATTAAACTCCTTTTGATAACTGCCAGAGTTGGATGGAATAACATAAATGGCTCTCAAAAATTGCGCGTGCTGCTAATCCCTCGATAACCAACTTTTCCAGCCAGCGCTTAAATGCCCAACGACCGAGTGAGTATAATGGAGGGACAGCGATCGCTACAACATCGGCAATATATTTGACCGTTGTCAGCCCAAAAGTACGGAAGTTATTAACACACAAGTCAATGGTTGGCGCAATATGGGTTGAAATGTCTTCAGTCTTAATTAAATTGAATCCAGCCTGTATTAACGCTGTCTGAAGCTCACTGGCGACATGACAATTTGAAAAAATGCCTTCTTTGTATTCGCTGTCAGAACGCATCATATCGGCAAGCAGCAGGTAGCCACCACTATTTAGTAAACCAGCCGTACCCTGAGCTAAATCGTCAAGAGCAATATACTGGCTGCTTTCGCTGAATAGAACTAGGTCGTAGGAGTATGATTTGTGGAAATCTTCAAATCTCGTTAAGTAGAAAGGGACTTGACCGTTGGTATTTTTGATAAATCTTTCTTGCTGGAGTGCGTCGGGTGCTAATCCCTCAACACTGAAACCGCGATCATACAAATATGCTGCGTTACCTCCAATCCCACAGCCTACGTCAAGCACGGTTTTTGTCCCCTCTGGAATAAAACTCAAAAGTTTGGCTGCATAGGCTGACTGAGCCACACGCAGACCAGTTAGAGTTAATTCCTCACCCGCAGTAGGTAGTGGCTGCCAATACCCGTAATGGAGATAGGAGGAATCTGTGAGTCCCATGTAATAATCTATAGCTGCATTTTGGTAGCGAGTAGGTTTGGGAATATTGCTTGATTTTGACTTGAGCATTGACGAATAAAGTAAGTTTTAGGGCATTAAACTTGGTTGAAATTCTGACCAACGCTTGCAAACTTGTTCGTAGCAATCGGGTGGAGTAATTTTTAGTTGGTGTAAAAAATTAACCTCAATCTGAGGTTTAGCTTTTAGTACAAGAAGAATATCTTGATCGGGATTGTATGTTGCGACTGCTGGGAAAATGGATGAGATCGTGGATGAGCTAATTGATTGCGATCGCAAGTAATACCCAATCAGATCGGAGGGAAGAAATTGCAGAGCAAAGGGAACTGTATCAAGACTTGTAATTGTAGGATGAGTAACTTGAGTATCCACAGCACAAATAACAACTCCCCGCCCAAATGACTGAAATCCCTTCCATGCTGTGTAACCAATTACCAGCAGATTATTATGAATAAAGCTGTTTTGCCAGTAGCCGAAATTTCCTTGCCAAACACTATTAGACGGTCGCATTCACTTCTTCCCCCAACACAATTGACTCAATGCGAACCTGCTCAAGCTCTCGTCCAATGAACACTAATCGCGTTTGACGGAGTTCTTGGGGTCGCCAAATCCGGTCATAGAAGTAGTCAAATCGATTACCGACACCCTGTAATACCAGACGCATGGCTTTGTTGGGAACTGCTACAAATCCCTTAATTCGATAAATTTCTTGCTGTTGCACCAATGTTTGCAAGCGTTTAACCAAGACAGACGGCTCAAATTCTTGGTCTAGGAGTAGTTGCACTGCATTAATCCCTTTATCATGTTCGTGTTCGGCTTCGTTGTCGTGGTGACTGGGACGACTATCTAAGTTATCTTCTACCGCAGCGTTGAAACCGAGTAACAAATTGCTACTGATTTTACCGTCCTGGCAAGGAATGACTTTTACACCAGGAGATAAGTTCTGCTTTAGCCATTGCTGTATTCTAACTTGCGTTTGTTCATCAACGCGATCGCTCTTGGTAAGCAACACTAAGTCAGCACAAGCCAGTTGATCTTCAAATAGTTCCTCAATCGGTGTTTCGTGTTCTATGCTAGAGTCGGCTTGTCGCTGTGCTAAGAGGGCTGCTAAATCACCTACATATTGATTAGTTGCCAACGCTTCACAGTCCACCACAGTAATTACGCTGTCCACTGTCGCGCCTGTGCGAATTTCCGGCCAGCGAAATGCTTGCACCAATGGTTTTGGAAGTGCTAGTCCAGAGGTTTCAATCAACATACAGTCAAGGCTCGCGCGTCGCTTCAGCAATTCTTGCATTACTGGGAGAAATTCTTCTTGCACTGTGCAGCACAGACAACCGTTGGTGAGTTCAACAATGTTATTGTTGGAGTCTTCTTCATCGTCACAAACTCGGCAATCACGCAAAAGTTCGCCATCAATGCCGATTTCTCCAAATTCATTCACCAAAACAGCAATGCGTCGCCCTTCATTATTTTGGAGTAAATGGCGAATTAGCGTCGTTTTGCCTGCACCTAGAAATCCTGTAATTACTGTAACGGGAATTTTTTGCATATAAAGTGTGTCGTTTGTTGTTGATGAATTTTGCGATCGCCAGAAAGAAATTTTAACCGCAGATATCATGCAGTGTTGCCAGCGTTAAAATCCAAATATTGATATTCTGCAAAGCCGCCGAGGATGAGCGATCAGAAGCTAGATGTTTACTACGGTTGCCATTGGGCATTTCTTCGGCAGATAGAGCGTCAAGTTGTGGCTTGCGACCCCATAGCCCGGTCATCAGTCGCAGCAGTAGCCTTCGTGGGAAAGACCAGTAAATTATCAGCCGCAGTACCAACCGCCGCAGTCTAACCATTGGCAGCCATTCGTTAGAAAAGCTGCGGTTGAGAATATCGGTAAAGGCTAGTACGACCCAGTTTTCATAGCGTCGCCAGCGATCGTAGCGTTTTAGCACCGCTAGAGAACCCAGGTCTTGTTTCTGTTGTTGTGCAGTTTGCAGCACTTGGGCTAAGGCAGCCGCATCACGAATACCCATATTTAGCCCCTGACCGCCCACCGGATGACAGCAGTGGGCAGCATCCCCCAGCAACGCCAAGCGCAGCTGGCAATAGCGGCGGCTCTGCATCAACTTTGCCGGAAACACCAAGGGCTGGCTCAACAAGGTCAGTTTCCCCATTTGGTCGCCGTAGCGTCGTCGTAGTTCGTTCATAAACTGGTCGGGTGGCAGAGCAACTATTGCCTGAGCCTCTGCATGTGGGGCAATCCAGACGATTTGGCAGCGATTATCAGGCAAGGGTAAAATTGCAAAAGGGCCGCTGGGCCAAAAACGCTCGTAGCCGATATTCTGGTGCGTAGGCGAAGCCCGCCCTAGGCATCGCTCTGGGGCAACGAAAGCTGTGATACAGGATTGCCAGTAAGCCCAGCCGTTAGTTTTGATGCCACCAGAAGAGCGAATTTGCGAGTTGATGCCATCAGCAGCCACGACCAACTTTGCTTGCAACCGTTGTTGACCCTGGGAACCCTCCACCACCACCTCTGCGGTTTGGACTCCATAGCACACCTCAACCACTTGAGTCTCATAACAACAAGTAATGTTAGCTACTGTCGCCACTCGTTGCTGGAGTGCCGCCATCAGCACCCCATGCTCGCCACAGTAGTAAACTGCTGCTTCACCCAAATCCTTTGGGCAAAACTCGACTCGGTGAGGATAGTCCGCGTCCGACAGTATCACCCGTGAAAAGTGGCTAATTTTTGGCGCAATTTGTTCCCACAGCCCCAAATCACGAAAAATTTGGCTTGTCAAGGGCGACAGGGCATAAGCTCGCGCTCGCTCTGTTGCTTGCTGCTGTTGTTGTGCTTCCACTACTAAAATTCGCAAACCTGACGATTGCAGTCCACAGGCTAGCGTCAAACCCGAAATGCTGCCGCCGACAATAACAACATCGTAGTTTATCGTTGGAAACTCAAAATTTGTCATTATGCGTTAGCTCCGCTCGCCGTAGGCATCGCTACCTAACCAAGCTTGAAGGATTTTGGTTGGCAAAGTTTCTATCGATCAATTCTGTGCGTGAGTTTGCCCGCACAGCGCGGAACATTCCAAATCGACACAAAAGAGCACCAAACGCCAAACGCATCAGTAAAAGCGTCGGTACCTCGCGCACAGACTTGACAAAACCAGACAGTCCAAAACGCACCAATCCCTCTGGTCGAGCTATCCCTTGCCAAATCGAATCGAACCAAGAAGGAAGCGTTTCTTGCGTCCAGTCTGCCGTAATTACCTCCCCCTCAACTAATTCTGTCCCCGCCAAAAGCTCGGAGAATCCCTCAATGCTAGAAAAAGCTGGATGAGACCACTGATCGAGAAGTTGCCGCATTACTGGTTTTTCCCAAAAATTGAGCGGCTTTTGGCGGTCATCCCTCTGATTCCAGTCAGCTACAACCAACACACCACCAGGTTTTAGCACCCGCATTAATTCTCTAGCAAAAACGGTTTTATCTGGCATGTGGGGGCCTGCTTCGATTGACCAAACCACATCAAAACTGGCATCTGGAAACGACAATGCCATCGCATCATCGACCGCAAACTGGGCGTTTAGTCCTTGGGGCGTTAACTCTTGGGCGCGTTTCACTTGTTGTGGGCTGATTGTAATCCCTGTAACAGCAAACCCATAATCTCGCGCTAAAATCCGGCTGCTACCCCCAATCCCACAGCCAACATCTAAGACGGTAGTACCAGGAGGTAATTTTTCTATTCCGCCCCATTTAACCATTTCATGTACAAAGTCAGATTTAGCAGCCAAAAAACCCTTACTTCGTGGCGGCGAACCGTAGTGACCGAGGTGAATGTGTTCCCCCCAATAAAACTCTAGGATGCCGTCAAGTGTCCATTGGTCGTAGGAATTGGCGACTGTGGATGAGGATTGATACTTGCGGGCAGTTAGGAAATAAGCCGCAATTCCAATTACTAAAAGCAGAAGAAAACCAATTACAAAATATAATAAATTTGACATTTTTTTGAATGCTCTTGTACACCTATTTGAGTCGATCTAACGGTTTGCTCATTGCTGCTTGTCCTGAATCAGACGAGCGATGTCGTAACCGCCCGACAGAGGCGATTGCAATATAAATCATCCGATACATCGACATTGCAATGTTTTGAACATCTTGAATAATTTTCCCTTGCAGTAGACTGGGCTTGTGTTTATCTTGCGGGAGAGCCGTTTGTTTGACAAAGGGATGAACAGAAGTCGGAATCTTGCCAACTCGGTGAAGATAGAATTTCGGCATGATGATTAACTTAAGTATTAATTTAGTAAATTAGCAATTTCTATGCGTAATTGGGAAAGTATTTGTTCACTAGTGTCACAGGACTATGTACGTCATACACGCCATTTACTACCTGTTTTGAACAAATTCAATCTGTTAGTTAATACAGAGTTTTTTTGTTGCTGTGACTATTTGCAAGCGATACTCTCATCTGGAGTGGCAATCGCGATCTGCTTGCAGCAGCGCTTCGCTATCGCTGCATCTCAAGACACAATTTGCACTGGAAATCAATCGCTTACCCTCTCATAGAAAGTCGTAATCTGTAGCGTCTTGATATGTGGGGCTATGAGAACGTAAAGCTGAGTAGTTGTAGAAATCTTCATAAGAATACTTATCTGTGCCTCGCAGATGTACAAAAATTTAAAAGTTCACTTCGGCGGGCATTCTGACTCACAAGGCAAGCCTTGATTACAGCTGCGGGACAGCGCCGGATTTACACCGGACTTTCCCCGTTTCCTCTAGCGGCTGTTCCCCACTAGAACCGAGATTCATTTACATACTAACACAACTGTGATTTGCTTGCATAAAAATCAATGGTCGATCTATACTGGCATTCGTCATTAATCGGGGCAAGTCTCATTCTTTACCAAAGCTTGCTCTGGATTCTTATTGGACAATTCTTCTAGAAATTTTTCAACCCAACAAACTTTTTCGGGTTGCCAGCGTTTGCTGACATAGCGCTGACAATTTTTTTACCTTGCCAAACCTAGTCAACAATTCTTTTCCATTTTTGCAATTATTCTTCTACAATTCATCAACATATCTTGTATGCAAGCTCCATCTACACTCTTTGAGGACTCCACAACGGATATCCATGTTGTTCGTCGTGATGGAACGACTACACCGTTGGAAATTAATAAAATTCGCACAGTGGTTAATTGGGCTTGTTGCGGACTTTCAGCAAATTCCATTGCCCTAGAAGCACATCTGACAACTCGATTGCGTCCCGGAATTACCACGCGAGAAATTCAAGATAATTTAATTCGCTGTGCCTTGGATTTGTGTAATCCTGAAGAACCTGATTGGCGCTATGTAGCAGGACGCTTACATATTTGGAGTTTATGGAAAGATACTAAAGTTGGTCGTGGCTATCAGTACGGGTGCTATGCTCGGACTGTACATTTTAAAGTTTTAGAAGGACAATACGATCGCCGCATCTTAATCTACACTCCTGAAGAATTAGAAATTGCCAATACTTGGATCAATCCTGACCGGGATGCCGATTATGATTATGCGGGAGCAGTATTACTGACGAAGCGATATCTTTTAGCGAATGAGTTGCCTCAAGAAGCATTTTTAACTTGTGCGCTGTTGATTGCCTCCGTGGAAACACCAGATAACCGATTAGCCTGGGCAAAGCAATTTTATGAAGCGTTAGCGAATCGTCAAATATCTTTAGCAACACCCATTCTGGCAAACTTACGGATTCCCAATGGTTCCCTTGCTAGTTGTTTCATTACGGCAATGGACGACAATTTGGAAAGTATTTTTGCTTGTATCCATGATGCGGCTCGCATTTCCAAAAATGGCGGCGGTGTGGGAGTGAATCTGTCTCGGATTCGGGCTACTGGTAGTTGGGTGATGGGGAAAGCTAATGCCTCTGGTGGTGTGGTTCCCTGGATTAAATTGTTGAATGATACAGCCATCGCAGTTAATCAAGGTGGACGCAGAGCCGGTGCTGTGACTGTGAGTCTAGATGTTTGGCATTTGGACTTACCTGAATTTTTGGAAATGCAAACCGAAAGTGGGGACGGGCGACGCAAAGCTTATGACGTGTTTCCGCAATTAGTTGTCAGTGACGAATTTATGCGGCGGGTAGCAGCAGATACAGAATGGACTTTAGTTGATCCTTATGAGATACGAACTCGTTTAGGCATTGAACTAGCTTCAACTTGGGGTGAAGCATTTGAACGTGCTTATCTTCAAATCGAAGCCAGTTTAGATGAATCGATTACGCTCTACAAACGGGTGAATGCACGTCTTTTACTGAAACAGGTGATGCGAACCCAATTAGAAACCGGGATGCCTTATTTATGGTTCAAAGATACCGCCAACCGAGCCAACCCCAATCAGCATCAGGGCTATATTCCTGGTGGGAATTTGTGCCAGGAATCGTGGTCAAATGTGAAACCAGGTGAAGAAGCACATACGTGTTTAGCAGCAGGAACAAAAATTTTAACTGAGGTAGGCTGGAAAGCAATCGAAGAATGCGATCAACAAAGAGTTTTGGTTCCTTTTCGATCAGATCAAGATTTTACTCCTGTTTACCACTTTGAAACAGCTAAACTTATTGATAATGGTGTCAAGGATATCTATCGCTTAACTCTCAAAAATAAGCGCACTATTGAGGCAACAGGAAATCATAAGTTTTTAGTTAGGCATGGCTCACAAAATCGGCATCGCCAATGGTTAACTCTTGACGAAATTAAAGTAGGCGATCGCCTGGAAACTCAAGTTTCTGAATTTCCGTTACCTGAATTCTTTAGTGTTTCTCGGAACTTTTCTGATGCAGCAATTGGCTGGTTAATTGGTGATGGATGGATTTTGGATAGATCAATTGGCGTTTGTTTTGGAGCGCATGAAACATTGGCAATAGAAAAGGTGGTAGAAGAGATGGAAAAAATTCATCATGCTACTACTCCTGATAATTTAGCATCGAATAAACAAACACCACATATTTATACTGATAAACGAGCTGGTGTTAAATCATGGATAACTAACAAGCAATCCTTCCGAAACTATCTTGAGCAAAAATATGGATTAACCCCAGGAAAAGGAGCAACAAAAAAATTAAGTAATCTGATTAAATCTCTGCCAGCAGATAGACTAGCAAGTATCCTCAGCGGCTTATTTAGCGCGGATGGATGTGTAAAGAATCCTTCTCATAAAAGAAATTGTCCAGTCATTCAACTATCTAGTGTCAGTCTTGAGCTTTTAAATGATGTCCGAGACTGTCTTATTTGCTTTGGTATTCATTCCACCATTGATTACTCATATTTATCAAGCCGAGGAAGTTACCAAGGTAATTTAAATATTAGTGATTGGGCTGTAGACCGTTTCATGGACGTTATCAGCTTCGATCTATGTCCTGATAAAGTTCAAAAATATCATCAAACAAAACGTGCGAGAAAAATTGATAAACAAAGATACCGCAGAACCTCAGAAGTAGTATCGATTGAGTATATTGGGCAAGCCCATGTATACGATTTAAATATTCCTAACGCTCATCATTTTATTGCTGAAGGAATTATTGTCCACAACTGCAATTTAGTTTCCATCAACTTAGCACAGACTGAAACAGAAGATATCGCAGCAATTTCTCAGATTTCAGTACGTATACTAGATAACACGATTGAACTGACTTCACCACCCTTTGCTGCTAGTGCCACCCACAATACCAAATATCGCACAATTGGGGTAGGCTGTATGGGATTAGCCGACTGGTTAGCAAAACGTCATCTCACCTATACCCATCTTCAAGAAATCAGTGATTTATTTGAAGACATCGGTTACTATTGCACCGCAGCATCGATGGAATTAGCGAAGGAACGGGGTGCGTATCCTGCTTTTGGGGGTAGTGAATGGAGCAAGGGACATTTAATCGGAGCAAAACCTGTCGATTGGTTTTTGCAACACGCAAGTCAACCAGAACGTTTTTTACAACTGAGTCAGGATATCAAACAACATGGGATTCGCAATTCACATATTACTGCGATCGCACCTAACACTTCTTCATCTTTAGTTCAGGGTTGTACAGCCAGTGTTTTACCCGTTTACAGCAAATTCTTCTATGAAAAGTGGGCAAAGGGTTCAGTACCCATCGCACCGCCTTACATTCGGGATCATTTATGGTTCTATGTCGAAAATAAGACACTGGATCAGAAAAAAGTAGTGAAAGCGATCGCCACAATTCAACAATGGATTGATACAGGAATTTCAATGGAATTGCTATTTAACCTAAATGCTGGAGTCTATTTCCCCGACGAACCTGAGCGTTCTCTCACCGCTCTTGATATTTTTGAAACCCTAATGCTGGCTTGGGAATTGGGTTGTAAAGCAATCTACTACATTCGCACTGTCCAAAAAGATAGTTTCAAAGAATCGAACGAGCAATGCGTTGCTTGTGCAAGCTGAACTACTCATATCTTGCACTTAGCCCTGGCGATTAGAAATCGCGGCTATACAAACCAAGTCCGCCTGCGCGGACTAACGAAAAATTAAGGGTTTTCAACCCGCGCAGGTGGTCACTGAGCTTGTCGAAGTGCGGGTTTTGTCTGTGTAGCCGCGACTTCCAGTCGCCAGGTGCAAGATATCTGACTACCGATATGAATGAAGCAGAAAGTTGCGGCTTAGGGGTTTGCCTCAATAGCAAACTCTTCAAGAAAACTAATTAGAACCAACTCAAAATGTACCAACCAAGACAATCATTAATGCCGATTAATCCCGTTTTCAATCCGAACGGAAACGATAATACAGCCAACCGTTTAATCTGGTTTGGAGAGACTACGAACTTAATGCAATTAAACGATGTTCGCTACTCGTGGGCTGTATCTCTCTACCGTCAAATGCGCGAAAACTTCTGGATTAACTAGGTAGTCCAGATTAAATTCCTTGAAAACGGGGGAAACCTATTCATAGACAATCCCGTGCCAAGCTCGTTGCTAAACGAGAAGGTGTAGAGACTATCGAAATTCACAATAAGTAAGTCAGCGCTGCGGGAGGGAAACCCTCCGCAGGCGACTGACGAACCACAAAGTGGTGAAAAGTAGAGTAGGCTGCAAGCGATTGGCAGTCGAAGCGGGGAACTTCTTATCAAAAGATAAGTTGATGATATAGTCCGATCTCTAAGGTGACTTAGAGCAGCTTGAAAAAGCGGGTAAGGAGTAGCTAATCTTACTGAACACAAATGACCTGAAAAAATTGATATTACTCAAGACGTGACAGATTACGTCAATCTCACACCTGGAGAACGACGTGCATTTGATGGCATCCTCAGTTATCTGACGTTTCTCGATTCGGTGCAAACCTGTAATGTGCCTCACATCAAAAACAGCGTGACTGCACCAGAAATTGCGCTGTGTATGGCGGAACAAATTTCTCAAGAGGCGATGCACAATCAGTCCTATCAATACATCATTGAGACGGTGATTCCGAGCGATCGCCGGACACAAGTCTATGATTTTTGGCGGAGCGATCGCATTCTAAAAGAACGATGTGAATTCATCGCTGGACTATACCAAAAGTATGTTGATAACCCCACACCAGAGAATTATTTCGTATCACTGCTGGCGGATTATTTGTTAGAAGGGTTGTACTTCTATAACGGGTTTATATTTTTCTACAATCTCTCATCACGGATGCTCATGTCTGGGAGTGCCGATATCTTTAGAATGATTAACCGAGATGAACTTTCTCATGTGCGGCTATATCAAAAATTGATTCCAGAAGCGATGCAAGTTTTCCCCCACAGCCGCGAACAAATCTATGAAATGTTTGCTCTTGCCGTCGAGCATGAATGCAAGTGGACAGGACATATTGTCGGAGATGATATTCTTGGCATTACAGCCAAGAGTACAGAACAGTATACAAAATATCTGGCAAATGCTCGTTTAAAGGCGATCGGTTTAGAAGCCCTATTTCCAGAAGCTATCTACAAGAAAAGCCCCTATACTCACTTGGAGCGTTTCTCAGATACAAAAAAAGAAGCGAATACAAAAGCAAACTTCTTTGAGGCGAGTGTGACTAGTTATGTTATGTCTTCTAGCATTGAAGGTTGGGATGATTTCTAATAGGGGTTTATAAATATTGGTTTAGATGTCCAGACGCAAGATATCGCGTCTGGTAAAATGTGTCCCTGCTGCGAAGCACAATATTTTTGACCAGAATGCTGTGAGGCGAGAGCCAAGATCAGTGCGCTATTCTCAAGAGAGAACTTGGTAGCCTCTTAAAGCTCTTGAAATCTGATTCAGCAGTAACAATGATTGTTAATCGTCCACTCAGCTTAGAAAAAATTCCGTATTATAAGCGCCCGCCACACTTATCTTTTGCTCCCAACTTTTCTGTTTTACCAGAAGTCCTTAACATGGACATTTTTACATTAGATGGTCTTGAACCAATAACATTAGATATTGCTAGACTGTATCCTTCTGGAATTCCACTGCAACCATCTCAAGAAGCCATTGATTACTATTTAAGGCAAGAAATAAAGTTTCAAATGGTATTTGTAGTAGCCAATTTCTATGATTTGAGATGTTTAGACAATGTAATTCAGGGAAGACCCTACAGTATCTCCCTTATCCCAGCATCAAAAAGAGGTAAGCCACAGGAAATGAGTGCTACATTTTTCAAGAACTTTTCTATAGAAAAAGTCTTGGAACAAGAACCTGTATATCTAAATTTCAACCCCTTTAAAGGAGAATGGGATTTATTTGGAAGCTTTGGAACTTTTTTTAATTCACAAAGTAACCTGGATATCTATACTGACTCGATTGGATTCATTATTGGCGTGTATTTCTTGGCAAGCAAGTATAACAAACGGGATATACTCCTCACAGACATAGTTTCTGCTGACAACCATACTCGAAGAAAATACCGTGATTATAGAATCAAGCGTTATTACACTTCCTTCTCAAAGTTAGAGATTCGTAAGCTGTGGGGAGCCGATTCTCCTATAGAATTATTTCTAATTCACGCTTTAGCAAACAAAGGGCTTTTTCCGAAAATTCAAACGTCCATTTTTAAAGATCGCCCTACCATACTTCATCAAACGTTAGATTTACTCAAAATCAAATCGGTATAATCAGTTGTACAATCTCTCCCATGTATGACGATACCTGCCGATTCCTTGCCGAACACTTCTCAGCCGACTTCGCTAGTTGGCTGTTAGGAAAACCTGTCACGATGACAGAACTCAAACCCTCTGAACTCTCCCTCGATCCGATTCGCGCCGATGCCCTAATTTTGCTGCAATCAGACGAATCTGTTTTGCATATCGAGTTCCAAACACTTCCCAAGAAAAATATTCCATTCCGTGTTTTGGATTACCGCGTGCGAATGTATCGCAAAGATCCAACCAAACCGATGCGGCAAGTCGTGATTTACTTGAAGCAGACTAGCTCAGAGTTGGTTTATCAAACGAGTTTCACAATGGAACGCACACGTCATGAATTTGATGTCATTCGGTTGTGGGAGCAACCTGCCTCACTCTTTTTGCAATATCCTGGACTATTGCCCTTTGCAGTTCTAAGTCAAAGTACGGATGCAGAAGAAACGTTACGCCAAGCAGCTCAAAGGATGGATCAGATTTCAGATCCCGCAACACAAGCGAATCTGATGGCAGCGTCCGGGATTTTAGCTGGGCTAAAATTAGAAAATGAGGTCATTTATCGCATATTACGGAGAGACATCATGCAGGAATCCACCGTTTATCGTTCGATCTGGAGAGAGGCTGAGGAAGAAAAGACACGGGCGATCGCTATCAATCTCTTGCGTAGAGGAGTGGCGATCGACATTATTGCCCCTTCCACAGGCTTATCGATTGAGGAGGTTCAACAACTTCAGCAGCAACTGAATGAGTCTCCACGAAGTTAGCCCCAACTGTGTGGCGATCGCGTCATAACAAAAAGGTTATCAGTGTTGTCGCTAAAGCGATCGGCAACCCATCAACCGCACGGTTAAGTCATCAAAAGCCTATTTAATCCTGTACGTAGTCTTCTCCTGTCACCAATGCTAATTCTGCTCGCATAAACTCACGTCCCAAGTAAGCCGCGTGATCCAATCGACTCACTAAGCAAGGTTTTGTTGACTCAAACAGTTGAATGCAAATTTCTTTAGCAGTTCTTCCTGTAAATAAAGTAGTTGGTTGTCGTTCCACTTTGATGGTTGCAGGAATGGGCTTTCCGGTTTCTGGATCGATAGCTAATCCTTGCTCATTAACTTCATTGGTAAAATGTTTCGCACAAATTAAGCCTGCTCCCCGATCTAAGTAAATGATAAAGTAACCTGCCGGATCGAGTTCTAAAAATCGCTTGGATAGTTTGTAGTCAATTGCTGCGATGGTTTCTACTGTTGATATCATATTTAAACTCCAAAATAAAGATCACCGCTCTAAAATGCGGAGAATGCACAGATGAATGTAGATAATGAGGTCTTATTGTTGATATCAACAATAAGCCTCTTACAAAAGCCTTACAGCACTTTTAAACTAGCTTCTTGGGCTAATTTTACAGTTGCATCCACTTCCTCCCGCAAGACTTTTGTGGCTTCCACCATGTTCTTTAAAGCCGGAATCACCTCTGACCATCGCCGAGTTTTCAAACCGCAATCTGGATTTACCCAAATTTGTTTTACGGGTAAATTAGCAACTCCAGTCCGTAATTGCTGTAAAATCTGCTCGGTTGTCGGAACTACGGGACTATGGATGTCATAAACTCCATTACCAACTTGATGTGAGTAACCACCTTCTGTGATTTCTCGCAAAGTTTGATTATTGCTGCGACTATTTTCAATCGAAATCACATCAGCATCTAACCGTTCAATATCCTTGATAATGTCACCAAATTCGCAGTAGCACATGTGCGTATGAATTTGAGTTTGGGGTTGGGCTACTGCTGTCGCCAAACGAAATGCATCTACAGCCCAAGAAAGATATTCATTCCAGCGTTCAATCTTCAGGGGTAAACCCTCACGTAGCGCAGGTTCATCTACTTGAATTACCTTTGCACCAGCCGCTTCCAAATCCGCTACCTCATCCCGCAACGCCAAAGCAATTTGGAAAGCTTGTTCTGACCTAGAAACATCTGTCCGAGGATAAGACCAATTTAAGATAGTTACAGGAGCTGTCAACATCCCTTTTACAGGTTTTTCAGTCAATGATTGAGCTACTTTAAACTCACGTACGGTCATTGGTTCAATGCGAACCACATCACCACAAATTATTGGCGGACGAACATAACGGCTACCGTAGCTTTGCACCCAACCATTTTCAGTGAAAGCGAAGCCCGATAACTGCTGTCCAAAAAATTCCACCATATCGGTGCGTTCAAATTCACCATGAACTAAAACATCTAACCCTAATTCCTCCTGTAGTTTAATGCTGTCAGCAATTTGAATATCAATTGCAGCTTCGTATTTTGACTGACTCAATTCACCACGTTTGTAACGCACCCGGAGTTGGCGAACTTCAGAGGTTTGGGGAAAGGAACCAATTGTGGTTGTCGGGAACAAAGGAAGCGAAATTTGGGAATCAAGCCGCAATCCATAGGATAATGAGCGCTGAAAATCATCAATCTTGAGAGTTTTCAGTCTTTCTTGAACTGACTGATTAGCTGGATTAACCTGATAAAATTTATTTTGTCTATCAGCAATTAATTGGATTTCGGTTCTGGTATCATCACCCAGAATGTTTTTTGCTAAAATTACTACTTCTTGTAGTTTCTGTTCAGCAAAACTCAAGACATCACGTAGGGCTGCTGGTAATCGTTTCTCTCGTGTTACATCGTAGGGAACAAATTGCAAAGAAGCTGATGGTTGTACATCAAAGTTGCTAACTAAATTTTTAATCGTATCTAACAACGGAATAACTGTTTCTGGGCGAATTTGCCAAACATTTCTGGCATCTATAACCCCTGCTCCCAGACGCTTATCTTCAGGGAAACCGTAATTTTTAATTAACTCTAAGTTCCGTCCTCGCGTGAAATCTAAACTAATTGCGCTGACTGGTAATTCCATCACCCAAGGATAGGTTTCCCCTAAATCATCAAAGTAAGTAACCAAGTGTAGCGGTATTCCAACTAGCGAAAGTGATTGATAAACTTTTTGGAAATGTTCTTTCCAAGAATTAGCATCACTTAAAACAAGTGCAGGTTCATGCATTTGTACTTCTTCTACTCCCAGATTTTTTAATTCATTGAGTAGGTTGATGTAAAGCGGGATTAATATTGATACTGCTTGATCAATATTTAGTTCTAGTTTGCTCAAGCGCAGTAGAGTACAGGGGCCTATTATAATAGGGATTGCTCGTTTACCTAATATTTTTTGAGCGCGGCTAACTCGTTCTAAAAAGTCACTAAAGTCTACTGATAATGTTTTCTCTGCAATTTCCGGGACGAGATAGTGATAGTTAGTATCAAACCACTTGGTCATTTCCAAAGCAGGAATTCCTTCTCGACCTCGCGCCATCGCAAAGTAGCGTTCTAACCCACTAAATTGTTGGAATCTTTGAGGAATTAGCCCCAAACGAAATATCCAGTCAAGTACATGGTCGTAGAGAGTTGTGTCTCCAATTCCAATGCGATCGATTCCGGCTTCCAGTTGGGTTTTCCAGTTAGATTCCTCAACTTTTTGCACGGTTTGCAATAATGATTCTGTCTCTAGCTTGCCACTCCAAAATGCTTCTAGTGCTTTTTTCACTTCCCGATTTTTACCAATGCGGGGATAACCTAATGTTCCTGTTTGAATTTGCATTGCTTTCTGTTCCTTTGAAGATTAATGATTTAGGTAGTAGTGATTGGGAATTAGGAAATTTTATCCAGTCTTCAATTAACAACAACTTATGTTTAATTTTGACCACTTATTTAGTGGCGGAATCTTTGCTAAAATACCCTTTTTCAAAGGTTCAGGTCGTTCTGACCAAGGCAATAAACCATCAGACTTGGTATAGTATTGACTCGCACATTCCAGTACAGCAGATGCACAGCCATCAACTGGTAAATCCCCAAAAAGATAGGTTGATTTTCCTTCTGCTGCAAATGCAATGACACAAGAACGGTTACAAGCACTCATACATTCAACTGCCTGAATTGAGAATTTTTTTCGTAATTCCCAACCTTGTGAGAGTTCCTGAAGCTGCTGTAGAAGTTGTTCGCCTCCACTGATACCAACTCGTTTACCGTTTTGCCACACGCTGGCGCAGGTTGTGCAAACAAATAAAGTATGTTGTTTGTCAAGCATTAATTTTGAAGTGTGTAGGAATAAATCTGAATTGCAGATATCATTCAGCTTTGTCAAAGCTGAAGTCTAGCGTCGCTGATTACCGCAATACATCTATTGCTAATTATTGCCAATAATTAACTAGTCCCTCAGATGAGCGGGCTGAGAAAAACTAGGAGGTGTAATTTGTAGCTGAAATCGAGTGTCTATAATCTCGTAGCAAGCCGTAATCTATAGCGAATCTCTGGCTCTTTAAAGAAATGAGACTGAATAATGGTAGAAATATTTATACTTTTGTTCATCTGTGCCTCGCAGACGTGTAGAACTGATTAGCCAACTTCGGCGGGCATTCTGACTCTGAGACATAAATCTCATTACAGCTGCGGGACAGCGCCGGATTTACACCGGACTTTCCCCCTTTCCTCTGATGGCTGATCCCCACCAGAACCGAGTTGATATTGGGTCAATAATAGCATAATTATGAATTTAAGAATACTGAAAATGACTAGTTGCAATAGCTACCATTTTTTAGACGTGATGCTTGGGTTGGGCGTAGCGATGTCTACGACGGGCTATGACGCTCGTTGCGCGGCATCGTCTCCCCTTCTGGCTAATGCCAAGGGAGAAGACTCGCTACCGCAACTCTTGGAGACGCACTCGCGATCGCTATTCGGCGTCGCTAACCCGCCTCACTAGCTGACAAATTAAAATCCCAAGAATCTGGCATCTTGTAGAAAATAAAACTTGTTGCCCAAGTTAAACATTTTTGATTTATTCTGATTCATATATCAATTAATATGACGTTGATAGCCTTGCCAATATTTTTCCCTAAGTTTCCCCTTTTGCAATTTCCCACTTGGTGTTCTTGGTAAGGATTCAGTAAACTCAACACTTCTAGGTAACTTGAAATCGGCAATTTTACCCCTGACAAAATTGATTATATCTAGCGCCGTCGCCTTCATCGGAGCTTTTAAAACGACAATAGCTTTAATAGTTTCGCCAAAATCTTGATCTGGAACACCAATTACCGCTACCTCAGCCACTGCTGGATGTTCATATAAAATATTTTCAATCTCTGCCGGATAGACATTCTCACCAGCATAGCAAATCATATCTTTAACGCGATCGCAAATATAAATGTAACCTTCTTCGTCAAAATAGCCTGCATCACCAGTATGAATCCAGCCATCTACCAAGGTGTTTGCCGTAGCTTCGGGTAATTTCCAATAACCAATCATGTTTGCAGGCGATTTGATCCAAATTTCACCCACCTGACCGCCAGAGACTTCTTTGCCCTCACTATCTAAAATGGCTACAGATACACCGGGAAAAGGTTTACCTGTTGCAATACCTTAGCCAAAATAAGAGGATGAGGAGAGAGGGCCGATGTAGTAGAGTTATTGTCTCTCACAACGACAACTCAAAAACCACAATCAGC
>NZ_JBALBW010000016.1:0-744 GCF_036919895.1 Nostoc sp.
AATTCACCGTCTTCCTCATCTCAAAAAATGGTTTGTGGAAATTTTTGCTAAATCGGCATAGCTATTGGATCATTTTTTCTGTGGAGTTCTCTTACAGCAATTTTCAGGTAAATAGACCACAGTGGTTGAACCAACCGAAGGCATCATCTTCGGTAATATAATTTACAGCGTCAGCCATTGCTTGATCGAGTAATTCCAGTGTGCGCGCTTCACAGGAACGGAGAAATTGCTTCAATTTCGACCAACAAAGTTCTATGGGGGATAAATCAGGAGAATAGGGGGGCAAAAACTTGACTTTTGCACCAACAGACTCGATTGCAATTTTTACACGCTCTGCGTGATGAACCCTCAGATTATCCATAACCACGATCGCCCCTTTCCACAATTGAGGAGCTAAGACCTGAGTTACATATGTGAGAAACACCTCAGTATTGGTACTTCCAGGCACAGTCATCGCCGCAACCAGTCCATCCAGATTTAAAGCACCAATCAAAGAAACGTTACCACCTCAGGACTTACGCATTGACAAAATAGGCATAAAATGCGTTGAATAAATCAGGAAGAAATAGGCGATCGCTAACCACTAAAGGCGTTGAAAGACAGATAATACTGAGGTTGTCTGCATTAAGGGTGACGACTATCAGAGCAACTAAGCTAATCGGCATTTAAGCTGCATAATATAAATGCAGAGTCGATTCAAAGTAACTATGCCACCACCAGCCAAAAATTTTTTAACTTCGTCAG